>JBEVIJ010000139.1:0-4938 GCA_040510745.1 Xanthobacteraceae bacterium
GCGATCTCGTGCAGCGCGCCGGTGCCAAGCCCGCCGCCGAGCGCGGCATCGATCGGCGGGATGCCGAGCGCGACCGCGCCGGCGCATTCGACGCCGAGGCCGGTCGCCGCCTCGACCGCGCGCAGTTTTTGCCGCAGCCGGTCGATCAGGGCTGCCGGTGCTTCGGCGAGGAAAGGGACATCAGGTCGCGCGGCGAAAGCCATGGCGGCATCCGAGCATGTTCGCTATTTGTTCTTATTGATTCCCGACCTCGGACTGCCCGTCAAGCTGAAAGATAACGGGTTGAAAAAGCTTAGTTTTTAGGAAGGGCATACGACCGCGGACGACGTGACCGCGAATGCTCCTTGGCTTCCATTTGGAGCGTCCGGTCTTCGTCGTCCGCGCGCTGTCGTCCCCGTTGTCAGCGGTCAGTGCGCGATCGCGCCGCCGCGTCCGTCCATGGATTGCGAATGCTCGCCGCCCGGCTCCGAGATGCCACACAGCGCCTCGCCCGCGGTGTCGGGGCCTTGCGCCAGCGCGATGTCGCCAAGCGAGATGATCCCCACTAGGCGCTTGCGGCCGTCGACCACCGGCAACCGGCGCAGCTTGATCTCCGCCATGTTGCGCGCGACGTCGCTGACGTCGTCGTCCTCGAAGCAGTATTTCACTTCGGCGCTCATCACCTCCCGGACCGGCGTGTCCGGCGTCTTGCCTTCGGCTACCGCGCGAATGGCGATGTCGCGATCGGTGATCACGCCGACCAGCCGGTCGTTCTCGCCGACCGGAACCACGCCGGCGTCGATCTCCGCCATCATGCGCGCGGCGTCGCGGATCGACTGCCGCGGGCTGGCGATGCTGACGTCTCTGCTCATGACTTCGTTGACCTGCATGGCAGCTTCTCCTCTCGTGCGTGGTCTCCCCCTTGCCGGTGAACGCGGGGCGTCTGGCGCGGTTCCGCCGGCTCGCAATCCGTGCTGTCCGGAACTTTGTTCCACCCGCGCAAATACTTTGCGCAATCCGCGCCACGGGCCAGGATCTGAAGCAGCTTGTCGGAGACACGCTCGGCGCAACGCGCGAGCTTGGATCAAACCTCGGCGATCACTCGCCGGTCGATGTCCTTGACGCTGTTCACGCCGGTGAGCGCCATGCTGACGTCGAGCTCCTTGCCGAGAAACTCGATCGCCTTGGCGACGCCGGCCTCGCCGCCGGCGCCGAGACCGTAGATGTAGGAGCGGCCGACCATGCAGGAGCGCGCGCCGAGCGCGAGCGCGCGCAACACGTCCTGTCCGGTGCGGATGCCGCCGTCGAACATCACCTCGATGTCGCCGCCCACTGCGTCGGCGATCTTCGGCAATGCCGAGATCGAGGACGGCGCGCCGTCGAGTTGCCGGCCGCCGTGATTCGACACGATCAGCGCCGCGGCGCCGGTCTTGGCGGCGGTCCTGGCGTCCTCGACGTCGAGAATGCCCTTGAGGATGAGCTTGCCGGGCCACACGCTCTTGACCCACTCGACGTCCTTCCAGTTGAGCGTCGGGTCGAACTGGCTTGCGGTCCATTGCGCCAGCGATTTGACGTTCTCCATCCCGCGCACGTGGCCGGCGAGATTGCCGAAGGTCTTGCGCTTGCCCTTGAGGATCGAGAGCGCCCAGGCCGGCTTGGTGGCGATGTCGATCAGGTTGGCGAGCTTGATCTCGGGCGGCACGGTCATGCCGTTGCGCACGTCGCAATGGCGCTGGCCGAGCACCTGCAGGTCGACCGTGAGCACCAGCGCGCTGCATTTCGCCGCCGCCGCGCGCTCGATCAGCGCCTTGATGAAGCCGCGGTCCTTCATCACGTAGAGCTGGAACCAGAACGGCTTGCCGACCGCCTGCGCCACGTCCTCGATCGAGCAGATCGACATGGTGGAGAGCGTGAACGGAATGCCGGCGGCCTGGGCGGCGCGGCAGGCGAGAATCTCGCCGTCGCCATGCTGCATGCCGCAGAGCCCGATCGGCGCCAGCGCCAGCGGCAGCGAAACCTTCTCGCCGATGATGGTCGTGGTCAGGTCGCGCTGCGCCACGTCGACCAGCACGCGCTGGCGCAGCTTGATGCGTTCGAGGTCTTGCCGGTTGGCGCGCAGGGTCTCCTGCGAATAGGAGCCGGCCTCGGCGTAGTCGAAGAACGCGCGCGGCACTTTGCGGCGGGCTTGCTGCCGCAGGTCCTCGATACAGGTCATCGGGCGCATGAGATGCAGTCTACTTGCCGGATTCGGCACGGGAAACCGGGGAACGCGGCCTATCCCCCGGGCGTTATCCTGATGGTGGCGGCCGTCCGCGGTCGTCTTAAGGAGAATCCAATGGGCATTCCGAATGATACTCTCATGGATAACGAGGTTGACGAAAAGACCAGGCGTGAGCGGGAAGCGGCCCAGCAGCGCAAGCTCGAAAAATCGCTCGAGCAGGGACTGGAAGACAGCTTCCCGGCGTCCGATCCGATCAACGTCACCCAGCCGCCTCCCAGCGTAAAAGACAAGAAGAAGCGATAGCGAACGGTTTATTCACCAAGTGCCCCGAACCCGAAGTTCGCACACATTGTGCGGCAAGGGCGGTTGCGAACTTCGGGTTCAAAAGGGGCACTAGAATCATAGAGTTGCTAGTGTCCTTCGATTCCGAAGTTCGTATCAGAGATTGCCGCGAGATCGGACGAACTTCGGAATCGGGACACTAGCTGCGCCGGCTGCGGCCTTCCGCCGCCGGCCCCTTCGTCATGGGCGTTAAATCCGCTCACATTTTGTGAAGATTTTGGCCATTGAATTGCCCTATCATCCGGACCAATAACCCAGCCGGTTAGGCGAACATGGCTCGCAAGCATTTCGGCACCGACGGCATCCGCGGCCGCGCCAATGGCGTGATCACGCCGGAGCTGGCGCTCAAGGTCGGGCAGGCGGCCGGGCTGATCTTTCGGCGCGGCGACCATCGCCATCGCGTGCTGATCGGCAAGGACACCCGGCTTTCCGGCTACATGATCGAGACCGCCCTGGTCGCGGGCTTCACCTCGGTGGGCATGGACGTGCTGCTGACCGGCCCGATTCCGACGCCGGCGGTCGGCATGCTCACGCGCTCCATGCGCGCCGACATCGGCGTGATGATCTCGGCCTCGCACAATCCCTACGACGACAACGGCATCAAGCTGTTCGGTCCCGACGGCTTCAAGCTCTCCGACGAGGTCGAGCACCAGATCGAGGCGCTGCTCGACTCCGACCTCGCCAAGAAACTGGCGAAGAGCCCGGATCTCGGCCGCGCCAAGCGTATCGACGGCGTCCAGGACCGCTATATCGAGTTCGCCAAACGCACCTTGCCGAAGAACCTGTCGCTCGGCGGGTTGCGCATCGTGGTGGACTGCGCCAACGGCGCCGCTTATCGGGTGGCGCCCGAGGCGCTGCGTGAGCTCGACGCAGAGGTGATCTCGATCGGGATCGAGCCCGACGGTTTCAACATCAATCGCGAGTGCGGCTCGACCGAGCCGGCGGCGCTCTGCCAGAAGGTCAAGGAAATGCGCGCCGACGTCGGCATCGCGCTCGACGGCGACGCCGACCGCGTGCTGATCGCCGACGAGCGCGGCCGCATCGTCGACGGCGACCAGTTGCTGGCGGTGATCGCCGAGAGCTGGAAGGAGGACGGCCGCCTCGCCAAGCCGGGAATCGTCGCCACCGTGATGTCCAACCTCGGATTCGAGCGCTATCTCGCGGGCCTGGGCCTCTCGCTCGTGCGCACGCCGGTCGGCGACCGCTACGTGCTCGAGCACATGCGCGAGCACGGCTACAACGTCGGCGGCGAGCCGTCCGGCCACATCATCCTGTCCGACTACACCACCACCGGCGACGGCTTCCTTGCCGCGCTGCAGATCCTCGCCGTGGTGAAGAAGCAGGGCCAGCCGGTGTCGAAGGTCTGTCACCGCTTCGAAGCGCTGCCGCAGGTGATGAAGAACGTCCGCTACAAGGGCGGCAAGCCGCTCGAGGACGCCAAGGTGCGCTCCGCGATCAAGGTCGCCGAGCAGCGCCTCGACGGCCACGGCCGCCTGATCGTGCGCCCGTCCGGCACCGAGCCGGTGATCCGGGTGATGGGCGAGGGCGACGACAAGGTGCTGGTCGAGGAGGTCGTCGACGGCGTCGTCGATGCGCTCACCAAGGCCGCCGCCTGAGGGTACTCGACCTTCCGCTATCCACTTGACGAACCGCGCAAAATCGGCGCGGGCCGGCCGGTTTTCCAGATCGATCCACGGCTCAGATTGGAATACGTGTAAATTTTGCGTTTTGGCTTTGCGCGCCCGCCCCGGTTGAATTACATAGTTACACATAGAACTAAAAAGCCGCCCCGGGAGTTGCGCCCTTCCATGATCGTCTGCTCCTGCAACGTGCTCAGCGACCACGACGTCCGCACGGTCGCGACCGCGCAAGCGCCGCGCACGACCGGCCAGGTCTATGGCTGCCTCGGCTGCAGCGCCCAATGCGGGCGGTGCGCGCGCACCATCCGCAAGATCATGGACGAGGCGCTGGCGGTGGCGTGTCCGTCCGCATGCCAGTGCTGCCCCAGCGGCCAGCACCGCGGCTGACAGCGTTAATCAGCACTTGATAACTGCCATTGTGGTTCGGGCGGCGTACCTTCCGCCCTTGTCCCGCCTCGCGTTTTGATCCAGGTTGTAGCAATTCTAAAACGCTGCGCCCTGCGCCGGGCGCCGCAACAAACACCATGGAATGCGGACCATGAAAGGCGACGCCCGAGTCATCGAATATCTCAATCGCGGCCTGCGGCACGAGCTCGCCGCCATCAACCAGTACTGGCTGCACTACCGGCTGCTCGACAATTGGGGCTACCTCGCGCTCGCCAAATACTGGCGCAAGGAATCGATCGAGGAAATGCAGCACGCCGACAAGCTGGTCGAGCGCATCATCTTTCTCGACGGCTTCCCCAACATGCAGGT
>JBEVIJ010000140.1:0-3923 GCA_040510745.1 Xanthobacteraceae bacterium
TGATCTGCGTGCCGTTCGTCGTGTTTGCCGGCATCGCCGTGCCCGACAAGATCCTAACCATTCCGATTCTGGCCGCGTTCATGGTGTCGGTCGCGCACTTCGCGGCGCTCTACCGGCTGCGCGTCAAAATCCCGCCGGGACAGGCGCTCGGCGCCGTTTTCGCAGCAATGTCAGTGCAGTGGACGGTGGCGCGGGCGGTCGGATTCGGATTGTTCAAGGACACCCTGCCGTTCATCCGCACGGCCAAGGGCGGCAACTCGCGCAAAGGCCAGGATTTCCCGGCGTTCTGGGAGGCGGTGATCGCCGGCCTGCTCCTTGCCAGCGCCATTTTCGTCTATGCGACCAACTGGGAAAGAGTTCGCGAAATCAACATGTTCGCGCTGGTCCTTGCAGTGCAATCTCTGCCGTTCCTGTCCGCCATGATGATCGCCGCGCTGGAGAGCTCGCGCGCCAATGAATTCGCCGCCTGGCGCGCGCTGGAGGCACGGATTACGGGGCTTTTGCCGCAGCGAGGCCCCATCATCGAGGCCCCCGCCACGGCGGAGAAGCGCGTCGAGCCGGTGCAGTAGAACAGCGCGACCTCCGGCTTCTCGGCCCGTTGTCGGCTTGTTCCCGGCGGTTGTTCCGGGGGTCCTCCGGCCCGTTAATTCTTCGCGGTCATCCCGAGGATCTTGGCGATCTCCGCGGCGCGCTGCGCCTGCTGCTTGAGCGTTTGCGCCATCTGCTCGGGACCGCCGGTCCGCACGTCCTGCCCCGACGCCGCGATCCGCTGCGAGATCGCGGGATCGTTGGTCACCTCGACCACGTCGCGGCCGATGCGCTGGCGCAGCTCAAGCGGCATGCCGCGCGGCCCGTAGAACCCCGACGTGGTCTCGATCTGCAGCGACGGGAAGCCTGCCTCGGTCACGGTCGGCACGCCGGGCGCCAGCGATGTCCGCACGCCCACCCCGACCACCCGCACCTTGCCCGCCTCGATCAGCGGCTGCACCACCGCGAACGACGACAGCAGGAACTGGATGCGGTTCTCGCCGAGGTCGCGCCCCGCCTGCACCACGTCCTTGTAGGGGATCTTGGCGATGCCGAGGTTCTCGCTCTTCACGAAGGCCATGGCGGCGAACTCCGGGAGCCCCGGCGCGCCGGCGAAGTTGTGCTTGTCAGGCGCCTGCTTCGCCCCGGCGACGAACTCGGCGAGCGTCTTGGTGCCGCTCGACGCCGGCACGCCGGCCGACAGGATGGTGTCGCTGATCCGCGCGATCGGCGCGAGATCGCGCTCCATGTCGTAGGGCACCTTCTCCTGCGTGTACGGGTGCGCGATGAAGCTCGCGCTCGACGCGTAGAGCAGCACGTGGTCGTCGGCGGCCGCGGTGAAGGCGTTGATGGCAAGGAGCCCGTCGGCGCCCGGCCGGTTCTCGATGACCACCGGCTTGCCCCACTTGGCGGCGAGCTTGTCGCCCATCAGCCGCGCCGCGATGTCGGTGGCGCTGCCCGGTCCGAACGGCAGGACGAACTTCACGCCGCGCTGCGGCCAGGGTTGCGCCTGCGCGTGCGCCGACGCGGCGGGCAGAATGCCCAACAGGCCGATGAAGGCCGCGGACAGCATGAGCTTGCGGAATTCGGTCATGGCGTCGCCTCCCTGGAATTTGGGAGAGACTAGAGCATGACCCTTGGCGATTGAAAGCGCTTGCGGAGCGGCATCGGCGGTGCGCTCCCTCTCCCCGCATAGCCCGTCGAAGACGGGCGTGAACGCCCTTTTTCGGGAAGAGGTACAGAACGCACGCCAAGACGGCGTAATTCGAGCCTGCTAGCATCGCTGGATGCAACGGCGCGAATTCATCACGCTCCTCGGGGGCGCCGCAGCAGCGTGGCCGATCGCTTCGGCCGCGCAGCAGCCGGCGAAGCCGGTGATCGGATTCCTCCACGCCGGGTCGCTCGACGGCTATGCCAACCAGGCCGTCGCATTCGGCCAGGGCCTCAACGAAGCCGGCTTTGTTCCGGGTCAGAATGTGACGAGCGAATACCGTTGGGCGGCCGGCCAATACGACCGGCTGCCGGAGCTGGCGGCCGATCTGGTTGGCCGTCAGGTGGCGGTGCTGGTTGCGAGCGGGGGCGCCCTCGCGGTGCGCGCCGCCAGGGCGGCGACAGCGACCATCCCCATTGTCTTCACATCCGGCGCCGATCCGGTGCAGACCGGCCTTGTCACCAGCCTGAACCGGCCCGAGGGCAACGTAACGGGTGTCAGCTTTGCCGGCCGCGCCTTGGCACCAAAACGTCTCGAGCTGATCCGCGAGCTGTTGCCGAAAGCCACCACAATCGCGGTCCTGCAAAATTCGCAAAATCCAATACGCCCGCCGGAAATGGCGGAGTTGAATGCGGTGGCTGGGCCCCTGGGCCAGCAACTGCGATTGTTGTCAGCCAGCACCGTCGCCGAGATCGACCAGGCTTTTGTGCAGCTTGGCCAGCAACGGCCGGACGCCCTTCTGCTCTATGGCGATTTGTTTTTCACCGGCCAACGCGACCTGATCATCGCCCTGGCGGCGCGCCTCCGCATTCCGGCGATGTATCACGCAGAAGAATTCACACGGTCCGGCGGATTGATCAGCTATGGCGCCAGCACGACCGCGGCCTATCGCCAGGCCGGAAATTGCACCGGACGAATCCTGAAAGGCGCCAAGCCGGCCGAGTTGCCTGTGCTGCTGCCGACCAAGTTCGAGCTGGTGCTCAACCTCAAGACCGCCAAGGCGCTCGGGCTGACGGTTGCGGAGTCGTTCGTGCTGTTCCGCGTCGATGAGGTGATTGAGTAGCGCGGTAGCGCGCTAGGACAAGCCAGCGGTCAGCTCGGCTGTCATCATCCGCGAAAGCGGATGATCCAGTCACCACCAAGTTTTCGGATCAAATCGCAGCGCCTGAGGCTGCTGGATGCCCCGCTTTCGCGGGGCATAACTGTCGGTGCTGGCGGCGGTGCCGCATTCACGCGGCCAAAGCCCCTACCCCCGCAGCGCCGTCTCCACAAGCTTGACCCAATACGACGCCCCGACCGGAATCAGCTCGTCGTTGAAGTCATACGCCGGGTGGTGCAGCCCCGCGGTGTCGCCGTTGCCGACGAAGATGAAGGCGCCGGGCCGCGCCTCCAGCATGTAGGAGAAATCCTCGGCGCCCATCACTGGCGCCACCGCGTCGTCGACGCGATCCTTGCCGACCACGTCGCGCGCGATCTCGGCGGCGAACGCGGTCTGCCGCTCGTGATTGCGCGTCACCGGATAGTCGCGCTTGTACACCAGCTTCGCCTTGGCGCCGTAGAGCTTTGCCGTCCCCTCGATCACCTCGTGCAGCCGTTTCTCCACCAGGTCGCGCACCGCCGGATCGAGCGTGCGCGCGGTGCCGGACAGCTTCGCGGTCTGCGGGATGATGTTGTCGGCGGTGCCGGCATGGAACTGGGTGATCGACACCACCGCCGACTCCAGGGGATCGACGTTGCGCGACACCACCGACTGGATCGCATTGATGATCTGCGCGCCGACCAGCACGGTGTCGATCGAGACGTGCGGGCGCGCCGCGTGGCCGCCGAGTCCCTCGATGTCGATGTAGAGCCGGTCCGCCGAGGCCATCATCGGGCCGGGCCGGATCGCGAAATCGCCGACCGGCAGGCCCGGATAATTGTGCATGCCGTAGACCTCTTCGATCTTGAAGCGGTCCATCATGCCTTCCTTGACCATCTCGCGGCCGCCGCCGCCGCCCTCCTCGGCCGGCTGGAAGATCACCACCGCGGTGCCGGCGAAGTTGCGCGTCTCGGCGAGATACTTGGCGGCGCCGAGCAGCATCGCGGTGTGGCCGTCGTGGCCGCAGGCGTGCATCTTGCCGGAATTGGTCGAGGCGTACGGCAGCCCGGTGATCTCGGTGATCGGCAGCGCGTCCATGTCGGCGCG
>JBEVIJ010000141.1:0-32560 GCA_040510745.1 Xanthobacteraceae bacterium
CCACGACCAGCCAGTGGGATGCAGACCCGTGGTCGTTGAACACTCCGAATGGTGTGATTGATCTTAAAACTGGCGAAATAAGCGAGCATCAGCCACACGACTATTTCACGAAACTAACGGCAGTTGGTCCAGCGGATGGAGGCTGCCCAACATGGCAAGGCTTTCTAAACATCGTGACGGCAAACGATCTAGAGCTGCAACACTTCATGCTGCGGTTGGAGTGCTTTGTCGTTTTGTGGAGTGCTTTTTCCCCTTTCGTTCGGTTTTGCCCGGTTATGAAAAGGCTCCCGATTTTGTCGGATTCTGGGACCGATTTTGATCGGACCGTGGATGATTTGTTGGGCGTGTGTGGTTGATCCGCCGCACCAGAAACAGCCCCAACGTTTCCGAATTGGAGCATGCCACCTAGGCCTTGCCGAGCAGAGGTGGCGGCCGTTTTGCGACCCACCCGGTCGCCTCGTCATATGCGTGAGCAAGCTGCAGGCAGGCAAGTTCGCCGTGGTTCGGAGCGACGATCTGCAGTCCCATCGGCAGGCCGCGATCGTTAAAACCGGCAGGCACGGCGAGCGCAGGGCAGTTCGACATAGTGACCACCACCATGCACTCCATCCAGCGATGATAGGTGTCCATGGTCCGGCCGTTGATGATCTTGGGCCAATCCATCGTCGAGTCGAACGGAAAAACCTGGCCCGCTGGCAGAATGAAATAGTCGTATTTCTCGAAGAACGCCCGCACGGCCTGGTACCACGTGCTGCGTACAGCCGAAGCGTCATAGATTTCAAACGCCGAGAGCTTTTGGCCGCTCTCGACCTCGAATATCGCTTCCGGCTTCATCAGGGGGCGCTTGCCCGGGTCGTTGTAGAGCTGCTTGAGCGCGATGCCGGTCTGCCAGGCGCGAAGCGTGCGCCAGTTGTGCCAGACCTTTTCGATCGGAAAATCGGGCGTGGCTTCCTCGACGATGCACCCCAAGGCTTCGAAACTCTTGAGTGCCACTTTGCACAGGTTGAGCACGCCTGGCTCGAACGGGATGGCGCCGCCGAAATCGCCCGACCAGGCGATGCGAGTGCCTTTGAAGTCGCGCCGAAGGTCGCCCGCGAATTGCGCCGGATCCTGGCGGTTGGAGAGCGGCAGGCGAGGGTCGTGGCCCGCTTGGACCGATAGCAGCATGGCGAGGTCCGGCACGTTGCGCGCCATCGGACCCTGCACGCCCATATAGGCGTAGAACACGTCCAGGCCCTGTGCCGGCACGCGGCCGTAAGACGGCCGGAAGCCGAACACGTTGTTCCAGGCCGCCGGGTTGCGCAGCGAGCCCCCGTGGTCGCTGCCGTCGGCGATGGGCAGCATATGCAGCGCGACTGCGACGCCGGCGCCGCCGCTCGATCCACCCGACGTTTTCGATTGGTCGTAGGCGTTCAGCGTGCGGCCGAACACGTCGTTGTAGGTGTTCGAGCCGAGGCCGAACTCGGGCGTGTTGGTCTTGCCGATCACGATGCCGCCAGCGCGCTTCATGCGCTCCACCACGATGGCATCCGTCGTCGGCACGAAGTCCTTGAAGATGGGCGAGCCTTGCGTCGTGCGGATGCCCTTGGTTGCGATCAGGTCCTTCACGGCGAGGGGGAAGCCGTGCATCCAGCCGCAATATTCGCCGCCTGCAAGCTGTGCGTCCCGGGCTTGCGATTGCATGATCAGCCCGCCGCGGTCCTGCAGCGACACGATGGCGTTGACCTTCGGATTGAGGCGCCCGATGTGATCGAGCGTTGCGTTCATGATTTCGACGCAGGACACCTGCTTGGACTTGATCGCGCGCGACAGCGCGAGCGCATCCATCATCACGATGGCGGAACTGGCCATCGCCGGCTATTTTGCTGCGACCATCGCGGCCAGGCCGCGCTCGAGGTCGGCGATCAGATCGCCGACGTCCTCGAGCCCGATGTGAATCCGCACGCACGGACCGCCTGGCGCCCACTTCGTCGCGCTGCGATAGGGCGTGACGTCATAAGGAATCGCAAGGCTCTCGAAGCCGCCCCATGACGCGCCCATCCCGTAAAGCGTCAATGCGTTGAGGAATGCGAGCAGCGCTTTCTCCGGCACCGGCTTGAACACCACCGCGAACAGCCCGCACGCGCCAGTGAAATCGCGCTTCCAGATGTCGTGGCCCGGCGCGCCGGGCAGCGCCGGGTGCAGCGCGCGCAGCACCTCGGGCCGCTGCTCCAGCCAGCGTGCCACTTCTAGACCGGATTTGTGATGGCGGGCGAGGCGGACGCTGAGCGTGCGCAAGCCGCGCATCGCCATGTTCATGTCGTCCGGGCCGACGCAAAGGCCGGCCGCGAACACCGTCTCCTTGAGCTGGGGCCAAGCCTTCTCGCTGGCGGACACTGTGCCCATCATCAGGTCGGAATGGCCGCCGATGTACTTGGTGGCGGACTGGATCGAGAGGTCGACGCCTTTCTCGAGGGCGCGGAAATAGAGTGGGCTCGCCCAGGTGTTGTCCATCAGCACCAGCGCGCCGCGGTCATGGGCGACCGCCGCAATCGCCGGAATGTCTTGCATCTCGAACGTCAGCGAACCGGGCGCCTCGCAGAACACCGCTTTGGTGTTCGCCTGCATCAGGGTGCCGATGCTGCCGCCGATCGCCGGGTCGAAATAGGTCGTCTCGACACCGAACCGCTTCAGCACGCTGTCGCAGAACTTGCGGGCCGGTCCGTAGCAATTGTCGGTCAGCAGAACGTGGTCGCCGGCCCGCAGCACCGAAAGCAGCGCTGTGGAGATCGCCGCGAGCCCGGACGGCAGTAGGGCGACGCCCGCGCAGGCCGGCCCTTCGATCTCCTGGATGGCGCGTGAGAGTGCCTCGGAAGTAGGCGTGCCCCGGCGGCCATAGAAATATTTGCCGCGGCGGGCGAGGAAATCCTCGGCCGTTCGGTAGAGCAGCGTCGAGGCGTGATAGACCGGGGTATTGACGTAACCGTGATGGGCATGCGGATCGCGTCCACCCGTCGTCAGTTTGGTGTCTGGCTTGTGTTCCGCTCTGGGGACGTCGCCGCCTGCTGCTTTGGTCATCATCGTCCTCGCCGTCCGCGGCATTTGACGCATCCTCCCCGGTAATCGCAACCCCTTGACCTGTCTGTCAGACCGGCTTCAGATGGCTTTACGAGGGGAAAGTGGGACGCGGGCGCCAAATGCTTGGCCGCCTGTCGCCATAGGTTTGTGGGAGATTTTGGTCATGAAGCGCGGTGTCCTCTGCGTTGCATTGGCAGCGTTTTTTGGCGTTGCTGCATCGGCTGCGACAGCCCAAACACTCAACACCATCAAACAGCGGGGCTCTTTGAACTGCGGTTCGAACGGCACGCTCGCAGGTTTCGGACTGCCCGACGCGCAGGGACGCTGGGCCGGCCTCGACGTCGATTTCTGCAAGGCGCTGGCGGCTGCGATTTTCAACGATCCGAACAAGGTCAAGTTCGTGCCCTTGACCGCCAAAGACCGGTTCACCGCGTTGCAGTCCGGTGAGGTCGATGTGCTGGCGCGCAACACGACATGGACTTCATCGCGAGACACTTCGCTCGGTCTCAACTTTACGGCCGTGAACTACTACGACGGCCAGGGCTTCCTGGTGCGCAAATCGCTCAAGGTGAATTCGGCGCTTGAGCTCAACGACGCGGCGATCTGTGTGCAACAGGGCACCACGACGGAGCTCAACCTCGCGGACTACTTCCGCGCCAACAAGATGAAGCTCAAGACCGTGACGTTCGCAACCGCGGACGAGGCGCTGAAGGCTTACGACTCGAGCCGCTGCGACGCCTACACCACGGACGCCTCCGGCCTTGCGGGCGAGCGGCTGCGCCTCGCCAACACCGGCGACCACATTATTCTGCCGGAGATCATCTCGAAGGAGCCGCTCGGTCCGGTGGTGCGCCACGGCGACGATCAGTGGTTCGACGTCGTGAAGTGGACCCACTACGCCATGATCACCGCCGAAGAGCTGGGCATCACCCGGGCAAACGTTGACGATCAGGCCAAGTCCGACAACCCGGACATCAAGCGGCTGCTCGGCAGCGAAGGCAAGCACGGCGAAGCGCTCGGCCTCCCCAACGACTGGGCGGCCCGGATCATCAAACACGTTGGCAACTACGGCGAGGCATTCGAACGCAACGTCGGCCAGGGCTCAGCGCTGAAACTCAGTCGCGGCATCAATGCGCTCTGGAACAAGGGCGGATTGCAATACGCGCCGCCGATCCGCTGAGCGCTTGCCGCGCTCAGGCCATGAATATCGCGAGGCCGGAGCAGTCCGGCGTCGGCTGGGGCGGGCCGCATGAGCGTTACCGATACCGCTAAGCCGAAAACTGCGCCCGGCCCTGCGCTGATCTACAATCCGAGGGTCCGCGGCTTCGTTTACCAGGCGCTGCTGCTGGCGGCGATCGCTTTCCTGTTCTGGGAGGCGGCGAGCAACGCGTTCGAGAATCTGGCGCGCGCCAAGATCGCCTCGGGTTTCGGCTTTTGGCACAACACCGCCGGCTTCGATATCAGCCAGCACCTGATCGACTACAGCACCACGTCCACCTACGGGCGCGCCTTCTGGGTTGGGCTGCTCAACACGCTGGTGGTTGCCGTGCTGGGTATCGTGTTTGCCACGGTGCTCGGCTTCATCATCGGCATCGCGCGGTTGTCCACCAACTGGCTGGTGGCCAGGCTCGCCGCAGTCTACGTCGAAGTGATCCGCAACCTGCCGCTGCTGCTGCAATTGCTGTTCTGGTACAACGCCGTGCTCAAGGTGTTGCCGGAGATGCGCGACAGCCTGCTGCTGCCGGGCGGCGGATTTCTCAACAACCGCGGGCTGTTCCTGCCACAGCCGGTGTTCAAGGAAGGCGTCGGCTTGGTGCTGGCCGCGCTGGCGGTCGCGGTGGTCGTGTCGGTCGCGTACCATTTCTTCGCCAAGCGGCGGCAGGTCCAGACCGGCCAGCAGTCGCCAGTGCTGCGCGTGACTCTTGCGCTTGTGTTCGGCCTGCCGCTGCTGGCGCTGCTGCTGACCGGATTTCCGGTCGACTTCCTTTATCCCGAGAAGGGACGCTTCAACATCCGCGGCGGCATGGAAGTGCTCCCCGAGTTCATGGCCTTGCTGTTCGGCCTGGTGATCTATACCGCGGCGTTCATTGCCGAAGTGGTGCGGGCCGGCATCATGGCGGTGCCCAAGGGGCAGGCGGAGGCCGCGTACTCGCTCGGGCTTCGTCCGGGCCCGACACTGCGGCTGGTCGTGATCCCGCAGGCGATGCGCGTGATCGTGCCGCCGCTTACCAGCCAATATCTCAACCTCACCAAGAACTCCTCGCTGGCGGTTGCGATCGGCTATCCCGACCTGGTGCAGATCTTCGCCGGCACCGTGCTCAACCAGACCGGCCAGGCCGTCGAGGTGGTCGTCATCACCATGGGCGTCTACCTGACCATCAGCCTGGTCACGTCGATGCTGATGAACCTCTACAACCGCCGCGTGGCGCTCACGGAACGATAATGAGCGACATCGCCACCATCACCGACACTAGGCTGGCCTTTGTGCGAACGAAGCCGTTCGATCCGCTGCCGCCGCCGATCGTCAATTCCGGCGCGATCGGCTGGCTGCGGCAGAATTTGTTCTCCAGCGCGCTCAACATCCTGCTGACCGCGTTCTGCGTATTGATGATCGCGTGGCTCGGCCCTCCACTGGTTAAGTTTCTGATCATCGACGCGGTCTGGGACGGCGCCAGCCGTGCGGACTGCATCGCCACCCCGCAGCGCCCCGAGGTCGGCGCCTGCTGGGCATTTGTGATCGAGCGGCTCGGCTTTTTCACCTACGGGTTCTACCCGGCCGACCAGCGCTGGCGGGTTGACGTTTTCTTCGTGCTGCTCGCATTCGGGATCGGCTGGATCACCTGGCTCGACGCGCCGCGTCGCGACCTCGGCATGATCTACTTTTTTATCGTCGTCCCGCTGCTTTCGTTCTTCCTGTTGGTGGGGCTGCCGGTGCTGGGCCTGCCCTATGTCAGCACCGCGCAATGGGGCGGCATCCTGGTCACCATCGTGGTTGCGTGGGTCGGCATCGTGGTGTCGTTGCCGTTTGGCGTCCTGCTTGCGCTGGGCCGGCGCTCGCGGATGCCGGTGGTGAGGATGGCCTCGGTGATCTTCATCGAGTTCGTGCGCGGCGTGCCTCTGATCACCGTGCTGTTCATGGCCAGCGTGATGCTGCCGCTGTTCGTCCCCGAACACCTGACGCCGGACAAGCTGCTGCGCGCCTTGATCGGCGTTGCGCTGTTCGCCTCGGCCTACATGGCCGAGGTGGTGCGTGCCGGACTGCAGGCCATTCCGAAGGGCCAGTACGAGGCCGCGATGGCGGTGGGCCTGAGCTATTGGCAGGCCATGCGGCTGATCGTGCTGCCGCAGGCGCTGAAAATCACCATCCCGAACATCGTCAACACCTACATCGGCCTGTTCAAGGACACCACGCTGGTCTTCATCGTCGGCATTTTCGATTTCCTGAAGACCATCGAAGCGGCGCGCGGCGACGTCAACTGGGCGGCGCCGACCACCAGCATCACCGGATATGCCTTTGCGGCGATGTTCTATTTCGTGTTCTGCTACGCCATGTCGCGCTACGCGCGCTATGTCGAGCACCGCCTCCGGGCGGGCGACCGGCGCTGAGGGGCCTCGATGGACGCCACCGCACCCGTACGATCCCGCTTCAAGCCGGCGCAGCTCAACTCCGCGGTCGCGGTCGATCTGGTCGGCGTGCACAAGTGGTACGGCGATTTCCATGTGCTGCGCGACATCGAACTGCGTGTCGGCAAGGGCGAGCGCATCGTGATCTGCGGTCCGTCGGGCTCGGGCAAGTCGACTATGATCCGCTGCATCAACCGGCTCGAGGAGCATCAGCGGGGCCGTATCGTGGTCGACGGCGTCGAACTGACCAACGACGTCAAGAAGATCGACGAGGTGCGCCGCGACGTCGGCATGGTGTTCCAGCACTTCAACCTGTTTCCGCACTTGACCGTGCTGGAGAACCTCACGCTGGCGCCGATCTGGGTGCGCAAGATGCCGAAGGCCGACGCCGAGGAGATCGCGACGCACTACCTGCGCCGGGTGAAAATTCCCGAGCAGGCGGCCAAATATCCCGGCCAGCTTTCCGGCGGCCAGCAGCAGCGCGTCGCGATCGCGCGGGCGCTCTGCATGAGCCCGAAGATCATGCTGTTCGACGAGCCGACCTCCGCGCTCGACCCCGAGATGGTCAAGGAGGTGCTCGACACCATGGTCGAACTCGCGCAGGACGGCATGACCATGCTGGTCGTCACGCATGAGATGGGCTTCGCGCGGCAGGTCGCGAACCGCATCGTGTTCATGGACGAAGGCCAGATCGTCGAGGTCAACGCGCCGGAGCCGTTCTTCAACAACCCGCAGCACGAACGAACCAAGCTGTTTCTGAGCCAGATTTTGCATTGACCATCTCGCGCCGGAATTAGCCAACGACGTTCGGCGCCCGTCTTTCCCTTTTTTCCGTTTCCCCATGAGGGATGGAGCGCCGGGAGGCGCCAGAGCGCCTGCGTGGGGCGCCCTTGAGCGGACCACTGACGGGGGCCCGCTTTCGCGCCAAGTTTCCGGGACCCAAGTGTACCTTGAGGGGGTGGGGGTCCGGGGCGCGCGGGCCCTCGGCGCGAGAGCCCTGCGCCTCCCGGCGCTCCATTCAGCCTCCGATATGAGGGAGGCCGGCCCCGCTCGTCATCAAGCATCGCGATCGACGACGCCCTCGATTGAACGGGACGCGATCATTATGGGGCCGGATTCAAGACCGGGGATAAGTTTTTATTCCTGAACGATTTCAAGCACTAAGGACAACGGTGCGAGTTGGCGCGCTGGTCGGTGGTGCCGCATTGGGATGGCACGACAATCGCCGGCATCGGCGTTGCTACGGATCATGGAAAATCGCAATCTTTGCAAATAGGTCGGGAGGAATTTCATGGCTCGGGCCTGGTCCGCGCTGCTCGCAATGGCTGCTGTAACGGCGCTCGCTTCTTCAGCGCTCGCGCAAACCTATCCCTCCCGCCCCGTCATCATGGTCGTGCCGTTTCCGCCCGGCGGCAACACCGACCTGATGGCGCGCGCGCTGCAGACCGAGATGACCAAGGCGCTCGGCCAGTCGGTCATCATCAGCAACAAGGGCGGCGCGGCCGGCACCATCGGCATCCTTGATCTCGTGCGCGCCGAGCCCGACGGCTACACCATGGCGATGACGCCGAACAATCCGATCACCGCGCAGCCGCACTTCAACAAGGAGCTGCGTTACGGGATGGATGCGTTCCGCTACGTCTGCCTCACCTACTATACGCCCTATGTGCTGATTGCCGGCCCGAAAGCGCCGTTCAAGACGTTCCAGGAGTTCGTCGCGTTCGCCAAGGCGAAGCCGGAAAACGTGGTCTATGGCCATCCGGGCGTCGCGGGACAGCCGCATCTAGTGATGCTCGGTGCGCTCAAGGCGATCGGTGCCGACGGACTTGGCGTGCCGTTCCAGGGCGCCGGACCGATGTCGCACGCGCTGCTCGGCGGCACCATCATGGCGATCACCGAGAGCCCGCCGGTCGCCAAGGCGAGCAGCCTGCCGATCCTCGCCGCGCTGACCGACGCGCGTATTCCGGGGCTGCCCGATGTGCCGACCATGAAGGAGCTCGGCTATCCGGCGCAGGGATTTTCCGCGGGCGGGTTGATCGTGCCGGCCAAGACTCCCGACGCGGCGGTGAATGCGCTGGAGAAAGCCTGCGCCACCGCGACCGCCGCGCCCGAATACAAGGTGATCGTCGAGCGGCTCGGCGCCGAGCCGCGCTATCTGCCGGGCGCGGCGTTCCGCAAGATGTTTGACGAGGATTCGGTCGCTAGCGCCGACGCGATCAAGCGGGCAGGGCTGGGAGCGAAGTAGCCACTCAGCCGGCGACCCAGTGGCCGCCGGCCCATCATTCAATGGCTCAGCGGTCCATTGACCCGCTTCCAGGCCCCGATGCCCCCCTGGATGTGACAGGCCGCTGACAGGCCGGCGTCCTGCGCCGCCTGTACCGCCATCGCCGAGCGCTCGCCGAACGCGCAATAGAACAGGATGCGCTTGCTGGTCGACCGGGCGAGCTCGTGCAGCATGCCGCCGGCGCTGATGTTTTCCTGCAAGGTCGGGTAGGGGACGTGCAGCGAGCCGGGGATGACGCCGTGCCGCTCGCGTTCGGTGCGCTCGCGAAGGTCGATCAGCGCAACGTCCGGCTTGCCGATCAGCCCCATCGCGCGCTCCGCGCTGAAGGCCCAGCCGCGGCTCGCGATCTCCTCCTGCAAGTAGCCGACCTTCATGTTGGCCGGGATCGCCACGTCCATCATTTTGGGATTGGGCAGGTTGAGGCCGTTCATCAGCGCGATGTATTCGTCGACCGATTTCACCTGCAGGCGCGGATTGTGGGCCTTCTCCTCGCCGATGGTGGAGCAGGTATCGCCCTTGTAGTCGTGCGCGGGATAGACGAGCGTCGCTTCGGGCAATTTGAGCAGACGGCCGAAGATCGACTCGTACTGCGCGCGCGGGTCGCCGTTCTGGAAATCGGTGCGGCCGGTGCCGCGGATCAGCAGCGTGTCGCCGGTGAACACCCGGTCCGGCATGATGAAGCTGTAGGAATCGTCGGTGTGACCGGGCGTGTAGATCACGTCGAGCGCCAGACCTTCGATGGTGAGCTTGTCGCCGTCGGCGAGCCGCATCGACACCACGTCGGCTTTGGTCTGCTCGCCCATCACGGTGATACAGTGCGTCCTGTCGCGCAGCGCGCCGAGGCCGGTGATGTGGTCGGCGTGCATGTGGGTGTCGACCGCCTTGACCAGCTTGAGGTCGAGCTCCTTGATGAGGCCGAGATAGCGGTCGACCTTTTCCAGCACCGGGTCGATGATCATGGCCTCGCCGCCCCGGCGGCTGGCCATCAGGTAGGAGTAGGTGCCGGATACGCTGTCGAACAGTTGGCGGAAGATCATAGTCTGCTCCCGCGAGAGGAATGCGCTTCCAACTTAGCACAGCCTGCTAGTGTCGCGATTCGGAAGTTCGCATAGGCGCTTGCTGCACAATTGTGCAAACTTCGGGTTCGGATACTAGACTGATGCGCCGGGAAAAACCGGCCGGGGAGGACAAATGCTGGGGACAAGCGGCGCGTTGCGGTGCGCTGTTCTGGGGTTTTTCGCGCTTGTGCTGTCCGGAGCAACGGCGCACGCGCAGAGCTGGCCGAACCGGCCCGTGAAAGTGATCATGGCGACCGCTGCCGGCAGCGCCCCCGACGTGATCGCGCGCATCGTCACCGACCGTCTGGGCCAGCTCTGGGGCCAACAGGTCCTGATCCTGAACCGGCCCGGCGCCGGCGGCCTGATCGCGATGCAGGCGCTGGCCGCCGCGGAGCGCGACGGCCACACGCTCTACTGGCCTTCGTCGTCGTCGCTGGTGGTGCTGCCGGAAACCAATCCGAAGCTGCCGATCGACATCGCGAAGGACCTCATTCCAATCGGGCTGGTCGGCGAGCAGCCGTTCCTGATCGTCGCCAACAACGAGATCGGCGTGAGCACGTTGCCGGAGTTGATCGCGCTCGCGAAGAAAAAGCCCGGCGAATTGACCTACGCCGCCAACTTCCGCGGCTCTTTGCCCAATATGACCGGCGAGATGTTCAAAGGCGCTGCCAACATCGACGTGACGTTCGTGCCGTATCCAGGCGCGCCGCAGGGGCTGCAAGACGTGCTGGGTGGCCGCGTGTCGATGATGGTGGAGGGGATTGCCGCCTTCATTGGTCCGATGGCGTCAAATTCGGTCAAGCCGCTGGCGGTGACATCGCCGGCCCGTCTGCCGAATTATCCGAATCTGCCAACAGTCGCGGAGACGCTGCCGGGCTTCCAGTCGCGCGGCTGGTTCGCGGTGATCGCGCCGGCGCCCATGCCGGATGATGTGGTGCGCAAGATCAACGGCGATCTGCGCACCGTGCTGGACCAGAGCGAGGTCCGTGCGCGCTTTGAGACCGGGGCGACCTACGTGCGGCACCTGTCGCCGGCTGAGACCGGTCAGTACATCCGCGCCGAAATGGATGCCTGGCGGCCGATCGCTAAACAATTTACCCCGCCGAAGTAACGAAAATAACCGGCCCAGTTTGAACCGGGTCCTTCTCCCGGTATACCAATGAACGCGAGAAATCTTTTTTCGAGGGGCGGGACCATGAAATCGGACATCATCCGCGGCGCGGCCGCGCTTTTGCTGGCATTGGCGCTTTCGCCGGCGGCGGCTCAACCGGCGGAAGCACCCGATGGGGCTGTCGTTGCGCTGCCGGCGCCCGCGGACGCTCCGGCCAAGCCCAACGCGCACCCGTTTGCGGCTATCGCGGGCAATTGGACCGGCAGCGGCGTGATCATGCTCACGAACGACATCAAGGAGAACCTGCGCTGCCGCGCCAATCACAGCTTTGCGCAGGCCAGCAACGGCCTTTCGATCAACATCAGGTGCTCCAGCGACAACTACAAGTTCGAATTGACCAGCAATGTGGTCGAACGGCGCGGCCAGATTTCCGGCAAGTGGAGCGAAGCAAGCTACAACGTGTCCGGGACCATCAGCGGGCGCGTGGCCGGCAATCGCATCACGGCGGTGGCGCAGGGCGAAAAGTTCACCAGCCCCATAACACTGACCACGACCGGCAACCGGCAGACGGTGTCGCTCACGCCGGAGCGAACCTACGTCATCAGCGTGCAGATCGCGCTCAACCGGCGCTGACGGCGCCGCAGAACATCGGCGACGAGGGTTGTCGCGTTAATCCTTCGTCGCAATCGGCAGATCGGGGCGGCTGCCCCATTCGGTCCAGGAGCCGTCGTAGAGCTGCTTCGGCGCCTTGCCGATGGCGTCGAGCGCGAACCACAGCGTCGCCGCGGTGACGCCCGAACCGCAGCTCGTGATCGTCGGCTTGTCGAGATCGACGCCGCCGGCCTTGAATTTTTCGGCGATTTTCTCCGGCGCGATCAGCCGCCCGTTCTCGATCAGCCCGGTGACCGGCACGTTGAGCGCGCCCGGCATGTGACCGGAGCGCACACCGGGCCGCGGCTCCGCCGCCTCGCCCCGGAAGCGCTCCGCCGGCCGCGCGTCGACCACCTGCGCGTCCTTGTTCATCAGCGCGAACGAAACCTCGTCGGCGTTGGCGACCTTGCCGGTTTCGAGTTCTCCGACAAATGTTTTCGGTGCGGGCTTGGCTTCGCCGGATTCGGTCGGCCGGCCCTCCGCCTTCCACTTCGGCATTCCGCCATCGAGGATGAAAACGTTCTTGGCGCCGAAAATCCGAAACGTCCACCACACCCGCGGCGCGCCACCCAATCCCGCGCCGTCATAGACCACGATGGTGTCGTCCTGGCCGATGCCGAGCTTGCCGGCCTCTTCCGAAAACATTGTCGCACCCGGCAGCATGTGCGGCAGTTCGGTGGAATGGTCCGCGATGGCGTCGATGTCGAAGAAAACCGCACCTGGAATATGGGCGGCAAGGAATTCAGCCTTCGCATCGCGCTTGAGCGCCGGCAGGTAGAACGAGCCATCGACCACCACGATGCCGGGCTTGCCGAGCCGCGCGGCGAGCCAGTCCGTGGTGACCAGGTTCTTGGAGGCGGGAGGTCGAGCATCGGTCATGAAATGTCCTTCCTACACCAACGCCAAACGCACGCGCCGGTTCAATTTTCCCTTCTTCTCGATCTGCGTCACGCGAACCGCGCCGATCTCACCGGTGCCGCGCACATGGGTGCCGCCGCAGGGCTGTAGGTCGAAGCCGGCGATTTCGATCAGCCGAACCTGTCCGGTGCCCATCGGCGGCTTCACCGACATGGTTTTGACCAGCGTGGGATTGGCCTCGAGCTCGGCCTCGCTGATCCAGCGGCTGGTGACTTCGGCGTCGGCCGCGATCATCTCCGCGAGCTTGGCGGTGATCGCGTCCTTGTCGAGCCCGGCATCCGGAATGTCGAAGTCGAGCCGGCTTTCCGCTTCGCCGATCGAGCCGCCGGTGACGGGATAAGGCAGCACAGCCGAGAGAAGATGCAGCGCGGTGTGCATGCGCATGCGGGCGTAGCGAAGCTCCCAGTCGATGACCGCCTGCACCGGATCGCCGACATGAAATGGTGTCGCGCCAGGCGAAAAGACATTTGGCGAAGGAATATGCGCGATCTCGGTCTTGCCGGGATCGGTGAACACGACGTTTGCCAGCGCGATGCTGCTGCCCGACCTGCCGATCAGTGTGCCGCGGTCCGCCGGCTGGCCTCCCGAGGCGGCATAGAACACCGTGCGGTCGAGCACGACGCCGCCCTCGGGCGTCACCGCAACGACGGTCGCGCCGCAGTCCTTCAGATAGGAGTCTTCGCGGAACAGGCACTCGGTCGGCATTTCACGCTTTCGCGAACGGAACGGTCACGTTGGTTTTGCGCTCCAGCCACTCCGGCACCGGCAGTTTCTTGGAGCGCAGGAACTGCGGATTGAACAGCTTGGACTGATATCGCGTGCCGGAATCGCAGAGCACGGTGACGATGGTGTGGCCCGGCCCCATGTCTTTGGCCAGGCGGATCGCGCCAGCGACGTTGATGCCCGATGAGCCGCCGAGGCAAAGCCCCTCGTGCTCGAGCAACTCGAAGATGATCGGCACCGCCTCTTCGTCGGGAATGAGATACGGCTTTTCCACCTTGAGGCCGTCGATGATCGGCGTGACGCGGCCGAGCCCGATGCCTTCGGTGATCGAGCCGCCCTCGGTCGCCTTGGCCTCGCCGGTCGAAAACAGCGTGACCATCGCTGCGCCGCGCGGGTCGGCGCAGCCGATCACCACGTCCTTCTTCATCTCGCGCAGATATTGCGAGGTTCCCGCCAGCGTACCGCCGGTGCCGACCGCGCAGATGAATCCATCGACCTTGCCCTCGGTCTGCTGCCAGATCTCGGGGCCGGTCGAGAGATAATGCGCCTTGCGGTTGTCGAGATTGTTCCACTGATCGGCAAACAGCACGCCCTTCTTTTCCTTCGTGCGCAGCTCGTCGGCGAGCCGGCGGGTGACGTGCTGGTAATTGTTGGGATTGCTGTACGGCAGCGCCGGCACCTCGATCAGCTCCGCGCCGCAGAGCCGCAGCATGTCCTTCTTTTCTTGGCTCTGCGTGTCGGGGATCACGATCATGCAGCGATAGCCGCGCGCCGCCGCCACCATCGCGAGACCGATCCCGGTGTTGCCGGCGGTGCCTTCGACCACCAGGCCGCCGGGCTGAAGTTCGCCGCGCCGCTCCGCCTCGAGGATCATCTGGCGGGCCGGACGGTCTTTCACCGAGCCGCCCGGATTCATGAACTCGGCCTTGCCGAGGATGAGGCATCCGGTCGCTTCGGACGCTCGCTTGAGCTTGATTAAAGGCGTGTTGCCGATCGTCTCGACGGTGCCGTCGCGGGTTTGCATGTCAAAAACACCAATTCCTTGCGGGTCCGAAACTAGAGGACCCCCGGAGCCGTCACAAGGCCACTTGAATTGCAGAAAAACTGGAAAGATTGCCGAAACCATACCCTTCGCAATGCATGGGGACTGCGTCGTGTCTTCATCCATTCTTTTCCAACAAAGGAGCAGTTTTGCCATCTGGGGCGCATTCACGGAAGACCAACGATGGGCCTCGACGTCAATACGTTGTTCCTCGTCACGATCTATGTCGAGGCGATGCTCGGCCTGCTGTTGTTGTTCGCGTGGATCCAGAACGCGAACATTCATGCCGTAGCATGGTGGGGCTGCGCGCATCTGCTGCGCGCGGTCTCGGTCATGCTGTTCGGCATGTACGGCTCAGTGTCGGAAGCGATCTCCATCGACCTTGCCAACGCCGTTCTGTTCACCGCCTTCGCCGTCACCTGGACGGGCGCGCGGGTGTTCGACGGTCGCGAGGTGCAGCCGGTCTATCTGTTCGGCGGCGCCATCGTGTGGCTGATCGCCTGTCGCGCTCCGCTGTTCCAGGAGTCCATGGACGCGCGGGTGCTGCTCTCGTCGAGCCTGATCACCGCCTACACCTGGGCGACAGCCTATGAATTCTGGCGCGCCGCAGGAGCCACTGGTGTCGCGCTGGCCCGCGATCTTCATGCTGTTCGCGCACGGCGCGCTGTTTCTCCTGCGCACCCCGCTGTCGCAAATCCTGCCTTGGTCGCCGACCAATCAGGTGATCGACAGCGTCTGGCTCTCCGTGCTCTCATTCGAGGCGCTCCTTTTCACCATCGCGATCGCCTTCATCCTGCTGGCGATGGCGAAGGAGCGCACCGAGCTCCGCCATAAGACCGCTGGTCGATCCGCTGACCGGCATCGCCAACCGCCGCGCGTTCCTGGAGAACGCCGCGCTGCTGGTCAAGGGTGTCGACTCCAAGCAAACGGTCATGTTGCTCGCATCGATCAACGACCGGTTCGGCCATGCGGTCGCGACCACGTGCTGCAGGTTTTCACCCAGAACGTGAACGCCGCGCTCGGGCCGAACGATCTGTTTGGCCGGCTCGGCGGCGAGGAGTTTGCCGTCGTGCTGACCGGCGCGGGCCGCGAGAGCGGGGTCGCCATCGCCGAGCGCATCCGGATTTCGTTCGAGGAGGCGGCCTTCGACGTGGATGGCCGCCCGGTCGGCGGCACTGTGAGCGTCGGCATGGCGATCTGTGACGGTGCTTTCGACGTCGCGGCGATGTTGGCGCAGGCCGACGAGGCGCTCTATTGCGCCAAGGAACGCGGCCGAAACCGCGTCGAAGTCGCCTCGCTGGAGCTCATCATGGAGCGCGCCCGCGAGGCCATGACCCGCGAACCGCGCATCGCCGCGCAATCCGCGGCCTGATCGTCCTAAACCGAGGCCTATGCGTCCGCTCCACTGTTGGGGCAGGGCGGCATTTGCTATGACACGGAATGATCGAGAGCATCGAAATCGGGAAGTGCACCGGCTGCGGTATCTGCGATGTGGTCTGTCCGGCCGACGTGATCCACATGGAGCCGGTCGCCGTCGGTCACGGGGTCGCCGGGCTGACGCAGACCAAGCTTCTCCCGGTCATCAAATTTCGCGAGCACTGCATCACCTGCTTTAGCTGCGAAATCTATTGCCCCGAGCACATCGTTGACGTGCATCCGTCCGTCAAGAACCGGCCGCGGCCGTGGTAACGACGATGGCAGGGACCGATCTCGACGGAGTGCTGATCGACACCGACATTCTGGTGATCGGAGCGGGGGCGGGAGGCCTGGTCGCCGCACTGTCCGCCAAGCGCCACGCGCCGCCCGGTACCCGAGTCACGCTCTGCGATTCCTGGATGATCGGACGCACCGGCCACAGCGCGTTCTCCAATGCCTGGACCATCGTGGTGCTTCCGGATGACGACCTCGACGGCATCCTGCATGAGGTGGTGGCCGGCAACGACGGCATTGCCGATCAGATCCTGGTGCGCGAGGCGCTGAAGGAATCCTACGCGCGGCTGAAGGACTTCGAGGCGATCGGCATGACGTTCGCGCGCGACGAAGCCAGCCAATACAAGCGGCGGCCAACGCGCGGTCTCGATCTCGCGCGTGTCATGCATCCCGACGGCGGCGGTATGGCGTTCACCTGGACGCTGCGCCGTGCGCTCGAGGCCGAGGGCGTGCAACTGCTCGATCGGCTTTTCATCACGGGTCTGACCGGCGGCGGCTCCGGCCGTGTCACCGGGGCGACCGGCATCAACACCCGCACCGGCCAGTTCCACGCCATCAAGGCGCGCGCGACGATCGTCTCCACCAACGCCATCACGTTTCGCTCCGGCTTCGTGCGCGACATCACCGGCACCGGCACGCTGCTCGCCTATAAGGCGGGCGCCGCGCTCCGCAATGCCGAGTTCAGCTACGTGCGGCCGGGCACGCCGAAGTTCTATTTTGAGGGCATCACCTTCGCGATCCAGGAGGGCGCGCAATGGGTGAACGCCAAGGGCGAGGCGTTCATGCAACGGCACGAGCCGGAATGGGCCGACGAAGCGGACGTGCCACGCATCGCACGCGCGATGGCGCTTGAGAATAAGAAGGGCGATGCGCCGCTTTATCTCGATATGTCGGCAATCCCGGAGCATATGCGCGACGATTTCATCCGCAGCAAGGTGCCGTGGATGGATAGCTTCTTCCGCAAGCTTGGCAACGAGGCGAAGACCGACATGTTCGGCAAGACGCCGTACTACGCGCTCAACCAGATGACCAAGATGGGCATCCGCACCGGTTCGGATTGCCGCTCCGATGTGCCCGGCCTGCTTTCAGCGGGACTGGCGCAGGCCGGCTGCGCCAACCATTTCGCCGGTTTCCACATCGGGCTGTGCATCGGCAACGGCTGGATCGCCGGCCGCTCGGCGGTCGAGGACCTGGACCGGCTGCCACCGCCCGCTCTCGATGCCGCCGAGGTCAGGGCCCTGCACGCCGAGACGCATGCGCCGTTGAAGCCCGCGGCGGAGGCCGAGTCCAATCGCATCCTGCGCGACCTGCAAGCCGTGATGTTTTCCTACGACACCGGCATCCTCAAGCGCGAAGACCGGCTCAGGCAGGCGTTCGAGCGGGTGGTCGAGCTCGACGACGAGTTCAAGGACCTCTCGGCTCCGCACACCCATGAGCTGGTGCGTCTCAAGGAAACCGAGGCGATGCTGCTGGCGGCGCGGTTCATCCTCGGCGCGTCGCTCTACCGAACCGAATCCCGGCTCAGCCACTTCCGCGAGGACCATGACCAGCGCGACGACAGGGACTGGCTGGTCTGGGTGGACTTCTGCGAGACCGGCAACGGCCCAGCCTTCACCAAGACGCCGGTGCCGACGCCGCTCTGCCCGCCGACGCTGTCGAAGCCGCGCAAGCGGCAGCTTCACGCTCGCCATCAGGTGGCGGGGGTATGACGCACTGCCTTCCGCTCCTGCCCGCTTTCGCGGGGACGAGCGGGGAACTAGCGCGTCAGGATGATGAAATCGGTGTACGTGCCGGTTTCGCCGGCGATGCCATTGTCCGACACGATCAGCGAGGAGCCGGGGACCAGCATGGCGGCGAGCCGCTCCGCCGCCTCCTGCGGCATGTCGAACCGCTCGAGAGCGGCGGTGGCGTTCGACGGCGGCAACAGGACGGCCGGGGCAGGGACCTCGGAATTCCTGCCGCGTGTACTTTTTTTCTCGGGCTCGCGGGAGAACGTGCTCGGGATGGTCACCGCGGTCCAGCGCATCGCGCCGCCTTTCAGTTCCATCGCGGTGTAGACGTGCGTGCCGATCGGCTGGCCCGGATCGCGCAACGTCACCGGCAGGTCGAACAGCGGCTGCATCGCCTGGCGGACGTAGAGCTTGCCGTCCTTGCGGCTGACGAAGATCGACACCGGGGTGTTGCGGCGCTCGATCTCCTTGGAGCTCGGCATCGCTTCGGTGATCATGAGGCGCGGATCGAGTTTCGGCTCCGAGGCCGGCGTTGCGGTGACGACGGCTGGCGCCGGCACTTCGGCGGGCCGTTCCGCATCCTGCGCCACGGCGCCTGTCACGGTGCCGGTGGCATCTGCGGTGCGCACCGGGGCCCCGGTGGTTTCAGCCGGTTTGGCGGGGGCGGGCGGCAGCGCCGCGACATGCGGCTTGGGTGTGAGCAGCTTGGCGTGGGTGAACTCGACCGGCTTGACGTCGTCGCGCGTGATGATGACCCGCGCGCCGATCTTGGTCGCCTTCCAAAGCATCTGCGCGAAGTTGTCGGTCAGCCGGATGCAGCCGTGCGAGGCCGGATAGCCGGGCAGCGCGCCGGTGTGCATGGCGGTGCCCGACCAGGTCAGCCGCTGCATGTATGGCATCGGCGCGTCGTAGAGATTCGAGACGTGATGCCGGTTCTTCTGGATCACGCTGAAAACGCCCATCGGCGTCGGATGCGATTTCGTTCCGGTCGAGACCTTGGTGCTCGCGACGAACTGGCCGTTGGCATAGAGCGAGGCGCGCTGCTGGTCGACCGAGACGATGACGTGCAGCGGACCGGCTGGAATCGCCCGCGGAAGCTTGTCGGTCTTTTCGACGCCTTTGGTCGTGGCCCGTTTGGCGGATTTGGGCGCCCTGTTCGCCCTTATTATCTCATCGAAGGGCTTGCTCGACAGTCCGACGGTCTCGCGACGCGGATTCTCCGCCGCGCCCGGCGTTGCCGGGACGGGTGGCGTCTCGATCACACTCGTTGTGGTGGTCGTGCCGGTGGTGATGGTCCGTGTCACCACGGTGCGCGTCACCGTCGGTGTGAATTTTTCAGGTTTTTTCTTCGAGACGGGCTCGGGGACAATGATGTCCTGCTTCTTGCTGGAGCCCCAGATGACAGGATTGGCGGACGACGGAATCGCCCCGCCAAGCACAACGACAGACACGCCGGCGAGCAGCACGGCTCGCCCTTTCAAGTGTTTATGCATCGTCCCGACCCAACCCCGCGCAGCGAACTTGATCCTAGGCGCGTGGCCTCCGCAACCCCAAACCAGAATAACCCATATTCACAAGGTTTTGCAGGGAACAGAAAGGGTATGGCTAACACCGCGGTACGCGCCAAATTCGGTTGAGTAATCCGCACCTTTTCGTGGCATGCTGGGCGCCGATTTTGCAGGGATTCCGCCATGAAATATCGCCGGACCGAGGCCAAGGATTACGCCCGCAGTCATATGAAGGGCATCTGGGCGGCGGCGCTGATGCCGTTTGCCGAGGATCTTTCGATCGACGAGGCGGGTTTCCGCCGCAACCTGCGGCATTGGGTCGACGATCTTGGCATCGACGGCATTTTCATCGCCGGCAAGCAAAGCGAGTTTTTCGCGATGTCGATCGCCGAGCGCAAGCGCTCGATGGAAATCACGGTCGATGAGATCGGCAGCAAAGCCGGTGTGATTGCGTCATGTTCGGACCAGAACATGGACACCGTGATCGAACTGGCCAAGCACGCGCAGGCGATCGGCGCGCCCTATATCGTGGTTCATGCGCCGGTTCTGCACTTCCTGAACAAGCAGGATGAGACGCTCTACCAGTACTACAAGACGATCAGCGAGCAGGTCGACATCGGCATCGCGATGTGGAGCCACGAGGATTCCGGGTACCTGATGAGCCCGGAGCTGTGCGCGCGCATCGCCGAGCTGCCGAACATCGTCGCCATCAAGTACAGCGTGCCGCGCGAGATGTACGTGCGGCTGTCGCGCATGGTCGGCGACAAGATCCAGGTCAGCACGGCGTCCGAGGTCGAGTGGTTCGATAACATCGTCGAGCTGAACTGGCGGCTGTATCTGTGTTCGTCACCGCCGTACCTGTTCCAGACCAAGGCCGACCGCCGGATGCGCGAGTACACCGATCTCGCGTTCAAGGGCGAGGTGGCGAAGGCGAAGGTTATCCGCGACAGTCTCAACCCGGTGCGCGAGGCGTTCCGCCGCTCGCGCCCGGCGGAAAAGCCGCCCGCGCATTCGAAATACTGGCAGGAGCTGATGGGGCAGGTGGGCGGCCGCATCCGTCCGCCGATGCTCGAATTGACGACGGCCGAAAAGGAGGCGACCCGCAAAACGTTCGAAACCTGCGGGCTCAAGCTCGATGGGCAACTCATATCATCCGCAGCGTAGCGCGGGGAGCGAACGGCAATGGCGACCGGACGGCTGCAGGCGTTCAACTTCAAGAAGTGGATCGACGAGAACCAGCACTTGCTGAAGCCGCCGGTCGGCAACAAGAAGGTGTTCGAGGACGGCGACATGACGGTTCAGGTGGTCGGCGGCCCGAACGAGCGCTGCGACTACCACGACGATCCGGTGGAGGAATTCTTCTACCAGCTCAAGGGCGACATGGTGCTCAAGGTCGGCGAGAACGGTAATTTCTACGACGTGCCGATCAAGGAGGGCGAGGTGTTCCTGCTGCCGCCGCACGTGCGGCACTCGCCGCAGCGTCCGGCGGGCTCGATCGGCCTGGTCGTCGAGCCGTCGCGCGGCGACGACGAGATGGATGCGTTCGAATGGTACTGCTTCGAGTGCAATTCACTGGTGAACCGCATCGAAGTGAAGGTGACGCACCTGGTGAAGGACCTGCCGCCGCTCTATGAGGCGTTCTACAACGACGAGCGGGCGCGCACCTGCAAGAAGTGCGGCGCCATCCATCCCGGCAAGACGCCGCCGCCGGGCTGGGCGAAGATCTAAGACGCGGCTGCGAAAAGGTCCTGCTTAAACACGAAAGTAAGCGACTGGTCTGATCCAGCGCAGCTGAATCGGACTCCAGCGCGCCTTAACTCCGCTCAATGACGCGGTCGAGCTTTTTGCTCAGAACCCAAGAGAGGCCGAGGAACGCAATCAGCATCGCCAACCCCAGGCCCGAAGAGGCGTCGCTCATGACCTTCTCCGAAACCTGGCCAAAGGCGTAGCCTGCCGAGACGATGGCGCAAGACCATAGGCCCGCTGCGACAAAATTCAGTATCAGGAAGGTAGACCAGGGCAGCCGCGACATCCCGTAGGCAAAACCCGCGACACCTCGAATGCCGTGCGGGTAGCGATGGACCAGGATCATCCAGACATACTGGCGGTTGGCCAGCTCCGCTGCGGTCAGGACGGCACGTTCAAGCCGTGGCAAGCTTCCGAGCCAGCGAGTGCCGAAGCGTCGCCCGATCCAGAAGCGGATCACGTCGCCGGTGAAGCTGCCGAACCAGCAGACCGCAACGAGTGTGACGAAACCTAAAGCGCCCGACTGCGCGGCGTAGCCTGCGAACAGCGTAAGCAGCAAGCTATGCGCGCCCGCATAGGCAAACATGAGGCTGTAGGCCGCATCGCCGTGCTGGCGTATGAGTTCGAGGAACGAAGCGAGGTCGGTCGGAAACAGCAATACTGGTCACCGCGATGGCTTTGTTTCTATCATCCCGATGATGGGATCAATGGAGGTGGTTATCACTCTCTCGGGGTCCGCGGAAGCCTGCAGGCGGTTGTTTCACGGGCGGGGCGCGGAACCGTGCGCCAGTCCAGTTCGTTTTCAATCCACGATGCTCAGGACGATAAGCTTTCTTGCGCTGGTGTTCACCGCGCTCGCGCTTGTGCCTTACGGCGCGCACCTGTTTTCGCTGCCGAACAAGATCGGCATGACGCAGGAGCAGTATTTCATTGCCCAGCGGGCGTATGACAATTGGGCTCTGGTCTCGCTCGTGCTGTTTCCTGCCATGTTATTCAATATCGTTCTGGCCTATTTGCTGCGTGGCGAGCATTCCGCGTTCTATCTGGCAGTGGCGGGGTGTCTCTGCATGGCCACGACGCTCGCGGTGTTTTTCACCTGGACCTATCCTGGCAACGTCGCGACGAAGAACTGGACGGTCGCCCCGGCCAATTGGGAGTACCTGCGCACGCGATGGGAATATTCCCACGCCGCCAACGCGGGGCTGGCCTTCGCCTCGTTCTGCCTGATGACGCTGGCGAGCCTGACGCCGCGCCGCTGAGCTCGCTCTATTTCTTGTCGCACCACACCACGGCCACGACGCTCCTGCCGGTGCGGCGAAGCTCGCCGCTGCAGCCCGGTTTAATCTCGAAGCAGCCGGTCTGGCCGCAGATGATCCGGGGCTCGTACGTGGCAACGCGGTGACGTTTGTCGCGTGCGCTGGCGTTGGAAATCCCGACGACCAGCACCGACGCCGCAAGGAGCGCGCGGATCATTTGGCAATCTCTACCGGCGTGTTGGTTCCCGGTCCTTCGCCGGTGATGAGCACGATCACCTCCTCATCCTTGGCGCCGTCATAATGCACCTCCTTGCCGAAGTGCGTCACCGCGCCGCCAGCCTTCACCGGAATGGTGGCGTCCTTGTCCCACTTGTTTCCGGTGCCGACGTACCAGGTGCCCTTGATGACGGTGATGAAGCGGTCGTTGGGATGAAAGTGCGGCCGCGAAAAGGTGCCGGGCTTGAAGCGGTTCATCACCATGTAGAAGCCGGGCTTGGTCGGATCGCCGAACAGCACCACCTGGTTGACGGGGGCGGCGCCGGTGGGGTCGCGCCACTTGAACTCATCGGCTTGGCGGATGGCGATGGCCTTGGAATTGAGTTCGACCGCCGTCGCAACCGGCGAAACGCCAATCAGACCCACGGCGAACGCAGCGCCGATCATGCGATGAGACATGGTGTCCTCCCTGAATGAATTGTGTTGGGCCGCAATTGACCGAGCGAGCAGTCTAGCGGAAATTGCGCCGGAAGGGCGGGTGAACCGATGGTCCGAACACTTCTGCGTGTATCGCTTGTGGGCGTTCTGCTGTTTGCCGCATCGGTGGCGACGCATGCGCAGTCCTATGCCAGCAAGCCGATCCGACTGATCGTTCCGCTGGCGGCGGGCGGCGCGGCGGACATCGTCGCGCGCCTGTTGCAGGCGCCTCTTGAGAAAGCGCTGGGCCAGCCGATCATTATCGAGAACAGGCCGGGCGCGAGCGGAACGCTCGGCACCGAAATGGTGGCGAAGGCCGCGCCGGACGGACACACGCTCGGCATCTCGATGGCGACGCAGACCACGGTCAATCCGGCGGTCACCACCTCGATGCCATACGACACCGAGAAGGACCTGCAGCCGATCGTGCTGGTCGGCAAGAGCCCGATGCTGTTCCTGACCAACGCCAGCGTCCCGGCCAAGACCGTCAGCGAGTTCATCGCGCTCGCCAAGACTAACCCTGAGAAATTCAACTACGCGACGCCGGGCGCGGCCAGCCAGGCGCATCTGGTGATCGCCTATTGGAGCAGCCTGGCGGGCATCAACATCCAGCACGTTCCCTACAAGGGCGGCGGACCCGCGATCCTTTCGACGGTTGCCGGCGAGACACAGCTCACCGTGATTTCGTCGCTGCTGGCCGCGCCGCACATTGCGTCCGGCAAGTTGCGGGCGCTGGCGACCGGCGGGCTGACCCGCGATCCGCAGTTTCCCGACGTGCCGACCATGGCCGAGCTCGGCTATCCCGATGTCGAAGCGGTGACCTGGGTCGGCGTCTATGCGCCGGCCGGGACGCCGCATGAGATCGTGCAGAAGCTCAACGGGGAGATCGCGCGGATCATCCGCGAGCCGGACATCAAGGCCAAGCTTGACCAGCAGGGGCTCATCCTGGCCGGCGGACCGCCGGAGGAACTCGGCAAGCTGATCGCGGTCGAGATCAAGCGCTGGACCGGCGTGGCGCGCGCCAACAAGATTTCAGTCGAGCGTTAGCTCGAGCCACAGGAACGTTTTGACTCGTTGACAGACGCCGGGAAACCGGCGCGGAATCGGGCGTGGACGATGACCGGACGATTCAAGGGAGGGCGTTTGCCATGAGCCGCTTGATGCTTGCTGCAGCCTTGCTGCTGGCCGCTCTCGGCGCTGCGTCCGCGCAGAGCTACCCAAACCGCCTGATCAAGTTCATGCAGGGCTTCCCGCCCGGCGGCAACGTGGACATCATCGCGCGCATTCTGGCGAGCGAGATGGAAAAGGGGCTCGGCCTTTCGATCGTGGTCGAGGCCAAGCCCGGGCTCGCCGGCGCGCTAGCGGCGGAGACCATCGCGCGCGCCGAACCGGACGGCTACAGCCTGCTTGTATTGGCCAGTGCGCACCCGGCGTATGCCGCGCTGTCGAAGAACGTCCGCTACAAGGTGGTCGACGATTTCACCTGGGTTTCGGTCGCGAGCTTCTATCCATTCCTGATCGCGGTGCGGAAGGATTCCCGCTTTCAGACCCTCAAGCAATTGATCGACGAGGCGCGCGCCAATCCGGGCGCGCTGAAGTACGGCTCGGCCGGCGTCGGCTCGATCCTGCACACCACCGTCGAATTGCTCGGCAACGATACCAAGACCAAGTTCCTGCATGTGCCTTATCGCGGCGAGGCGCCGGCGCTCACCGGAATGCTGACGGGCGACATCGACTTCATCGCTGCCACAACCGGGCCGATCACGCCGCGCATCCATTCCGGCGAATTCCGGGCGCTCGCGGTGACCGGCATGACGCGCTGGCGCGACCTGCCGAACGTGCCGACGGTCCACGAAGCGGCGGTGCCGGGCTTCGAAGTGATCTCCTGGACCGGGCTTGCCGGTCCCGCCAACCTGCCAAGGCCGATCGTCGACCGGCTCAATGCGGAGTTGCGCCGCATGCTCGCAGTGGGTGACGTGAAAAGCAAGCTGGAGGCGATGGGCGGCGATCCGCGCGCCACCACGCCGGAAGAAATGAAGGCGTTGGTCGCGCGCCAATACGAGACCTGGAAGCGGCTCGCCAACGAGGCGAACCTCAGGATCGAGTAGCCGGGCTCCTTCTACGCGCCCGTGGGGTGCGCTAGACTGTCGCCACGTTCGCCCGATTGCGCCGCAGGAGAGTTGCCATGAACGCGCCCGTCAGGTCGTCCGCCATCCCGTTCGACGCCGCCCGTCTCGACCGCCTGATGGACGAGGCCGGCATCGACGTGCTGGTCGCGAGCTCCAAGCACAACGTGCAGTATCTGCTCGGCGGTCATCGCGCCTTCTTCTTCGACTACATGGACGCGATGGGGGTGAGCCGGTACCTGCCGATCGTGATCTATCCCAAGGGTGCGCCGGACAAGGCGGCGTTCTTCGGTCATCGGCTGGAGAACTTCCAACGCGAGATCACCCCGTTCTGGATGCCAACCCAGATGGCGAACTGCTCTGGCTCGCTCGACACCACCCAGAAGGCGGTGGACCACATCAAGAAATCGGGCGTGAAGGCGAATTCGATCGGGGTCGAGACAGCGTTCCTGCCGATGGATGCGGGCTCCGCGCTCAAGAGTGCGTTCCCGGAATCCGCCATCAAGGACGCGCTGTTCATTCTGGAGCGCATGCGCGCGATTAAGACGCCGGACGAGCTCGCGAAGCTCAAAGTGGCTTCGGAGGCGGTGCTCGACTCCATGAAGGCCGTAATCGCCAATCATCGTCCCGGCGCCACCAAGGCGGAGCTGACCGAGGCACTGCGCCGCGAGGAGACCAACCGTGGCCTGACCTTCGAATATTGCCTGATCACTGCCGGCACCAGCCTCAACCGCGCGCCGTCCAATCAGGTCTGGGGCGAGGGCGACATTCTCTCGCTCGACTCCGGCGGCAACTATCACGGCTACATCGGCGACATCTGCCGCATGGCGATCCACGGCGAGCCCGACGCCGAGTTGCAGGACATGTTGGGCGACATCGAGGAGGTGCAGCGCGCCGCGATGAAGCCGATCAAGGCCGGAACGATAGGCAGCGAAGTGTATCGGATGGGCGAGGAACGCCTTGCCAAGTCGAAGTTTCACAACAACATGCACTTCCTCGGCCACGGCATGGGCTTGGTCAGCCACGAGGCACCGCGACTCACCGCCAGCGGGCCGGTGCCTTATGACGATTACGACGCCAAGCGGCCGCTGGAGACCGGAATGGTTGTCTCCGTGGAGACCACGCTGGCGCATCCTAAGCGCGGCTTCGTGAAGCTGGAGGATACGGTGATCGTCACCGACGCCGGCTTCGACATCTACGGTGAGGGCGCCCGCGGCTGGAACCGGGGCGGCACGGCGGTCTGACACCGGGTTAAGCGGGTGGGCCACCGCCCGCGCAGCGCGCCGCCCTTGCTGGCAAGGCGAGATCGGTTTCTCTACGATGCGTTGACAAGGTGCCGGTAAAAGGCGCCGTGCAGGGGAGGTGGCAATGCGCGCGCTTGATTGCTTCGGCCATGCCTTGGGAGCGGCTGCGCTCAGTGCGGCGCTGCTGTCGTCCGCTAGCGCCGAAAACATCGCGGTGAGCAACTACGGCGTTGCCGCGAACGCGATGCCTTATGCGGTCGCGCTGGAGAAGAAGTTCTATCAGGCGCAGGGCGCCAACGTGACCGGCATCATCTCGTCGCAGGGCGGTGGCACGTCGATCCGCAATATGCTGGCGGGCGGTGTGGCCTATGCGGAAGCCAATCCCGGCGCGACCGCGGTCGCGATCCAGCAGGGTGCCGACCTCAAGATCGTCAGCGACAACGTGCTCACGGTGGCGGAGTTCGTCTGGGCGGTGAAGCCGGACTCGCCGATCAAGAGCATCAAGGATTTCAAGGGCAAAAAGATCGGTTACACCAATCCGCGCTCGACCAGCCAGGCGCTGGCGATCCTGCTGCTGCAGGCGGCCGGCCTGCAGGCCACCGACGCCGAACTGGTGCGCACCGGCGGCTTCGGCGAGGGCGTCGCAGCCCTCGACATCGGCGCAATCGATGTGGCGCCGATGGCGGAGCCGGTTTGGTCCAAATTCAAGGGCAAGTATCGCGCCGTGGTGGCCGCGAGCGACGTGCTGCCGCCGCTCGACAACGTGGTCGGCGTCACCACCAGCGCGGCGGCCGCGAGCCGCGGCGATTTCATCCGTGCGGTGATCCGCGCTCGCCGTCAGGCGGTCGATTTCATGAACGCCAATCCGGACGAGGCCGGCGACATCGTCGCCAAGGCCTACAACATCGAGCCGGCGGTGGCGCGCAGCGCGGTGCGCAGCCTTACCACGAGCCGCACCAAGGGTATTCCGTACTGGGGCAACGGTCAGTTCCACCTCGACGGCATGAAGCGCATAATGGACGTGCAGAAGATGGTCGGCGCCATCTCCGGCGAGTTCGATCTGGCCAAGATGATCGACACCAGCTTCCTGCCCGACGATATCAAGACTCCGAAGCAATAAAGGTTTGCCAGGGTGAGTGCGGCGACTGCACATGTGTCGCTGCGCGGCGTCACCAAGGTCTTTCCGGCCGCGGCCAGCGGTGCGGGGCTGCACGCGCTCGGGCCGGTCGACCTTGAACTTCAGAAAGGTGAGTTCTTCGCCGTAGTCGGCCCCTCCGGCTGTGGGAAATCCACGCTGCTGGAATTGATCGCGGGACTTTCGTCACCGAGCGCCGGCACAGTCGAGTTCGAGGGCCACCGCATCGCGGGCGACATCCCGGATGGCATCGGGGTTGTGTTCCAGGAGGACGCCTGCTTTCCCTGGCTATCGGTTGAGGACAACGTCGCCTTCGGGCTGCGCAAGGCGGCGCTGTCGCCCGATGACAAGCGCCGCCGCGTGCGCGACGTCATCGACCTGATGTGGCTCGGCGATTTCGCGCGCAGCCATCCGGCGCAGCTCTCCGGTGGCATGCGCCAGCGCGTCTGCATCGCCCGCACGCTCGTGCTTGAGCCGCGGCTGATCCTGCTCGATGAGCCGTTCGGCGCGCTCGACCAGCAGACGAGGCTCCTGATGGGCGATGAGGTGCTCCGGGTGTGGCGGCAGACCGGGGCGACCGTGTTCCTAATCACCCACGCGCTCGACGAGGCGGCCATGCTGGCCGACCGTATTGCCGTGATGTCGGCCCGGCCCGGCCGGTTGATTGACGTGGTGGAGACAAATTGGCCGCGCGAGCGTGACAGCCGCATTGTCGCGCGGCCGGAGTTCGGCGGCGTCACGGCGCGGCTGTGGAAATCGCTACGCGAGGAATCGCTGAAAACCATCGGGCGTGAGGCGACATGACGCGCGTTACGCTCTATCGCGTGCTGGTGATCGCGTTGGCTGTCCTGGCGCTGGAGGTGCTGTGCCTCACCGGCGTGATCGACCGTATTACCATGCAACCGCCGCACCGCATCCTCTACGACCTCGGCGTGATCCTGATTTCCGGAAAGCGGAACGCAGCCATCGCCAAGACGCTCACCAATGCATCGATCGCGCTGGCCCTGGCGCTGATTGTGGGCGTGGCGACCGCCGCCGTGCTGCACGGCCATCGCGCGGTCCGCGAGACGCTCGATCCGCTGTTTGCGACCTACTACGCCGTGCCGATCTTCGCCTTCTATCCTCTGCTGATCGTGCTGTTCGGGCTCGGTGACGCGCCGCAGATCGGCATCGGCTTCATGCTTGGCGTGGTGGCGGTGATCGTCAACACGCTCAACGGTCTCGACCGCGTGCCGCGCGTGCTGCTCAAGGCCGCGCGCATCCAGCGGCTTGGCCGGATCGAGACCGCGCTGAAGGTCGAACTGCCCTGCGCCGCGCCGTATGTTTTGACCGGCGCCAAGTTCGCGGTGGCTTATTCGCTGATCGGAATCATCGGCGCCGAGTTCATCATGTCGCGCGGCGGGATGGGTTACGAGATCAGCTTCGCCTACAACAACTTCGACAACGCAACGATGTACCCGCTGATCGTGCTGATCCTCGCGGTGTCGATCTCGATCAACGCTTCGCTGTCGTGGTGGGAGCGTGTGCTGCTGGCGCGGAGGGGGCTGTGAGCTCGGACCGCTGGAAAGGCGTGCGTAACGCCACAGTGTTGCTGATCGGCCTGCTGGCGGCCTGGCAGGCGCTGTACTGGTTTGCGGGGGAGGCGGCGCTGCGTTCGCCGCTAGAGACGTTTCGCTACACCGGCAAGTTGGTGACGAGCGAGGCTTTCTGGCCGCATCTGTCCGAGACGATGCGCGCCTTCGCCGCCGCGCTGGCGATCGCTGCCGGCGTCGGGCTTGCGACCGGCTTCTGGCTCGGCTTCCACCGTTTCTCGAACCAGGTGTTCGAGCCCATGCTGGTCGCGATCTACTCGATCCCGAAGATCACGCTCTATCCGATCCTGCTGCTGGCGTTCGGCCTCGGCATGCCGGCGAAGATCGCGTTCGGAGCAATCCACGGCATCATTCCGGTAGCGCTGTTCACCATCAACGCGGTTCGCAACATCAAGCCGATCCTGATCAAGACTGCACGTATGCACCGGCTGGGCACTTTCGACCTGGTGCGCTCCGTGCTGTTTCCGGCGGCGCTGCCGGAAATCTTTACCGGGCTGCGGGTCGGCTTTTCGCTCACCCTGATCGGGACCCTGCTCGGCGAAATGTTCGCCGCCCAGCGCGGGCTTGGTTTCTTGCTGATGAACGCCATCGGGCTGCATAACGTCGACCTGATCATGGCGGTCACGCTATTGTTGATTGCTTTCGCGGCGGTGGTCAGCAGCGTTCTGCTTGTGATCGATCGCCGGCTGCGCCGGCACGTTTGAGGAATTCGTTATGAAAATCGTTCGCGTCACGGCCACTCCGCTGAATGTGCCGCTGCACATCAAGCTCTGTGGCGCCGACCGCAAGACATCGCTGGCCTGCTGCTTCGTCGAGGTCGAGACCGACAGCGGCATCGTCGGCCACGGCCTGACCAGCATCACCGAGGAGGACGTGATCGCGCAGATCGTCAACGGCGTCGCGGGTCCCGCGATTGTCGGAGACGATCCGCTACTGCATGAGCGCGTCTGGGACAAGCTTTACTGGACGCTGATGCCGCGCGGCCAGACCGGCTACGCCGCGCATGCGCTTGCCGCGATCGACATCGCGCTGTGGGACATCAAGGGCAAGGCGCTGAAGGAGCCGGTGTGGCGGTTGCTGGGCGGCGCGCGTGACCGCGCTCCCGTTTACGCCACGTTCGGCTTCGGTTTCTTCGACCGCGAGCAGCTCGCCGCCGCGGCGAAGCTCTGGGTCAGCCAGGGCTTCAAGCGGCTGAAGATGACGATCGGCAACGAGGCGCTACGCCACCGCGACAAGCGGCCGGTCATGGACGTGATCCGCGAGGATGCGGCGCGGGTGAGGGCGGTGCGCGAGGCGGTCGGGCCCGATATCGAGCTTTACGTCGACGGCAACTGCAACCTCGATCTGTTCCACGCCACCAAGCTGGTCGAGATGATCAAGCCGCTCGGCATCGCGTTTTTCGAGGAGCCGCTCACGCAGAACGATGCGCTGCAGATGAGGGAGCTGCGCCGCGCGACCGGCATGGCGCTCGCTTGCGGGCAGAACGAGGGCCTGGCGTTTCGCTTCCGCGATCTGCTGCTCCACGAGGCGGTGGACTTCGTGCAGCCCAACGTCGCGATCACCGGCGGCTTCACGCAATGCCAGCGCATTGCGGGCCTGGCTTCGTCGTTCAACGTGTCATTGGCGAACGGAGGCGCCTGGGGCTTCCACAACATGCACCTGCAGGCCGGTCTCGCGAACGGCACGCTGGTCGAGCATCACTACCTCGCGGTCGAGCTCTACAAGCAGATCTATCGCGATCTGCCGATGCCGGCGGATGGGTTCTTGGCGATGCCGGACCAGCCGGGGCTCGGCTTCGAGCCGGACCAAGACGCGATCCGGGAGATTGCGAAACTGCCGCTGTCTAAAGGGACGGGGAAGGGCTAGCGCCGGCGGAAATGCGCGCGGCGCTGGCCGGTTGCGGACGGCAGCGGCTTGTCAGACTTGTGGCGGAAGCTGATGCGGCCGCGGGAGAGATCGTAGGGCGACATTTCGACGATGACGCGGTCGCCGACGCCGGTGCGGATGCGGAACTTGCGCATCTTGCCGGCGGTGTAGGCGAGGATCTCGTGTTCGTTTTCCAGCTTGACCCGGAAATGGCCGTCGGGAAGCACCTCCGTGACCATGCCTTCGAACTCGAGAAGCTCTTCTTTTGCCATGTGTCGCCCTATGTCTCGACTGTGTCGTCCTGTTTCGTTGCGTCGGTCAGCGCGGCGGCTGGACCGGGCTGGTGGATGCCACCGGGCGCCGGTCGTCCTTACGCTGCATGAACGCGACGGTTCCGATTTCGCCGTTCTGTTGCGCCGCCGGCCGTTCATGGCCGCGCCCACCATTATTACCATGCCCCCGGCCCTTGCCGCCACGGCCCTGCGCCTGGCGGCCGCCGTGGGAACGATCCTCCTGCCGGCCGCGTTGCTGGCCCCGGCCGTTCCGGCCGCCGCGGTGATTGCCGCCGCCGCCGTTGTGAGCCTGCTGAGCCGGTCGTTGCGCGGTCCGCTGTGGCGCCTCTCCGGTCGCCGGGATCGCCATCTTGATCAGCTTTTCGATGTCGCGGAGAAAGGCCACCTCGTCGCCCGAGCACAGTGAGATCGCGATGCCCTCGGCGCCGGCGCGCGCGGTGCGGCCGATGCGGTGCACGTAGCTCTCCGGGATGTTCGGCAGATCGTAGTTGATGACGTGACTGATGCCGTCGACGTCGATGCCGCGGGCGGCAATGTCGGTCGCGATCAGCGTGCGGATCTTCCCGCTGCGGAAATCGGCGAGCACGCGCTCGCGCTGGCCTTGCGACTTGTTGCCATGGATCGCGGAAGCGCGGATGCCGCTCTTTTCAAGTCCGCGCACCACCTTGTCGGCGCCGTGCTTGGTGCGTGTGAACACCAGCGCGCGGTCGACCGGCTCGGTGCGCAGGAGGTCGGCGAGCGCGGCTTGCTTGGCGCCGCGGTCCATGTGCACCACCCGCTGCGCGATGCGCTCGGCGGTGGAGGCGACAGGCGTCACCGCAACCGTCGCCGGATCCTTCAGCATCTGCTTGGCGAGGTCAGCGATGTCCTGCGGCATGGTGGCCGAGAACAGCAGCGTCTGCCGGACCTGCGGCAGCTTCGCCACGATCTTGCGGATGTCGTTGATGAATCCCATGTCCAGCATGCGGTCGGCTTCGTCCAGCACGAACGTTTCGATCGCGTTGAGCCGTACCGCGTTGCTCTGCACCAGATCGAGCAGGCGGCCTGGCGTTGCCACCAGCACGTCGACGCCGTTGAGCAGCGAGCGGACCTGTTGGCCCATCGAGACGCCGCCGATCGCCAGCGCGGTTTGGATGCGCAAGTGGCGGCCGTAGGTGCGGAAGCTGTCGAGGATCTGACCGGATAGTTCGCGC
>JBEVIJ010000142.1:0-17046 GCA_040510745.1 Xanthobacteraceae bacterium
GCAGGACCGCCGTTTGTGCGCTTGCATTGGCCCCGCTGATGGGGCATTTTATGGTTAATGCGGTAACACGTGGGGTCCAGGAGGCAAAACTGGACCTTGGAGTGAGTACCGTGAAAAACGTCCTTATGGCGGATTTCGCGGTTGTCGGCCTTCTCCTGGCAGGCGTGCTGGATTCGCACGCCAACGACCGCCGCGCCACCAGACAATACATTCCGATCAGCCAGACCGCGTCGTCGGCGCCGCAAGGCGGCCAGTACGAGCGCAAATGCATGACGCTCTCGTGCGGCAGCACCTGGTGTTACAACGTACGCCGCTAGGGGGCGGAAGGCCCGCGCCGGCCGAGCAGCGCGGCAACGAAGCCTTCGCGCGCGTCCGCGAAGCTGAGCCCGCGCGGCTCCAGCACGTGGCGGGCGAGGAAGAAACCGGTTAGCGCGAAGCCGTCGGCGACGTCGGCGGCGGACGGCGCGCCGGAAACATGGCCTTTGGTCATGAATGACGGCAGCCGCAGCAACCGGTCATGCCAGGGGGCGCCGGCGCACCGCGACACCGCGCGCCCGGATTTCGGCGAGACGTAGCTCAAATCCTGCTCGTCCCCCGTCGCCGCGCAGGAGGACAGGTCGAGACCGAAACCGAGCTCCGCCAGCATCCGCATTTCGAAACGAACCACCTCGGCCCCTGCGGCCAGCGGGGCCTCCAAATGCAGCAACACGGCCGAGAGCCAGTCGTGCACCTCGGGATGCGGATCACGCTCCGGCAGCAGCCGGCACAGCGCCGCGAGATGCGTCACCCCGTAAACCACGTGGGACGCCGCCAGCAGCGACGCGGCGTGCAGTTGCAGCGGCTCCACGGTGTAGTGCCCGAGGTGCTCGTCGAGCCGGGCGCGCCAGACCGCGCGCACCCCGTTGCCGGGCTGCAGCACCGGCCGCAGCCGCGAGGCCGAGCCGCCCCGCACCAGGCCGAGATGGCGGCCGTGCTCGCGCGTCATCACCTCAAGGATTGCGTTCGCCTCGCCGTGTCGGCGGGTGCCCAGCACGATGCCTTCGTCGGTCCATTCCATAGCCTGCTTCTAGTCCCCGCGAGCCGAGTCCTCAACGCCTCTGCAAGGCCAGCGGCAACGGTTTGCGCTTGCGGGATTCCCTGTAGCTGATGACGAAACAGAGCGGCTTTTCCGCCGCAGCGACAGCCTTGGCCGCCACGCAGCGGTGGAACACGGCAAGATCGCCCGGCGCGCGATAGAGCGAATAAGGATGGATCAGGTAGCGCCCGGAGCCGTCGATGAAATTGCCGAGCCGGTCGATCTAGCCTTTGGCACCGGGATCGGCCGCAACAATGGCCTCACGCAACGCCTCCCCTTCGATGGAATTTTCCGGCAACTGGTCGAACGGCCCGTCAAACGCCGTGTTGAGCCGTGAGTTGCGCTCGAGGATGCCGACCAGGATTTTGCGCTCGCCATCCCGATAGAACGCGAAGCCGGTGCGCTTGCCGATCACAATCCCCTCGCTCGCGGCGGCCCACTCGTCCGCCGCCGCGCCGGTGTCATCGAGCAGATAGTGGAAGCTCTTCAGCCGCGCATTGAACACCAGAAAAAACTGGACCGCGGATTCGTCGAAGATCGTGCCGAGAAACGTATCGTCGGGCCGCAACAGGCCGGGGGGCGGCTTCACGTGGGCGAGGTCGTTGAGCGCGAACGTGACCGACCGGCCCGCGTGAGTGATGCGGTATGCGTTGGCTGAGAGCGAAGCCACCGCGACGCCTTGGGAGGCATCAAGCACAACGTGCCTGACCTTGGGTGACGGCCGCCGATCCGTTGGCGCTTCACCGTATGCGAAATGCAGCTTGCCCTTGTCGCGGTCCGCGGCCGCAAGCCGGATGTTGCCGGTGTAAGGCACGCCTTTGTATTTGAACCGGAAGTAATAGTAGTTTTCCGTCGGATAGACCGGCACACGGTCCGGCACGCTGCGCAGCACAAGGCCGAGCAGGGCAAGCGGGTCGCCGATCGCGAGTGCGCTCGGCGCCTTCGCATTATCTAATTCGGTGATGTGACCTGGAGGCTGCGTCCGATCAGGCTGCGCTGGTGCAACGGCATGACCGGCAGCCAGAAGGATCGCCGCAAGCAACGCCCTAGCCGCCGCCACCCGCCTACTCCTTCGGATACTCCAGTCCCATCGCCCGGTAGCGCTCCGGATCGTCGCCCCAATGCTCGCGCACCTTCACGAACAGAAAAAGATGCACCGGCTTCTCCAGGATGCCGGCAAGCTCGCGGCGCGACGCCGAGCCGATCGCGCGGATCGAGCGGCCCTCCTTGCCCAGCACGATCTTGCGCTGGCTTTCGCGCTCCACGTAGATCGTCTGCTCGATGCGCACCGATCCATCCTTGCGCTCCGTCCAGGTCTCGGTCTCCACCGTCGACTGGTAAGGCAATTCCTGATGCAGCTTGAGAAAGAGCTTCTCGCGGGTGATCTCGGCCGCGAGCTGACGCACGGGCGCGTCCGACACTTCGTCCTCCGGATAGTGCCACGGTCCCGCCGGCGCGTTGGCGGCCAGCCAATCGCGCAGGTCTCCGACGCCGTCGCCGGTGAGCGCGGAAACCATGAACGTCGAGGCGAATTTGCCGCGCGTATTCAAGGTCTGCGCCAGATCGAGCAGCCGCGGCTTGTCCGCGATGTCCACCTTGTTGAGCACCAACACCTTGGGCTGCCTGACCTCGTCAAGCTTGCCGAAGATCGCCTGCGCCTCATCGTCAAATCCTGATTTAGCATCGATCAGCACGGCGACCAGATCCGCGTCGTGCGCGCCGCTCCACGCGGTCGTCACCATGGCGCGGTCGAGCCGGCGCTTCGGCGCAAAGATACCAGGCGTATCGATGAAAATGAGCTGAGCGTTGCCGGCAAGCGCCATGCCACGCACCAGCGCGCGCGTGGTCTGCACCTTCGGCGTCACGATCGCGACCTTGCTGCCGGTCAGCGCGTTGGTCAGCGTCGATTTACCGGCGTTGGGCGCCCCGATCAGCGCAATGAACCCGCAGCGCGTGCCGCCCGCCACCGCTGCTTCGGTTTCAACCATCGACCCGGTCCACCCGCACGCCTTCGCGCTGAAGCATGGCCGCGGCGGCCGCTTGCTCGGCGACGCGCTTGGAGCGGCCCCTTCCCTCAGCCGGCTCGCGCTCCGGCAAGGTCACGGCGATGCGGAATTCCGGATTGTGATGCGGGCCGATGCGCTCCACCTCGCGATATGCGGGAGTCGGAAGCCCGCGCGCCTGCGCCCATTCCTGCAGCATGGTCTTTGGATCGCGCAACGGCCGGCTCGGGGCGCGCATGCGCTCACCCCACAGATGCTCGACCAGCTTGGTGGCCTCCGGATAACCCCCGTCGAGGAACACCGCACCCACCAGCGCCTCGCAGACGTCGGCCAGGATGGCGGTGCGCGAGCGGCCGCCCGAGTTGGATTCCGACGTGCCGAGCCGCATCGCTTCGCCGAGGTTGATGGCGCGCGCGACGTCGGCACAGGTTTCGCGGCGCACCAGATCGGCGAGCCGGCGCGACAGCTCACCCTCGTCGCCCTTCGGGAAAGCGCGAAACAACATCTCGGAAATGACCAGGCCCAGCACGTGGTCGCCGAGGAATTCGAGCCGCTGGTAGCTTCCGGTGCGGCTGCCGCCGGCCAACGCGGAAATATGGGTCAGCGCCCGCACCAGCAGTTCGTCATCCTTGAAACGATAGCCGATGGTCTGCTCCAGCGCACTCGCGGCCGCCGCGCGTTTGCGGACGGACGTGGTTCGCTTGACGGGTTTTGCGGCTTGTGGCGGCACGATAGCGTTCGCGTCGGAAAGTGGCGTCGATGAAGATGCGACGCTGCGTTTGCGCGCGCGCTTCATCGCACGATCGTGAAAAGCCGGCTCCAGCGCACCGTCCAGGGCCAGCGCCAAACTTCCCAGGCGCGCTCACCCTCGGCCACCGAAAAGAAGATGATTTGCGCCCGGCCAATCAGATTCTGGTGCGGCACGAATCCGACCTGCGGGAAGCGGCTGTCGGTCGAGTTATGCCGGTTGTCGCCCATCATGAAATAATTGTCGATCGGGACGTTAAAGACGTCGGTGTTGTCCGATTGCAGATTGTAAGGCAACTCCAGCGTCCGGTAGCTGATACCGTTCGGCAGCGTCTCGCGCCATTGCCGCACCCGCGTCGCACGCCCTCCTTCGTCGATATCGACAAAGTCATCGACGCGCTCGCGCTTCACCGGCGTGCCGTTGATGTGCAGCACACCCTGGATCATCTGAACCCGGTCGCCAGGCAAGCCGATCACGCGCTTGATGTAGTCGGTGGAGTCGTCCTTCGGCAGGCGGAACACCACGATGTCGCCGCGGTCGGGCTTGGAACCCATGATGCGGCCGGAAAACAGCGGCGGCGAAAGCGGCAGGGAGTAATAGCTGTAGCCGTACGAGAACTTGGAGACGAAAAGGTAGTCCCCGACCAGCAGCGTCGCCTTCATCGAGCCGGACGGGATGTTGAAGGGCTGAAACAGGAAGGTGCGGATGACGAGGGCGATCAGGCCGGCGTGAATCAGCAGGCGGATGAATTCACCAACGCCGCCCTCTTTGCGCTTTGTGCCGCTGGCCACGCTCATCGACCTCTTGTCCTTGGGAAATTTGACCTTGGAGATGCCCCGCGCCGTTGTAGCCGCTGGTGCCGCACCGCGCAATCAACCGCCAACGCAGTGCAGACGAACGATTTATTACAACATATCATGGGGTTACGTTCATTCGGCGGGGCCGCCGGAATGCCCGGCCTGCGCCACCGGCAGGGCTGAGATGATGACGTAGGCGATCGCCATCGGCCCTTCGTCGGAAATGGTGAGATCGATCCGCGCCTGATGACCGGGGGGCGTCAGGGATTGCAGCCGGCGCAGCGCCCCGCCCGTGAGCGTCATGGTCGGCTGACCGCTCGGACGGTTGACCACCCCGATGTCGCGCCACCAGACACCGGCCCTTATGCCGGTGCCGAGAGCTTTCGCGCACGCTTCCTTGGCGGCGAAACGCTTGGCGTAGGTCTCGACGCGATTTTTTCGCCGGTCGGCGCGCGCCCGCTCGGTTTCCGTGAAGATGCGATGGAGAAACCGGTCGCCGTGCCGCTCGATCACTTTTGCAACGCGGCGCACGTCCGTGATGTCCGACCCGATGCCGAGGATCATGCCGCACGTCCGGCCTTGGAGCGCCCGCGATCCATGGCACCGCGCATGGTCTTGATAGCCTCATCGAGTCCGACGAACACCGCCTCGCCAACCAGAAAATGGCCAATGTTGAGCTCCGCGATCTCCGGCAAAGCGGCGATGGTTTCGGCGCTGCCGTAGTCAAGGCCATGGCCGGCGTGGACTTCGAGGCCAAGCTCCTTGGCCAGCGCGGCGCCCTTGCGGATGCGCAGCCATTCGGCGTCGCTTCGCGGCTTGTCGCCGTCGGCGAGCGCATGGCACCAGGCCCCGGTGTGAATTTCGATCACTGGGGCACCAAGCGCGGCGGCCTCCTCGATCTGCGCAGGATCGGCGGCGATGAACAACGACACCCGGATGTTCGCCGCGCGCATCTCGGCGATCCGCGGCTTGAGCTCGGAACGGCCGCCGACCACGTCCAGTCCGCCTTCCGTGGTGCGCTCGGCGCGACGCTCGGGAACCAGACAGGCCGCATGCGGCTGCGTCCGTAACGCGATCCGAACCATTTCCGCGGTCGCCGCCATCTCCAGATTGAGCGGCTTTGCGATCTCGGCTTTGAGCCGAGCGATATCGGCATCGCTGATATGGCGGCGGTCTTCTCGCAAATGCGCGGTAACGCCATCGGCGCCGGCGGCAATCGCCAGCTTGGCGGCGCGGACCGGATCGGGATGCAGCCCGCCGCGCGCGTTGCGGATGGTTGCAACGTGGTCGATGTTGACCCCAAGCCGCAGATGAGGAAGCGCCGGCACGTCTTCGTCCCGTCTGATTGGTCCAGCGCCGCTCGCCGGCCTACTTGTTGACCCGTTCCGCGGCCGCGACAACCTTCTTGGCCCGCAACTGCGCGATGATCGCATTGAGATGCTTGAGGTCATAGACCTCGAGGTCGATCACGCAGTCGGTGAAGTCCGGTGAACGGCGGGCCATGCGGATATTGTCGATGTTGCCGTCGTGTTCCGCGATCACCTGGGCGATCTGTGCCAGGGTGCCGGGCTCGTTGACGGACTGGATCGCGATCCGGGCCGGGAATCGCTGCGGCGTGCGCTCATCCATGTCCCAGCGCACGTCGAGCCAGCGCTCCGGGGTGTCCTCGAAATCCTTCAGCGTCGGCGACTGGATTGGATAGATCGTGATCCCCTCACCCGGCGTCACGATCCCGATAATCCGATCGCCCGGCACTGCGCCACCCTCCGGCGCAAAGCGCACCGGCAGGTCGGAATTGATGCCGCGGATCGGAATCGAGGCATCGTTGTCAGCCGGCGTGGCGGATGGCACCTTGAACATCAGCGCCTTGCCCATCTTCAGGCCGAACCAGCCGCTTTCCGACTTCGGCGGCGGCACCGCTGCGATGCGCTCCTCCTTGTAGTCGGGATACATGGCACGGGCGACGTCCGAGGGCCGCATCTCGCCGCGCCCTACGGCGGCGAAAACCTCGTCGATCGAGGCACGCGCGAGCCGATGCAACGCGCCACGCAGCTTTTCGTCGGAATACTCCCGCTTGGCGCGCTGGCAAAGCCGCTCGACGATCTGCCGGCCCAATGCGGCGTATTGCACACGCACCGCGCTGCGGGTGGCCCGGCGGATCGCGAGCCGCGCCTTCCCGGTGAGCACCATGGATTCCCACACCGCGGGGGGAGCCGTCTGCGATTTCGAAGTCAGTATCTCGACCTCGTCGCCGTTGAGGAGTTCGGAAGCGAGCGGCGAAATCTTGCCATTGATCTTGCAGCCTACGGCGCGATTGCCGACGTCGGTGTGAACCGCATACGCGAAATCGACCGGCGTCGCGCGGCGCGGCAACGCGATCAGCTTGCCCTTGGGCGTAAAGCAGAACACCTGATCGTGGAACAATTCGAGCTTGGTGTGCTCGAGGAATTCTTCCGGGTTGGAGCCTTCGGCAAGCAACTCGATGGTTCGGCGCAACCAGCCGTACGCGTTGGATTCCCGCGACAGCATCTCGGTCGGCGACCCGACGCCATCCTTGTAGAGCGCATGCGCGGCGATGCCATATTCGGCGATCTCGTGCATCTCGTCGGTGCGGATCTGAAGCTCGACGCGCTGCTGGCCGGGGCCGATCACCGTGGTGTGGATCGAACGATAGTCGTTCTGCTTCGGCGTCGAGACGTAATCCTTGAAGCGGCCCGGCACCACCGGCCATGTGGTGTGGACGACGCCGAGAGCGCGGTAACACTCCGGCATCGTCTTGACGATGACGCGGAAGCCGAAAATGTCCGAGAGCTGCTCGAAACCGACCGACTTGCGCTCCATCTTGCGCCAGATCGAATAGGCGCGCTTGCGGCGGCCGTCGACCTCGGCCGCGATGCCGGATTCGGCAAGCTTGCGCGTGAGCTGGTGTTCGATTTCGCCGATCAGGTCGCGGCTGCGCTCGGCCAGCGCGTTGAGGCGGCCGCTGACGACCTGGTGGGCCTCCGGATTAAGCTCGCGGAACGCCAGATCCTCGAACTCTTCGCGCACGCCGTGCATGCCCATGCGGCCGGCGAGCGGCGCGTAGATATCGAGCGTTTCCTCGGCGATGCGGCGGCGCCCCTCCGGCGGCATGTGGTGGAGGGTGCGCATGTTGTGCAGGCGGTCCGCGAGCTTGATCAGAAGAACGCGAACATCGTCGGCAATGGCGAGAAGAAGCTTGCGGAGGTTCTCGGCTTGCTTGGCTTCTCGCGAAACCAGGTCGAGCTTCTTCAGCTTGGTCAGGCCTTCCACCAAGTGCCCGATATCAGGGCCGAATATCTGATCGATCTCCGCGCGCGTGGTCGGCGTGTCCTCGATCGTGTCGTGCAGCAGCGCGGCCGCGATGGTGGCGTCGTCGAGTTTGAGGTCGGTCAAAATCGCCGCAACTTCAAGCGGATGCGAGAAGTACGGATCGCCCGAGGCGCGCTTCTGCTCGCCGTGCGCCTTCATGGCGTAGACGTAGGCGCGATTGAGCAGAGCTTCGTCGGTGTCCGGATTGTAGCGGCGGACCCGCTCGATCAATTCGTACTGCCGCATCATCGGCGCGGGAGAGTCCGGTTTCTCAGTGCCGCCAATGGCTTGAGAGACCAGATTAAACCCACGCTTGAGCGGCGCGCGGCTCCGGGCCGGGTTTTGCATGCGCGGCAGATCGGACTTCGAGCGTGCCATAAGTCCAAGATATCACGGCGATTCGGCGCTGCTACAAGGCAGCAGCCGAAAATGGTTCACGAAATGGATACGGCCCGGAAATCCGGGCCGTCCCTCACGTCGTCCGCCATCCCGCCTATTCTTCGTCGGGTTCCGGCTGCTCTTCCGGCGGCGCCAGGCCTTCCAGGCCCTTGAGGAGTTCTTCCTCGCTCATGTGGTCGACCGCGACCTCGGTGTCGTCGGCATCGACCGAGCCGCCCGAGCCTGCGATCAGCGGCACGCTGTCGGCCTCCGGCTCGTCGACCTCGACGTATTTCTGCAGCGAGTGGATCAGGTCCTCTTTCAGGTCCTCCGGCGACACCGTCTGATCGGCGATCTCGCGCAGCGCCACCACCGGGTTCTTGTCGTTGTCGCGGTCGATGGTGATCGGCCCGCCGGACGAGATCATGCGTGCGCGGTGGCTCGCCAGCAGCACGAGATCGAAACGGTTATCGACCTTATCGATGCAATCTTCGACGGTGACACGGGCCATGGGCTCGGCGCTCCTGCAACGGTACGTTGTCTTGGAATTCGCGGTTTAAGTAACCCCAGATGGAACAAAGCGCAAGTGCGTTAAATTGAGGCCTTGGCGGCTGTCGGGAGCCTTGTTAGGCAGGGCCAGGAACCAATGACGGGTGATTGGGATTTATCTTTTTTAAAACGTCGGTTGGCCGGGCGGCGCTAGCCTCCCCTTTTTGGACTGCATCGCCTTTCGGTCTCAAATTCGACGATCAGGCGGGCCTTGAGGCTTTTAGTCCTCGCGGGCCGGTCAACAGGGCTTCGCTGAAGGTATTCGAGATCACGAGAGAGGTTGAGTGGGAATCATGTCGGCACAATCCGAAAAAACCGCGTTGTTCATCGATGGCGCCAATCTTTACGCGACCGCCAAGTCGCTGGGCTTCGACATCGATTACAAGCGCCTGCTGCGCGAGTTCCAATCGCGCGGCAACCTGCTTCGCGCGTTCTATTACACCGCCGTGATCGAGGATCAGGAGTATTCCTCGATCCGCCCGCTGATCGATTGGCTGGACTACAACGGCTACACGGTGGTGACCAAAGCCACCAAGGAGTTCGTCGACCAGAGCGGCCGGCGCAAGGTCAAGGGCAACATGGACATCGAGCTCGCGGTGGACGCCATGGAGCTCGCCGCCAACATCGATCACATGGTGCTGTTCTCCGGCGACGGCGACTTCCGCTCGCTGGTCGAGGCGGTGCAGCGCCGCGGCGTCCGCGTCACCGTGATTTCGACGATCTCGACGCAGCCGCCGATGGTCGCCGATGAGCTGCGCCGGCAGGCGGACGTCTTTCTCGATATCGTCGAACTGCAACCCAAGATCGGACGCGATCCATCCGAGCGTGCGCCGCGCGAGCCCCGTGAGCCGCGGCCCGAGCGCCAGCACACCCCGCAGTTCCTGCAGCGCGGCCCGGTGCCGCAACGCGCCGGCGGCGACGACTTCGAGGATTAATCCGGCTACTTGTGCACGAACCGCGAATGCTGCGCCTGCGAGGGTGCGGCCGGCGTCGAGTCTCATGCGACTTAGCCCGAGCGGTATCGCGATCACTCACAGCAGCCTCCCTTTCTGACTGACTTCAGTTCATGGACGGTCCTTCGTTCGTGCCACGCAGCGAAAACCGATATGGCTCGTGGACGTGTCGACCGGCTGCGCGTGACGCGCCACCGGTCGGCGGCAGTAGTTCGGCGCGCACAGGTGCGAGCCGCCCTTGATGACCTTGCGGAGAATCCTGATGTGGCCGGTGGCGCGCACGAACGCCTTGCATTCGCGGTTGGTCACAGGCGTGCGGTCGATTCAGAAGCGATCAATCGTGACGCGATGGACCGGCGCCTCTTCCGGATTGTTGTCCGAGCCCATGCGGAACGTGCCGCCGGGCACAAGACTCATCCCGTGCAGTCCTTGTTCTGCACCGTCGCCAATCGCCGGGCCTGCGAACGCCGACATGACGCCATGCCATTACAACCGCGGGCAATGACGAATGATGCTCGTAATTCCTGCAGCCATCAATGCAAGACGGCGGGACGCTGGTATTCCTCTACTGCGCCCCTGAATATTTATCGAGCAGGGAAACCAATGCGTCGCGAGTTCAGAAGAGCACACCTGCAGTAACGAACAAGCGGCTGCATGTCGTTCAGATTGCTCCAGGGGCCGGAGAAAATCCGGCCCCTGCTCTGCTTCCGTGGTCTGCGCTTACTTCGCTAGCGGATCGGGCCGCAACTGGAAGTGCGCCGCCAGCGGCTTGGTGCCCTTGCCGCCTTCGATCAGCCACGGCGTGCGATCGCCGTTCGCGGCCCACAGGCCGCGGCCCTTCCAGCCGGCGTTCGGATCGTCGATGCGGCCGTCGAACCCCTTGGCGTAGAAGCCGAGCGGATACGGCACGCGGATCGAGACCATCTTGCCGTCCTTGTTGAGGGCGACCAGGCCGTCCATCAAGTTGGCGGTCGACATCGGGATGTCGTCGCCAAGGCCGAACGTGTTGTGCTGGTCGACCCACGAATAGTAGCTCGACTCCGCGCTGTTATCGCCGATGCCCTTGAAGCCCGGGCCGGGATACTTGTGGAACGCCCAGCCTTCCGGGCAGTGGTTGCCGGTCGCCTGCGGGCCGTTGAGCGGGCCCTTGCAGAGACGGCGATCGAACACGCCCATGTGGCCGCTCGCCAGCGACACCCAGACGCGGCCCTGCTTGTCGATGTCACCGCCGCGCGGGCCGAAGCCGGGCAGCGGCACGTTGTACTGCTCGGCCAGCGACCTGTGCGGGTTCTTGGTCGGATCGAGGCGAACGATCGCGCCGGGGTTGCCGCGCAGCGTACCCCACACAGAGCCATCGGTTGGGCTCGGCATCACGGCGTAGAAGGTTGCCCCGCTGCGCATGTCCTTGCCCGGCTCCTGCGGCTTGCCGGGCTCGGTGTACTCGTCACGCTGGCCGTTGCCATTGGTATCGAGCACCAGCGCGGTCCAGCCCTGCGACTTCACGATGTCGCCGGTCTCGTCGAGCATCTTGGTGTTGATCCAACCGACGTTGCCGCCGCCGCCGCCAGTGCTCGCCCAGATCGTCTCGTTTTCGTCGTAGCCGAACTGCAGATGGTGCGAGCCGAAGCAGGTTTGGTAGGCGGTGTACTTGCCGGTCTTGGGATCGTACATCGTCACCCGGCGGGTGGTGCTGTTGAGCGGAAACTCCTTCGCGGATGGATGATCTGAGCCCTTCTTGCAGAAGTCGGGATTGTCCGGCTTGTGACCCGTCGCGGCCAGCCAGAGGCGGCCTTTCCGGTCGAACATCGAGTTGTGGTTGTTCGCCCTGCTGTTCCAGATGTTCTCCTCGCCCCAATAGGCCGAGGGTCCGAGGATCTTGATCGAGCCGGCGTTGCCGGGCCCGAGCGCCAGCGGCATGTCGGGCGTGGTCGGCAACACGAAGTTGGTTGCCACGTTCTTCACCGGATCGAGGATCGGCATGTCGTCGCAGGCGTGCTCGCACTGCCCGTACAGCGGCCCGTAGGCGTTGACGGTCGGATAGCGCCGATCGCTGGCGATCAGGTCGTGCAGATACTGCTTGTCATTGTGCCAGTCGCGCAGTGTCACCACGATGTTGCGCTCGACGCCTTGCGGCCGCTCCGGCTTCGCAAACGGCAACTCGCCCTTCGCCACGCGCTCGGTCCAGTCGGCGAGATACTTGAACGGCATGCCGCCGAGCTGGCCCGCGGCTTGGTTGATCATGTTCTCGCCGGCCTGCCCCGACGAAATGCGGCGCACCCAAGCTTCTTCGTGATTCTTGACCGCATCGAGGTGGAACTTCGGAATCGTGCGGGTTGCGAGGTGGCCGATCTGGTGGCAGCCGATGCAGCCGTTGTTTTTCATAAGGTTGAGATAGTCGGTGATCTTGATATTCGGCGGCGCGTCCTTGCTGCCGAATACCTCCGCCTCCGGGATCTTCATCATCGAGTACCAGTAGATCGCCGGGTAGTACTTTGCCGCGTCCGTTTCAGTCGGCGCGACCACCGCGGTCAGGTTGAGCTGCTTTCCGGGCTCGCTCTTCACCTTCGGTGAATCGACAAGGCCGTAGCCGCGCACCCACACGTCGTAATTGGCTTTCGGCAGATCCGGGATCACATAGCGGCCCTGGTCGTCGGTGACGACGATCTTGATGTAGCGCACCGGCAAGTCGCGGGTTTCCGCGATCACCCAGACGCCGGCTTCGGGACCTTTGGGACCGCGCACGACGCCGCCGATGTCATCGCTGTCGATTGCCACCGGCGTGGCCGCTTGCTGCGCGCCGGCAGGCAGCGCCACCATCGCAATCAAGGCGGCGAAGGCCGCCGCGATAGCACTCTGAATATGGACGATCCGCATGGCCATTCCTCCCGGATATTGACACGGCGGCCGTATGCCGGCCGCTCGTCGAAGCTGAAAGAGAATAGTCCCAACGCGAGGCGGCGTGCAATGACGGTCGAAAGCAACCGGGATTTTATCTCGACGCCCCCGACATCCCTTTGAACAACAGCCGCTGCATGCCGGTTGCGGTCGCCGCGATGTAAAGATTGCCCTTGGAGTCGGTTGCGATGTGGTGACCGCCGCCGAGCTGCTTCTCCACCTGGACCTGACCCAGGACGTCGAGCGTCTTGCGGTCCACGATGGTGATCACCTTGCCGCCCCCAACATAGAGAAATTTCTGCTCCGGATCGGGCGCGAACGCGAGGTTGGCGGCGAACGGCGCCGCGGTCTGACGGAGCTGCCTCACGAACTTGCCGTCGCCGGTAAACATCTGTACGCGGCGGTTCTCGCGGTCGGCGAGATAGACCATGCCGTCATTCGACACCCGGATGGAATGCGCGACGTTGAAGTCCGGCAGGCCGTCGCCCGGAGCGAACTCCGTCAGCCGGGAAATCGCGCAATTGTCCTTGCCGCCAGGCGGCTTGCCGAACGCGCCCCAGGTCCGCTTGAACGCGCCGGTGTCGGCGTCGAACACGATGACGCGGTGATTGCCGTAGCCGTCGGCCACGAACACCTCGTTGGCGCGCACCCAGGCGTCCGCCGCGCGATGCACGTTGGCGGTGTCGCCATCGCCCTTGCTCTGGTTGCTCTTGCCGATCTGCAGCACGAACTTGCCGTCGAGCGAGAACTTGAGAAGCTGGTCGTCGGCCACCGCCATGAGGCCCGCGGTGCCCGAGGTCGGGCATTGATTGCCGCCGATCCACGCAAAGCCCCCGTGGTCGATATGGATGCCGTGCTCACGCTCGACCCATTCGTAGCCCGCGCCGGGACCGCCCCACGCCTTGATGAAATTGCCGTTCGCGTCGAACACCACGACCGGCGGCGCGGCGCTGCCGGCATTCTCGGCCTTGAGCGTGCGGGGACGATGCAGGACGTAGGCGTTGTCCTGCGCATCGATCGCGATGCTGGAAATGTCGCCGAGCTTGTATTTCTCCGGCACCTTCGGCCATGAGTCATCGACGGCGAAAGTCGGCACCGGTTGCTGTTGCGCGACGGCGTGACCGCCCGGGAGGCCCACGGCGGCTGACACTGCGACGACGACTGCAAGCGACCGCGAACGGCGCTGAATGCCCATGACGACCTCCCTGTGCCGGATGTCTTGGCGCTCCGGCTTGAATCCAGGGGAAAGCCTAGCGCGAAAGCCGCGGCTGCTCCATGCACCCGCTAAGCTATGGGAAGCTCCCGAGGACTGTCGTGCCTGCACCAACCGAACGAAGCCCCTCGCCGATGCCGTCCGGCAAGCCCGGGCGCGACTGCCCGCGCTGCCCGCGCCTCGTGGCGTTCCGCCAGGAATGGCGCGCCAAGGAGTCGTCCTGGTTCAACGCGCCGGTGCCCTCGTTCGGGCCTCTGAGCGCACGGCTGCTCATCGTCGGCCTCGCCCCCGGCGTGCGCGGCGCCAACCGCACCGGGCGGCCGTTCACCGGCGACTATGCCGGCGACCTGCTCTACGCGACGCTGAAGGAATACGGCTTCGCCCGCGGGGTGTTCGAGGCGCGGCCGGATGACAGTCTCGAATTGATCGACGCCCGCATCACCAACGGCGTGCGCTGCGTGCCGCCGGAGAACAAGCCGACGCCGGCGGAGATCAACACCTGCCGGGATTTTCTCAAACCCACCATCGCGGAGATGCCGAAGCTGCGCGCCATCGTCACGCTGGGGCGCATCTCGCACGAGACGACGGTGCGCTCGCTGGGCCACAAGCTGAAGGAGGCCGCGTTCAGCCATGGCGGCCGCGCGCAGATCGGGCCGCTCGCGCTGTTCTCCAGCTATCACTGCTCGCGCTACAACACCAACACCCGCGTGCTGACGCCGGAGATGTTTCGCTCGGTGTTTGCGAGCGTGCGCGCTTATTTGGATTCCTGAAGCCACGCGATCACCTGCGCCGCGCTCTGGTCCGGCGGGAACACCGGATAGAACAGCTTGGCGATCACGCCATCGTCGATCACCCAGGCCATCCGCTTGATCAGCGTCATGCCGTCGACGCTGAAGGTCGGCAGGCTCATCGCGCGGGTGAGCAGCAGCGAGGCGTCGGACAGGATCGGAAACGGCAGGTGCAGCCGCTCCACCGCCTCGCGCTGATAGGCGAGATCCTGGGTCGACAGTCCGTAAAAATTCTTGACGCCGAGCGCCTTCAACTCGGCGAAGTGATCGCGGAACGAGCACGACTGCGGCGTGCAGCCGCGCGCGCCGGGAATGCCGTCCCAGCCGGTCGGCAGGTCCTGGCCAGGGCGGCCGGTGCGCGGATAGACATAGACGACGTTGCGGCCGGCGAGCTTGGAGAGATTCACAGCGGTGGCGTTGGTGGCGGCGAGAACGACGTCGGGTAGCCGCGCACCCTGCAGATGTCGCGCTGCGCCGTCGTCCTGCGGCACCGGCAGGTTGTCAGGCAGGATCAGCGGATTGTGCACGACCTCGGCCATCGTCCGCCTCAGCGCTGATACGACATGAATTCCATCAGCGAGCCGTCCGGATCGCGGAAGTAGACGCTGGTGCCGTTGCCCTTGGCGCCGAAGCGCTGCATCGGACCGGCTTCGACCGGGACGTTGTGGCGCTTGAGATGCGCGATGGCTCCTTCGATCGGCCCCATCCATTCGAAGCACAGGTCGCTGTTGCCCGGCTGCACCGGCAGCCGCGCCACCTCGGCCGGCCGCACACCGACGCCGTGCACGTTGAGCTGCTTGTCGCCGAACCGGTAAGCCCAGCCGGCCTCGCGTTGGACCAGCTCCGCACCCATCACGTCGCGGTAGAACGCGTTGGAGCGCTCCCACTCGGAGACGTGGATCACGCAATGGTCGAGCTTGGTGGGAAGCGGCATGGTCCTAGCCTTTTTGTGGCACGCCGAGCTTGCGGCCGACCTTGCTGGCGGTCTCGCGGCGCTGCTCGCTGAGTGCTGCAAGCTTGCCGCGCACGCTCTTCAGCACGTCGGCAGCAGCGGTCTTGGGCGAGCCCGAATTGAACGGCGGCTCCGGATCGTATTCGATCCCCAACTGAATCTCGCGCGCGACCTGCTCGCCTTCCAGGATTGCGGCAAGCTGGAGCGCGAAATCGATCCCCGAGGTCACACCCGCGCCGGTGACCACATTGCCGTCCACCACCACCTTCTCGCTGACCGGAATGGCGCTGAGCAAACCGAGGTGGTCGATCGCGGCCCAATGGGAAGTCGCGCGCTTGCCCTTCAGCAGGCCCGCCGCGCCCAGCACCAGCGAGCCGGTGCAGACCGAGGTGACATATTTCGCGTTGCGCGCCTGCCGTTGCAGGAACTCCAGCACCACGCCGTCTTCCATCAGGTCCTGCTGGCCGGGGCCGCCGGGCACCATGATGACGTCAAGTTGCGGGCAATCGGCAAAGGTGACGGTCGGCACGATCTCCATGCCGCGGTCGGTCTTCACCGGCGCCATCGTGTGCGCGACCAGAAGCACCTTGGTGTTGGGCAATCGCGCCAGCACCTCGTAAGGCCCGGTCATGTCGAGCTGCGTCAGCCGCGGGAAGATCAGCATTCCGACGATGCGTTCGGTCACTCGCTTTTTCCTTTGCGCATGATGTTATCCAAAAACCGGGTCCCACTTTTCGGGGTCATGCGCTCATCCCTTCTGCCGCATCAGCCGGCCGCGCTCGCGTTCCCAGGAGCGTTTCTTGTCGGTCTCGCGCTTGTCGTGCAACTTCTTGCCCTTGGCGAGCGCGATCTCGATCTTGGCGCGGCCCTTGTCGTTGAAATAGAGCTTGAGCGGCACCACCGTCATGCCCTCGCGCTCGACCGCGCCGATCAGCTTGCTGATCTGGCGCTTGTGCAGCAAGAGCTTGCGCGGCCGCTTGGGCTCATGATTGAAGCGGCCGGCCTGCTTGTATTCCGAGATGTTGGAGTTGAGCAGCCAGAGTTCGCCATCGCGGGTCGAGGCGTAGGATTCCCCGATATTGGCCTTGCCGGTGCGCAGCGACTTGACCTCGCTGCCGGTGAGCGCGACGCCGGCCTCGAAGACTTCGCCGATGGCATAGTGGAAACGCGCCTTGCGGTTGTCGGCGATAATCTTGAATCTCGGGTTGGGCTTGGTGGCCATGTCCGGCAATCGTTCGAGCGTGCGTCCCGGTCGGTTTGGCCGGAACGCGGAAAAATCGTGCGCGCGAGAACTAGTTGATCAGGCCCGCATGCACCATGGCGCTGCGCACCGCGGCCTGCGCCTTTTCGCTGGCCGGCACCATG
>JBEVIJ010000143.1:0-9554 GCA_040510745.1 Xanthobacteraceae bacterium
AGCGGTAGCGCTTGAGCCGGTCGAGCGCGGCCTGGTCGATCTGCTTCTGCGGCAGGCCTTCACGCTCCGCCTGGTTGAAGAAGTGGCGGATCAGGTCCGGCACGTCCTCGGTGCGCTCGCGCAACGGCGGCAACCGCAGCGGCACCACGTTGAGCCGGAAGAACAGGTCTTCGCGGAACAGGCCCTGCTGAATCAGGATGCGCAGGTCCTTGTTGGTCGCGGCAATGATGCGCACGTCGCTCTTGATCGCGGTGCGGCCACCGACTGTCGTGTACTCGCCCTGCTGCAGGACGCGCAGCAGCCGCGTCTGCGCTTCCATCGGCATGTCGCCGATCTCGTCGAGGAACAGCGTGCCGCTCTCGGCCTGTTCGAAGCGGCCGGTGCTGCGCGAGTTGGCACCGGTGAAGGCGCCCTTCTCGTGGCCGAACAATTCGGATTCGATCAGGTCGCGCGGGATCGCCGCCATATTGATGGCGACGAACTCGCCGCCGCGCCGCTTGCCGTAGTCGTGCAGCGCGCGCGCCACCAGCTCCTTGCCGGTGCCGGACTCGCCCGAGATCATCACCGTAAGGTCGGTCTGCATCAGCCGGGCGACCAGCCGATAGATTTCCTGCATCGCCGGCGAGCGGCCGACCAGAGGGATGCCTTCAAGGTCGTCCGGCTTGCTGGCGGCGCGAATGGTTTCCTTCGGCTCCGACAGCGCGCGCCCGACGATCGCAATCAACTCCTTGAGGTCGAACGGCTTGGGCAGATACTCGTAGGCGCCGCGCTCGGAGGCGCGGATGGCCGTCATGAACGTGTTCTGCGCACTCATGATGAGCACGGGCAGATTGGGCCGCAGCTTCTTGATGCGCGGCAGCAAATCGAATGCGTTCTCGTCCGGCATGACCACGTCGGTGATGACGAGGTCGCCGTCGCCTTGGCTGACCCAACGCCACAACGTCGCGGCGTTGCCGGTCGAACGCACCTCGTAACCGGCACGCGACAGCGCCTGATTGAGCACGGTCCTTATCGCCGCATCGTCGTCGGCGACCAGAATGCTTCCCGCTGGCATTGGGTCCTCTCGGTCCTTTTGGATCCTCAGGTCCTTGGAGCGGGTGCCGGCCCGGCGCCGTCACCAGTGAACATGGGCATCAGCACACGGAAGATGGTCTGCCGGGGCTGAGATTCGCATTCGATGATGCCGCCGTGATCGCCGATAATCTTGGCCGCGAGCGCGAGGCCGAGACCCGTGCCGGTAGGCTTGGTGGTCACGAACGGATCGAACAGATGGGGCAGCAGGTCTTCGGGCACACCCGGCCCGTTGTCCTTGATGCAGAATTCGAGCGGCAGCGAGACGCGGGTTTTCAGGCCCGGCATCGAGAGCCGTACGCCCGGGCGGAATGCGGTGGTGATCTGGATTTCGCCTTCCGGCGTGGTTTCGCCGATCGCCTCGGCGGCATTCTTCACGAGGTTGAGGAACACCTGGATGAGCTGGTCGCGATTGGCGTGTACCGGCGGCAGCGACGGGTCGTACACCTCGAGGAACTTGATGCCGCGCGCGAAGCCCGATTGCGCCAGGCGTTTGACGTGCTCCAGCACGATATGGATGTTGACCGGGTCGCGCTCGACCGGCCGCTCATCGGAGAACACCTCCATGCGGTCGACCAGCTTCACGATCCGATCGGCCTCGTCGCAGATCAGGCGCGTGAGCGTGCGGTCCTCGTCGCCGGCGGACTGCTCGAGAAGCTGCGCCGCGCCGCGGATGCCGGACAGCGGATTCTTGATCTCATGCGCCAGCATGGCGGCGAGAGCGCTGACCGAGCGGGCGGCGCCGCGGTGGGTCAGTTGCCGGTCCATCTTCTCGGCGATGGTGCGCTCCTGCAGCATCACCACGATGTGGGCCGGCCGCTCCGGCAGCGGCGCGACATAGAGATCGACCAGCCGGTCACCGGGATTGCGGGGCGTCGAGAGATCGACTTTGTATTCGTTGACCGCGGCGCCGCGGTTGCGCACCTGATCGACCAGCGAGAGCAGCGGGCTGCCAAACGGCACCAGCTCGCGGAGGTACTGGCGGCGCAAATGCAATACCGAAAGTTCGAAGAACGATTCCGCCGCGACGTTGGCGTCAGCCAGCCTGCCGTCGGCGGCGACGATGATGACGGGAAGCGGCAGCGCGTTGAGCACCGCGTCCGCCGCGTTGAGGGACATGCCGAGCGGCGCGCCCGTGGGCCGCTCCGAGCCGCGCAGTTCGGCTTTGCTCATGCGGCGGCTCCGAAAGCATGAAAAGCCTCCGTCAAGCGGCTGCGCGCCGCGGCGGGATTCTCGCTGGTGAGCACGTTGGCGCGCCAGCGCTTGAGGGTGTCGAATGCCACGCCGGCGCTCGCGGCCGCCGCATCGAGCGCCCAGCCGAGGTGCTTGCGCGCGTGGCGGAGCCCGATGCGCAGGCCGTGGTGCGCCAGCATCTCTTCGTAGAGGTCGGAGATCAGCACGAGCTGCGTCGCCAGCGGCGGCGCTGCCTTGCGCTCTCCGGTCGCCAAGTAGTGCGCGATTTGGCCGGGCAGCCACGGTCGGCCTTGCGCCGCACGGCCGACCATGACGGCAGCGGCGCCTGAGGCTGCACGCGCCGCATCGGCGTCGTCGAAGGTCTTGATGTCGCCGTTGACCACCAGCGGGATGGAAATCGCCTCGCGAACGGCGCGCACAGCGTCCCAGTCGGCGTCGCCCTTGTAGAACTGGCAGCGCGTGCGGCCATGCACGGTGATCATGCGCACGCCCGCGTCCTGTGCGCGGCGCGCGAGTTCGGGCGCGTTGACCGTTGCGTGGTCCCAGCCGAGCCGCATCTTCAGCGTCACGGGCACGGAGGCCGCGCCGACAGTCGCCTCGATCAACGTCAGTGCGTGGTCGAGGTCGCGCATCAGCGCGGACCCGGACTGCTTCACCGCTACGTATTTCGACGGGCAGCCCATGTTGATGTCGATGATCTGGGCACCGGCGGCTTCCGCGATCCGCGCCCCCTCCGCCATCCACTGCGGCTCGCAGCCGGCAAGTTGCACGACGTGGATCCCGGTGCCCTGGCCCTCGGCGCGGAGCACGGCGTCCGGCCGGCCCTGAATGAGCAATTCGCAGGCGGTCATCTCGGAAACCACCAGCCCGGCCCCGAGGCGGGACACCAAGCGGCGGAACGGCGCATCGGTAACGCCCGTCATGGGCGCCAGAAGCACTGGATTGGAGATCGCGATGTCGCCTATGAGCATCTCAAACCACCAGAAAACGGTCGTTCCGGGGTTTGCCCACAAAGTAGGCTAACCCAAGTCTGCTTATAGTTTAGCCAATTTGCAGCGCGGCGCAAGTGCTGCAGTGCAACAAGTTCGCCGGCAGTGGAAATCCATTCCCGCCGCCCGGACAACACGCTAAATCCACGCTGGGTCAGTCATTTGAGCAAATCCGGACATGGCATCCTCGGTCGCGGCCGTTATCGTTGCAGCGGGGCGCGGAACGCGCGCCGGGGGCGATTTGCCAAAGCAATACAGAGCCTTGGCCGGCGAGCCCGTGATCCGGGCGAGCCTTTCGCTGTTTTCCTGGCATGGCGAAGTCGGCGTCGTGCAACCGGTCATCCATCGCGATGACATGACTTCGTATGATGCCGCCGCCAAGGGCCTCAAATTGATGCCGCCGGTGTTCGGCGGCTCGACCCGCCAAGCCTCGGTGCTGGCCGGTCTGGAGGCGCTGAGCGCGGGCTCCCCGGACATCGTGCTGGTCCATGATGCGGCGCGGCCATTCTGCTCGTCGGGGCTGGTGTCGCGCGCGATCGCCGCCTGCGCGCAGACCGGCGCGGCGATCCCCGGGCTCGAAGTGACCGACACGATCAAGCGGGTCGATAGCGCGGGCTTGATCACCGGCACGGTCGACCGCGCGGAATTGCGCAGCGTGCAGACCCCGCAGGCCTTCGCCTTTCCCGCGCTGCTTGACGCGCACCGCAAGGCGGCTGCCGCCGGGCGCGACGACTTCACCGACGACGCGGCGCTGGTGGAATGGGCCGGCCTCAAGGTCATCAGCTTCGCCGGAGAAGCGAGCAACACCAAGATGACGACCGACGAAGACTTCTCCCGTGCCGAAGCGAAGCGCCTCGCGAGCCTCGCCGACCTGCGGATCGGCTCGGGCTTCGACGTTCACACCTTCGGCGATGGCGACCACATCATGCTGGGCGGCATCCGAGTGCCGCACGATCGCGGCGTGGTCGGCCATTCCGATGCCGACGTGGTGTTGCACGCGATCGTCGATGCGATCCTCGGCGCACTCGCCGACGGCGACATCGGCAAGCATTTTCCGCCGAACGACATGCGGTGGAAGGGTGCGTCGTCCGACCAGTTCCTGAAATTCGCGGTGCAGCGCGTGACCGAGCGCGGCGGCCGCGTCGCCCACATCGATGTCACGGTGATCTGCGAGGCGCCGCGCGTCGGCCCGCATCGCGACGCCATGCGCGCCCGCATCGCGGAGATCGCCGGCATCGCGGTGGAGCGCGTCGGCATGAAGGCGACCACCAGCGAGAAGATGGGTTTCACCGGCCGCGGCGAAGGCATCGCAGCGATGGCGACGGCAACCGTCCGGCTGCCCTGGTCCTGGTAGAGAACCATGATCGATCAAGAGATGCGTGACGCCGCCGTTGCGCTACTCGATTTGTGCAAGGCGCGGCATCTGACCGTCGCGGCCGCCGAATCCTGCACCGGCGGGCTGCTCGCGGCGGCGCTGACGGACGTCCCCGGCTCCTCCGCCGTGGTGGATCGGGGCTTTGTCACCTACACCAACGACGCCAAGCAGCAGATGATCGGCGTGCCGCCGCCGACCATCGAGAAATACGGCGCGGTGAGCCGCGAAACCGCCGAGGCGATGGCGAAGGGCGCCCTCGCCCACGCCCAGGTCGATCTCGCGGTCTCGATCACCGGCATCGCCGGGCCGAGCGGCGCGATGCCGGGCAAGCCGATCGGTCTCGTCCATTTTGCCGCCGCCGCGCGAAGCGGCCGGCTAATCCATCACGACCGCAAGTTCGGCGATCTTGGCCGCAGCGAGGTGCGCCGGCGCTCGGTGCTGGAGGCGATGGCGATGCTGCGCGAGCTCGCTGAGACGGAGGAGCCACGCGCGCCGCGCTATGAGAAATAATCAGGCGCGATAGATCCGGTCGGCTCGGCGCTCGAACGCCACGGCAAAGCGGCGGAACGCGGCATCGAACATCGAGCCCATTAACAGCCCCAGCATGCGGCTTTTGAATTCATAGTCGATGAAAAATTCGACCTCGCAAGCGTGCTCGCCGGCCGCTCGAAACGTCCAGCGGTTTTCGAGATGGCTGAACGGGCCTTCGAGATATTCGACCAGAATTTGCAGCTTGGGCCGGTCGAGGGTGACGCGGCTGCGAAACGACTCATGCACCAGCTTGTAAACGACCGTCATGTCGGCGACGAGAACTTCGGCGCCCTCCCCGTTCGCGTCGCGCTTTCGCACGCGGAGATCGCGGCAGAGCGGCACGAATTCGGGGTAACGCTCGACGTCGGCCACCAGGTCGAACATATCCTCTGCCGAGTGCCGCACGTGGCGTTTGTTGCGAAAGCTGGGCATGGCTATAGCGCCAAGCAGACAGCGAACGCCGCGATCAAATAGCTCATCGCGATCAGGCGCCGGCGCTCGCCTCGCGGGCGGCGCGCAGCTTGGCGAAATCCTCGCCGGCGTGATGCGAGGAGCGCGTCAGCGGGCTCGCCGACACCATCAGGAAGCCCTTGCTGTAGGCGACGCTTTGCAGTGCGGCGAATTCGTCCGGCGGCACGAAGCGGGCCACAGCGTGATGCTTGCGGGTGGGCTGCAGGTATTGGCCGATGGTGAGGAAATCGACATTCGCGGAGCGCAAGTCGTCCATCACTTGGAGAACCTCGTTCCTTTCCTCGCCAAGCCCGACCATGATTCCGGACTTGGTGAACATCGTGGGGTCGATCTCCTTCACGCGCTGCAACAGCCGCAGCGAGTGGAAGTAGCGCGCGCCTGGTCGGACGGTGAGATAGAGCGATGGAACCGTCTCCAGATTGTGGTTGAACACGTCGGGCCGCGCCTCGACCACCTGCTCCAGCGCGCCATCCTTGCGCAGGAAATCCGGCGTCAGAACCTCGATCGTGGTGCCGGCGCAGCGCGCGCGGATCGCCCGGATGGTCTGCGCGAAATGGTCCGCGCCGCCATCGGCAAGGTCGTCGCGGTCGACCGAGGTGATGACCACGTGGGCGAGGCCGAGCTTCCCGACGGCTTCGGCGACGTGGACCGGCTCGAGCGGATCAAGCGCCCCGGGCATCCCGGTCTTGACGTTGCAGAACGCGCAGGCGCGCGTGCAGGTGTCGCCGAGGATCATGAAGGTGGCGTGCTTTTTCTCCCAGCACTCGCCGATGTTGGGGCAGCCGGCCTCCTCGCAGACGGTGTGCAGCTTGTTGGCGCGCACGATCGCCTGCGTCTCGGCGTAGCCTGTGGACACCGGCGCCTTGACCCTGATCCAGTCGGGCTTGCGCAGCACAGGCGTATCGGGCCGATGCGCCTTTTCGGGGTGGCGCGGCCGCCCGGTGGTGTGGTCGAGAACGACGGTCATTGAATGTCCTGAGTTCCCTTACTTACGGAGCCGTGTGCCTGGCTGCAACCCGCCGCCATCTTGTTCGAGATTCTCTTGGGTTGAGGACCTATCACATCCCGCCCACGGCCGCTCCCCGCCCTGAGGCTTTCGGCTAGACTGCCGCCATGACGATTCAAGACGTTGCCGACGCACGCCAGCCCGTCCGGCCGATCGAACTGGCCCGCCTCATGCTGTGCCTGCCGTTCTACATCATGCTGGTTCTGATGGTGATAGAAGCGCTGTTGAGCGCCGCCACCACCTATCTGGTGATCAAAGCCGGTCGTGATTTCACCAAGGACGAACTTCTGGTCGTCGACCTGCTGATGATCCTGGCGGTGCAATCGGCTGCATATATCGTCGGTGCGGTCAGTTGGATTTACGCCGAGCGGGCGGGCTTCCTGGCCTATGGCCGCTACATGCTCCGATTCGCGCGGGACAATCGCAACCAAACCAAGTCACTCGGCGACAAGGAGACGCGCGAACGCGTCGAGCCATTCCTTACGGGTGAAACATTCTACGTCTATTTCCATTTACTCTACGAAATCGAAGGCGACTTGCGCCTGCTGCTCGGGTTGGTCTTCAACGTCATCGTGCTGGGCACGCAGATCGACGGCTCGCTGCCGGTGGCTTACGCGATCGCTTTTTTCGTGCTGTTCGCCATGCAATGGACGATGCGCAAGCAGGTGTCCCGCGCCTATCTCGAAAACCAGCGCATGACCAACCGCATGACCGCCCAGGGCTACACAGCGTGGGACAACGTCTTTACCGGCAACCGCTACAATCTCCGGCTCTGGCTGGCTGGTTTCAAGTCAAAGCTGCGCGACGGTCTCGACGCGCAGATCAAGGCGATCATGACCAAGGAAGGGCTGAGCGCAGCCAGCGCTATCATCGGACTGGCGATCGTGTTCGGAACCATGGCTTGGGTTGCCAGCAACAGCCTGGACGATTCCGAGGTGCTGATCGGGTTGGTCGCGACGCTGCCGCGGCAGATCGAGATGACCAATAGCATGCACCAGTTCACCTCGGGCTGGAATGAATTACTGGCGGTCTGGACGCGTCTGCGCGGCGTGTCGGCGAACCTGCATCTCGATCCCGACCCGCAATTCGACGCCCGCATCAAGCCGGACATGCTGATCCTGCGTGAGCACGACAAATCCAATACGGTCGTTTCCGTGGATGAAGCGATCGGCCTGATTCTTTCGAATCCGACCGGGCGTATCAACGTGCGTGGCGCCAATGGCTCGGGCAAATCGACACTGCTCACCAGCTTGAAATCGCGGGTCAAGAACCGCGCCTATTATTGGCCGACCGCCGATCGCCTCGCCTTCCAGTTCACGCAAGGTGCCGAGCCGGAAGATCTCGATTACGGCGATCACGACGACGAGCCGACGAAGCCGAGCAAGCCGCCGGGGTTCTCGTCAGGCGAGCGGCAATTGCGGGCGCTGCGCGAGATCGTGGCGCACACCGCGGCGGAGATGTATCTGCTCGACGAGTGGGACGCCAATCTCGATCCCAACAATCGCGCGGCCGCCGATGCGCTGGTCGAAGAGCTTGCCAAGCGCGCCCGCGTGGTCGAAATCTCGCACCGCGACCGCATTTAGTTGAGCATGATCTTATTCGAAAACCGCCGCACACTTTTCGGCATCATGCTCTAGCTACATATTCAACACGCGGCCGTAGGCGTCAAGCACCGCCTCTTTCATCGTCTCCGACAGGGTCGGATGCGGGAAAATCGTGTGCATCAGTTCTTCTTCGGTGGTCTCGAGATTCATCGCGATGACATAGCCCTGGATCAGCTCTGTCACCTCCGCGCCGACCATGTGCGCGCCGAGAAGCTGGCCGGTCTTCTTGTCGAAGATGACTTTCACCATGCCTTGATCCTCGCCGAGCGCCACCGCCTTGCCGTTGCCAACGAACGGGAAGCGGCCGACCCGAATGTCGAGCTTCTTGTCCTTTGCGGCCTGCTCGGTCAGACCGACCGAGGCGATCTGCGGGAAGCAGTAGGTGCAACCCGGGATCAGGCTTTTGTTCATCGGGTGCGGATGCAGGCCTTTGATCGCCTCCACGCAGACCACGCCCTCGTGCTCCGCCTTGTGAGCGAGCATCGGTGGCCCGGCGACGTCGCCGATCGCGTAGATGCCCGGCACATTGGTCTTGCAGAAGCCGTCGGTCACGATGGTGCCCCGCTCGGTCTTCACGCCGAGCTTTTCCAGGCCGAGGTTCTCGGCATTGCCGACCACGCCGACCGCGGAGATCACGCGATCGACGGTCATGGTCTGCGTGTTGCCCTTGCCGTCGTCGACGGTGGCGGTAACGCTGTCGCCCTTCTTGTCGAGCTTGGTGACCTTGGCGCCGGTGAGAATCTTGATGCCCTGCTTCTCGAACGCCTTGCGCGCGAACGCGGCAATCTCGGCGTCCTCGACCGGGAGGATCTGCGGCAGCAGTTCGACCACTGTCACCTCCGCGCCCATGGTGCGGTAGAAGCTAGCGAACTCGATGCCGATCGCGCCGGAGCCGACCACGAGCAGCGACTTCGGCATGGCGTCAGGGGCCATCGCCTCGAAATAGGTCCAGACCAGCTTCTTGTCGGGTTCGAGCCCGGGCAGCACGCGCGGCCGGGCGCCGGTCGCGACGATGATGTGCTTGGCCTGATAGCTGCCGGGCCCGAGCGCGTCCTTGGGCGCGGGCGTGCCGCTCGCCTTCACGGTGATCTTCCCGGGCGCGTCGATGACGGCCTCGCCCCATATCACCGAAACCTTGTTCTTCTTCATCAGGAACGTGACGCCGGCGTTCATGCGCCCGGCGACGCCGCGCGAGCGCTTGACCACCGCGGCCGGATCGAATGTCACGTTGCCGGCCGACAGCCCGTAATCCTTGGCGTGCTGCATGGCGTGGTAGATTTCCGCCGAGCGCAGCAGCGCTTTGGTCGGGATGC
>JBEVIJ010000144.1:0-3345 GCA_040510745.1 Xanthobacteraceae bacterium
CATCCTTCGCAGCCGATCCAGACGCTGGCCGACTACATCGCCGCCGCCAAGGCTGCGCCCGGCAAGATCAACTACGCATCTGCCGGCGTCGGTAGCAATCTTCACCTTGCGATGGAGTTGCTCAAGTACCGCACCGGCATCGAGGTGACGCACGTTCCCTACAAGGGCGTCGGCCCCGCACTACAGGACACGCTGGCCGGCCACGTCATGTCGATGGTGTCCAACGTCGCCTCGGCCAAGCCGCACGTCGAGGCCGGCAAGCTGCGCGCGCTCGCGGTGACCTCGTTGCAACGCGCGCCCGCCCTGCCAGACGTGCCGTCGATGTCGGAGGCCGGCATCAAGGACTACGAGGTGCTGAACTGGTTCGGGCTGTTTGCACCCGCGGGCACCCCGAAGGAGATCGTCGACCGCCTGCAAGCCGAAGCGGCTGTGATGTACGCGGATCCGAAAACCCGGGCTCTGCTCACTGGCGAGGGCGCCGATCCCGTCGCCAGCACGCCTGCGGTCTTCGCCGCGTTCGTGAAGGCCGAGATCGAAAAATGGACCGAAGTCGGCAAGGCGGCGAACATCCAGCCAATCGAATAAGAGCGACCGTCATCCCTTGCCGTAAAACACCGACACCGGGACGCCCTTCGAGATCGCCTCGACGCGCTCGTCCTCGCTCTTTTTCTTTTTCTCGCAGAGCTCCAGCACCGCCATGATGCTGTCGCGCGGAATGAACACCACGCCGGTGTCGTCGGCCACCACCAGATCGCCCGGATTGACCCTCACGTCGCCCATCTGGATCTCGCCGTTGATCTCGACCGTTTGCAGCCGCCACTTGCCGGTGACCGGCGTGACTTCGCTCGCCCACACCGGGTAGCCGATGCTGCGGGAATGGCGCACGTCGCGCACGCCGCCCATCACGATCGCGCCGCGCTCGCCCTGGCGCTGTGCCGTGTAGGCTGAGATGCCGCCCATGTTGGACACGCCCGACACGCCGGAGATCACCAGCACGTCGCCGTCCTCGGCGAGATTGTGCGCCTCGAACTCCGCCATGCCGTTCTTGTTCTGCTGCGCGGCGACGCGTGGATCGTCGCGCCGCCGGATGTTGCGCACGGTAAGCGCCGGGCCGACCACCATCTTGCCCGGCAGCGTGGGCTTGAGCACATGGGCGCCGATCGCGCCCTCGGCAATGCCGAGCTCGTCCATCACGTCGGAGATGAGGCTGGTGCACTCGCCGAGCGCGATGAAGCGCTCCACCGTGCCTTTGGGTGGCTTTGGCGTCGAGGTCATGCGGATGCGGTCCGCGGCGATCCGGCCGGTCAGCTTCTTGCCATTGAGTTCTGTCATGACGGTCCTCAATCCAACTGGATTTTCGAATTCCTGATCACCGCGCCGAGCCGATCCATCTCTGCCTTGATGAAGGCGCGAAACTCGTCGGGCGAATTCGCGACCACCTCCGCGCCCTGCTCCGCGATGCGGGCGCGCACCGTGGGCTCCTGCAGCGTCTCGACCGTGTTGCGGTTCAGCGTGGCGATGATGTCGGCCGGCGTCTTGGCGGGCGCCAGCAGCCCGAACCAAGTGCTGAATTTGTAGTCGACGCCACCCTCGGCGAACGTCGGCACGTCGGGCAGAAGCGGCGAGCGCTTGTCGGCTGCAATCGCGATCGGCTTGAGCTGGCCACCCTTCACCAAGCCCAGCACCGGCAGCACGCTGGAGAACAGCATCTGCACGTTGTTGCCTATCACGCCGACTGCGGCAGGGCCGCCGCCGGAATACGGAATGTGCACCACCTTGGTTCCGGTCATAGACTGGAACAGTTCGGTGGCGAGATGCGGCGACGAGCCGACGCCATAGGAGGCGTAGTTCAGCTCACCCGGCTTCGCTTTGAGGTAAGCGACGAACTCCGCGACATTATTCACCGGCAGCGCCGTCGGCACCACCAGGATAGTCGGCGAGCTGGCGATCAGCGTGATCGGCGCGAGGTCGCTCAGCGTGTTGAACGGCAGCCGCTTGTAGAGCAGCGGGTTGGCGGCGAGGCCGACACTGCTGATCAGCAGGGTGTGACCGTCGGGCGGCGACTTCACCACTTGCGCGGTGCCGTTGTTGGTGTTGCGCCGGGCCGGTTGAGCGGCACGAAGGATTGACCGAGCCGCCTGCCCAGGCCCTCGCCGATCATGCGCGCCAGCAGATCGTTACCGCCGCCGGCGGCGAACGGGACGATGATCTCGACCGCGCGATTGAGGTACTGCTGCGCGTTCGCTGGCGCAAGCGCGGCCAGCACACCTAGCAGACTCAACGCAACTTTGATCATGCGAGGTGTCGCGGCTCAGCGGCCGAGCGCGCGCGCCATCACCTGCTCGCACCGAAGGTTCTCTTCCTCGGCCAGCTCGCCGCTCATCGCCTTGCGGGCGAGTTCGGACGGCGCGCCCGCCATCTTCCAGCGGCACGGGAACAGCTTGGTCTCCAGCCACCATTGTGCGTCATGCGCGACATACGAATCGTCGACCTGATCCACCTCGGTGGTGTACTCGGTGACGAAGCCGTTCGGTTCGATGAAATAGGAGAACACGTTGTTGCCGGGGCCGTGCCGGCCGACGCCCCACATCAGCTCGTAGCCGTTGCCGCGCACGCGGCCGGCACCGCGCATCAGGCCATCGATGTTCGGCATCTCGTAGGCCATGTGGTTGAGGCACGGGCCGTTGCCGCGCGCGATCGCGACGCTGTGATGGTCGGTGCAGCAGCGAACGAAATCCATCATCACCGTGCTGTCGCTCCACTTGAAGCCGAGCACGTCAAGGAAGAATGCGGTCTGCTTCTCGACCTCGGCGCTGTTGATGACGACGTGGGTGAGCTTGGTCGGGCGGGTGGCATCGTCGACCGCGTCGGCGTAATCGGCGACGTCGGCGGAGATGGCGATCGGGTGGCCTTCCGGCGAGCTGACGCGGAAGCCGTAACCGCCGCCCGCGCTCTTCTCCAGCGCCCGCGGCGCATGCTCGACCTTGACGCCCAGAGCAACCGCCTGCGAGTGCAGAGCATCGACAGTGCTCCGGTCCGGAGCAGACAGATGAACGCCGAGCAACGCCGCTCTAGGGCGTTCTCGGAGCGTCAGCACGTGATGGTCGCGGCCCGTGCCGCGCAGGTGCAGCGTGTCGCCTTCGCCGGAAACATCCTCCAGCGCCCAGACCTTGCGGTAGAACTCGGCCGATTTCTTCAGGTCGTGGACGGCCAATTCGATGCTGCGCAGGCCGTCGATCCGGGGGGTGGTCATGGGTGTCGCCTCCACGAAGCAGGACAATCCGGCGTCTTATAGCACCGGGCCGGCGGTTCCGCCGACGTTGAACGGCAGTTTATCGCAGAATC
>JBEVIJ010000145.1:0-10172 GCA_040510745.1 Xanthobacteraceae bacterium
GGAAAGATTTTCAAGGTGACCGTCGCACAGAAGTAGGCACGGTCTGGAGGAGCCCAACATGATCGCACATCTGAAAGTTGCGGCCGTCGTCGTCTGCTTGGCGCTGAGCGCCACATCGGCGCTGGCGCAGAGCTTCCCGAACCGGGCGGTCCGCGTCGTCGTGCCATATCCGGCGGGAGGCTCCGTCGACAACATTACGCGCGCGGTGTCGCCGCGGCTCAGCGCGATCTGGGGCCAGCCGATCGTGATCGAGAACCGCGCGGGCGGCGCGACGCAGATCGCCGCCGACTTGGTCGCGAAATCCGGACCGGACGGCTACACGCTGTTCGCGACCGGGATGGAGACCTTCTCCATCAACCCGTACATGCTCTCGAAGCTGTCCTACGACGTGAAGGACTTCACGCCGGTCAGTGGCTACGGCCTGTCGAACCAGATCCTGGTGGTGCCCTCGGCATCGCCGTTCAAGTCGATCGCTGAGTTGATGGCGCATGCACGGGCCAAGCCGGGCGAGCTGAACTACGCCACCATCGGCCTCGGTGGCTCGAGCCACATCAACATGGTGCTGTTCGAGAGCATGACCGGGCTGAAGCTGACTCCGGTGCACTACAAGGGTGGCGCGCCCGCGGTGACGGATTTGCTGGGCGGACACGTTCCGTCCGCGTTCCTGAGCTCGCAACTGGTGGACCAGGGCATCAAGTCCGGCCACATCCGCGCGCTGGCCGTCGCCAGCAAGGCGCGGCTGCGCCAGCACCCGGATGTGCCGACGGTGGCCGAGAGCGGCGTGCCGGGCTTCGAGGCGGTGAGTTGGTTCGGCGTCTGGGCGCCAGCCGGAACGCCGCGCGACGTGGTGCTGAAGATCAACGCGGACCTTCAGAAGGTGTTTGCCGACGCCGACTTCCGCGAAAAGTTCCTGGACCGCGCCATGCTCGAGGCGAACACCGGCTCGCCCGAGCAGTTCGCCGACTTCATCAAGGCCGAAGCGGCGAAATGGAGCAAGGTCGTTAAGGACGCAAATTTGAAGGTCGACTGAGCCGCGTCACTCCACCTTGATCCTAGCGCGCCGGATCACTTCGCCGAACCGCGCCGTGTTGTCGGCGATGTGCCGCGTGAAGTCCTCGGGCCTGCCGAGTGGCATGGCGGCGCCCTGGGCGACGAACTGCTTGCGCGTATCCGGGGTTGTGAACACGCGGCTGGCCTCGCGGTTGAGCCAGCCGATCACGGCTGGCGGCGTGCCTGCGGGTGCGAGCAGCCCGAACCATGCGCCGATCTCGCCGGGGAAGCCTTGCTCGCCCAGTGTCGGCACATCGGGCAGCACGCCGACGCGTTCCTGCGACGCGACGCCGATCGCTCGCACTGTGCCCGATTGAATAGGCCCCAGCGCCAGCGACACCACGTCGAACATCATGTGGACATGCCCGGCGGCCAGCGCCTGCGCGGCGGGAGCGGCGCCACGAAACGGCACGTGAGTGATGTCGACTCCGGCGGCGAGCTTGAGGAGTTCCGCTGCAATATGGCCGGAGGCGCCGATGCCTTGCGACGAATAGGTCAGCTTGCCGGGGTTCGTCCTGGCATAGGCGAGCAGCTCCTGCAGCGACTGCGCCGGCACCGACGGATGCACCACGAGGATATTCGGCACCGAAACGAGCAGCACGATCGGCGCGAAATCCTTCACGGGATCGTAGGGCACCTTGGCGAGCTGCGGCCGGATCGAGAGCAGGCCCTGGTTGCCGACCAGCAGCGTGTAGCCGTCCGGCGGCGCCTTGGCGATGGCTTCGGCCGCGACCACGCCCGCGCCCGCGGTGCGGTTCTCGACGACGACGGTGTGGCTGCCGCTTTCGGCAAGCTTCTGGCCGAAGATGCGCGGTAGGATGTCGCCGATCCCGCCGGGCGCCGCCGGGACCAGCATCTTGATCGGCCGCGTCGGATAGTCTTGTCCGTGCGCAGCCGCAACTGTTGCGGCCAGCATCATGCCGACGAGAACGCGCGCAGCGCCCTGCATGGTTGTCTCGCTGCTCCGCGCTATTCCATCTTGATTCCGGCTTTGCGGATCACGTCGCCGTAACGGGCAGACTCGTCCTGCATGTATTTGGCGAATGCATCAGTGGACAGGAGTGGCACCGCCGCGCCTTGCTTGACGAAGCGATCGCGGCCTTCCGCCGTCGAGAACACTTTGTTGGCCTCGCGGTTCAGGAAGGCAATCGCAACCGGCGGGGTGCCGGCGGGAGCGAGAAAGCCGAACCAGGCGCCGACTTCGACCGGCGAGCCTTGCTCGCTCATGGTCGGCACGTCCGGCAGCACGCCTACGCGCTGGTTGGTCGCCACCGCGAGCGGCCGCACCCGCCCGGCGTGGATCGGCCCCAGCGCCAAAGACACCACGTCGAACATCATGCTGACATGACCGGCGGCCAGGTCCTGGGCCGCCGGCGCCGCGCCCTTGTACGGCACGTGCGTGATGTCGACGCCGGCGCTCAGCTTGAACAACTCCCCGGCGATGTGTCCCGACGCGCCGACGCCCTGCGATGCGTAAGTGAGCTTCCCCGGATTGGCCTTGGCGTAGGCGATCAGCTCCTTCACGTCCTTGGCCGGCACGGAAGGGTGCACCACCAGAATGTTCGGCACCGTGACCGCCAGGAAGACCGGCGTGAAGCTCTTGACCGGATCGTACGGAATTTTCTGCAGGTGCGGCAGCATCGACAGCACGGCGTGGTTGCCGACCAGGAACGTGTAACCGTCGGCCGGCGCCTTGGCGACTTCGTTGACGCCGATCACGCCGGCTGCGCCGGGCCGGTTCTCGACCACCACGGTGACGCCGGATTCGTTGAGCTTGTGCTGCATCTGACGCGCGATGATGTCGCCGATGCCGGCCGGCGCCGTCGGTACGATCAGCTTGATCGGCTTGTTCGGGTAGTCCTGCGCGGACGCCGGGGAACGCGCGGCTGTGATGGCGAGCAAAGCCACAGCGACGAACAGGCGAACGCCGATCATCTGAATGTCTCCCTCAATCGTCTTATGTTGTTAAAGGGAGTATCGCGCGCCAGGCGGGCCGCGTCACCCCCGCCTGCCGTGAGATGCAGCGCCGCTAGCGATGCTGGGTGATGGTATCGACCAGCGCGACGCGGCCTTTCTTGACCTCGGCGATGGCGCGCAGCAGCGCCGGCTTGATGTCGGCTGGGTTGTCGATCGGCCCTTCGCCGTAGCAGCCCATCGAGCGGGCCAGCGCGCCGAAGTCCGGCTCGGGGCCGAACAGGTCCATGCCGATGTGCGCCTTGGCTTCGTCGGTGCCGCGGATCTGCGCCATGCGGATCTGGTGCGCCCAGTCGTTGTAGTAGGCGCGGTTGTTGTGCATCACGATCAGCATCGGGATTTGGTACTTGGCCGCGACCCACAGCGCACCGGCATCGAACATAAGATCTCCGTCCGGCTGGATATCAACGACAAGACGGCCGGTGCCCTTGTACGCGAGCGCGACGCCGATCGAAATGCCGATCTGCGTCGCCGTGCCGAGCTCGACGCCGGGGTGGCGGTAGGGCTTGTCGAAGTCCCACAGCTTGCGAACCTGATGCTTGAGCTCGTTGGCAGTGAGCACCCAGTCCTCATCCTTGATGACATCCCACACTTCGAGCGCGAGCCGCGGGAAGGTGATCGGTGAGGCATCCCAGTCCTTCTTCGCCTCGTCCTGCCATTTGGCCCAGACCTCGTCGTGGCGCTTGCCGATTGTTTTCTTGCGATTAGCGATCTTGGCCTGGAGGCCGGTGTCCTTGGCGATGCGCTCCCGGCAGATACGGATGAGTTCCGGAATGCCGAGCGCGGTGTCGCCGATGGCGCGGATCGAGCACGGCTGCATCCGGCAATAATCCATCGACCACTTGCTGATGCCGAGTTCGGCGAAGCCGATCTCGACCGTGTCGCAGTGCTCTGGGAGGAGCGGCGTCATGATGCGCTTGGCGTTGTTGAGCTCGACGAACTGCTTTTCCCAGTCCTTGACGTCAAGGCCGATCACCAGATCGGTGTGTTTGAGCGACTCCTTGTCCATCGACAGGCAGAGCGGGTGCTTGTTCGGGAAATTGAGCGCGTTGTTGACGTCCCATACGGCCGCGCCGGTGGTCTCGGCCAACTCGACGATGTTCTCGAATCCTCCGGCGCGCCGCCCCGCGTATTCCGCCAGCAGCATCGGGTGTTCTGCCTTGAGTAGCTTGTCGGCGATGGCTGCGATGGCGCCTGGGTCCGGCATCATGGGCGACGGCGTCGCCACCGCGCTTGCGGGCGGCAATTCGACGGCGCTGCTGGTCAGCTCGGTCTCCTGCAGCGCCGCGTCGTAGCACATGTAGATCGGGCCTTGCGGCTCGGTGGTCATGATCGAATAGGCGCGGGCAAACGATTCCGGCACGCCCTCGATCGCGGTCGGCTGGTAATCCCACTTCACGTAGTCGCGCACCGCGTTGCCCTGCACCAGCGCGGTATGCGTCCAGTCGATGTGCGGCCGGCGCTTGCCCTCGTCCATCGGCCCGGTCGCGCCCATGATGAAGATCGGCACGCGGTCAATGTAGGCGTAGTAGATCGCCATGGTGGCGTGGAGGAGACCCACCAGATTGTGCAGGATCACCGCCATCGGCTTGCCGCTCGCCTTGGCGTAGCCGTGCGCGATCTGCACCGCGATCTCCTCGTGCTGGCACAGCAGCATCGGCGGATCGTTGTTGCCGTAGTTGACGAGCGAATCGTGCAGGCCGCGGAAGCTCGCGCCCGGGTTCATGGTGATGTAGGGGAACTTGTAGCGCTTGATCAGGTCGACGATGACGTCGGACTGCCATTTCGTGTAGTTGCTGGTCTTTGCGTCCATGCTTGGTTCCAGTGCTTAGGTCACGTCTTCAGACGGATAAGAATTTTCGTCGTTCATTCGATCACTTCGTCGGCCAAGGCAGTCAGCCGGTCCGGCACGCTCAGCCCCAGTGTCCTGGCAGTCTTGAGATTGATCACCATCTCGAACTTCGTCGGCTGCGCAACGGGGAGGTCACCCGGCTTTTCGCCCTTGAGAATGCGCGCGACATAACCGCCCGCCTGTTCCCACATGAGGGGCAGGCTCGTTCCGTAGGTCATCAGTCCGCCGCTGATTGCAAATTCGCGGTCATAGTAGACAGCAGGAATTCTGTGGCGCGCTGCCAGCGCGGTGATTTGTGCGCGCCGAATAAAAAAGAACGGATCGGCATTCACCAGCAGGGCACCGCCGGATTTTGAGCTAAGGGTCGTAAAGGCCGCATCGATCTTGCCACCGGTGCCGGCGTACACAAGCTGGAGTTGCACCCCGAGCCTCTGGGCATGCGCCTGAAGGTCTTTCGACATCGCCTCGGTGCTGGGATCGGCCGGATTGAACAGCACCGAAATCGGTGTCGCTTGAGGCACCAGCTCGCGCAGCAATCCGAGCCGCTTGGCCGCAAGCTCGTCGTTCAGGGTGCCGATCCCGGTGGCGTTGCCGCCAGGCCGGTTGAGGCTGGCGACGAGCCTCGCGGCAACCGGATCGCCCGGCCAGGTGAAGACGATCGGAATGGTGGAGGTCGCGGTTTTTGCCGCAAGCGTCGCCGGTTGGCTGGACACTGCAACGATCGCCGCCACCTGACGCCGGACCAAGTCAGCGGCCAGCTCCGGCAGTTGGTTGGCTTGGCCATTCGCCCAGCGATATTCGATCGTCAGGTTTTTGCCGTCGACAAAGCCGGCATCAGCGAGACCCTTTAGGAATCCCGTGAGGCGGTTGGCATTCTGCCCCGCTGTGCCGGAGTGCAAAAATCCGATCACCGGCATTGCCCGTTCCGCGCGCGCGCAGAGGGGGCAGGCAGCCGCGCCGCCGATCAGACCGAGAAATGTCCGTCGATTCATGCTTTCCACGCAACTCTACCGCAGCATCGCGCCGGCCTTTTTGGCGATCTCGGGCGACGCGCTAAAAATCGTCGTGACCAGCTTCTGGATTTCGGCGCCGTGCACCGGCGTGATCTCGAGCTGCGCCTTCTCGGCGTCGGCGAGGAAATCCTTGTCGTTCATCGTATCCATGAACGCCTTGCGCAGCGCCTCGGCGCGCTCGCGCGGAACGCCCGGCGGCGCGACGAACGGGCGGCCCATGACCTGCCGCGCGAAGATCAGTTCAAGGATCGCGCGCTGCTCATCGGTCTTGGCAAGGTCGACGATCAGCGGCACGTCCGGCAGGTCCGGGTGCTTGCTCAACGCAAGCTGCACCAAAATGGAGAATTTCTTCTCGGCTATCCATTTCTGGTGCGTCGACTTCACGCTCGACCACGACCAGCCGCAGCGGCCCTGCACCTCGCCGCGCTCCATCGCGAGCCCGACCTCGTTGCCGCCCGGATAGCCGGTGATGACTTTCATCTTGGTCCCGAGCACGCCGTTGGTGATCCGGGGGAACTGATCGGTGTCGGCGGACGTGCTGGTGCCGCCGACGATCAGCGGCTTCTCCAGCATGTCCTCGAACTTGCTGATGCCGCTGGTGTGCCAGGCGACGCAGATGCTGACCTCGTTGTTGGCGCTGCCGATCCAGGTGAACCTGATGGCGTCGAACTGCGCGGCCTTGTTGCCGAGCAGAGTGTCAAATCCCGTGCCGCGCCCGATGATGCCGAACGTGGTGCCGTCCTTCGGCGCGACGTTGTAGAGCCAGTTGGCGAGCCGCAGCGAGCCAGCGCCCTCCATGTTCTTGGGAACGACCGTGGGGTTGCCCGGGATGTGCTTGCCCATGTGCCGCGCGAGATAACGCGCGTAGAGGTCGTAGGCGCCGCCGACGCTGTAGCCGATGTAAAGGTCGACGCTCTTGCCCTTGTAGAAATCGGCGACGCTCTGCGCCGGCGCGGCTGGCGTGAAAGCCAACAGCCATATGGCGGCCGCAGCGATCCGCACGCAGGTTCCAGACGCCATGTTTCCTCTCAAGGCCCGCATTATCCGCGCTGACCGATTGATTTGACAAGGACGCGCAGTATGGTGCTGCCAACAAGCCAAGGAACCGGCCTATGACAGGCATTCTCGAAACTCCCGGCGTTGGACACAATCAAGCCGAAGGGGCGGAAAAAGAGAACCAGCACTGGGAGCGCTGGGCCAAGAAGCGCACCTTCGTGCGCGCGCTCGAAGGCACCTATAGCCATCTCTACAAGCAACTGATCGACCAGCCGCGGGTGTTTTCTTCCAAGGACGTGCCGTGGAAGGGCGGTCCCGGCCACTACGGCAAGAGCGTGATCTCCCCGCAGGCGGTCAACATCACGCAGTCGATCGAATCGCACATCGAAGCCTACGCGCCGGGCGCCTCCGGCCAGAAGCACGGCCACCTCAACAGCGCGGTGTTCTATGTGCTCAAGGGTCGCGGCCATGACGTGCACGACGGACGCCATATTCCGTGGAAGGCCGGCGACGTGATGCTGGTCGAGAACGCCTGCGTGCATCAGCATTTCAACGACGATCCGAAAGAGGAGGCGGTGCTGCTGGTGTTCAAGGCCAAGCCGTTGTTCCTTTTCATGCACCTGCTGTTCCAGAAGATCGTCGAATGGCCGTCGAAAATTCCGCCCAAGGGGGCGGAGGACTACAAGCCGCCGGCGGACATCTAAGGGAGCGCGCCATGCCGACATTCACCGATCGCGAGCCGTCACTGTCCGGCACCAAGACCGCGAGCTTCCGCGCCGACGAAGTGAAGACGTCGCAGGAATTCCGCAAGGCCTACGAAAGCAAGACCAACATCGTGCTCGCCGAGGACATGCCTTGGGAGCACTGCGCCGACGGGCTGATCAAGCATCTGGTGCATCAGAAGCTCAACACGCGCGAGATGTGCGTCGAGGCGTACATGCAATTCCTCCAGCCGGGCGAGAAGTCGGGCGTCCACCGCCACATGTGGGAGGAGATCGTCTTCGTGGTCGAAGGTTCCGGCTACGACCTGCATTGGGATCTCAAGTGGGATTGTCTCGAAGCCTTCGAATGGGAATGGGCGGCCGAGCCCAAGGCCTACAGCTGGAAGCGCGGCGACTACATCTACATCCCGCCGTTCACCAACCATCAGCACATCGCCGGCGACCACGAGGACTGCCGGCTGATCGTGATGTCGAACCGCATCGTCAAGGAGATGGGCTTCGACTGGTTCGACCAGGTCGCCAACGCGCCGAGCTTCGAGGCGCTGAAGAACGGCGGTGCGCGCTAAGCGGCGGCGGAGCGGCGTCTCGCTGTCGACAAGTGCAGCACCGCTTCGATCATCGCCGCCGGATTGGCGACACCCTTTCCGGCGATGTCATGCGCGCTGCCGTGCGCGACCGACGAGAACAGGATCGGCGTGCCGATGGTCAGCGCGATGGTGGCGTTCGGCGCCACCAGCTTGGCCGGCACGTGGCCCTGGTCGTGCAGCATGACGATGAAAGCGTCGATGCCCTTTATGTGAAACATGGTGTCGGCGCCGAACGGACCTGACACTGCAATACCCTGAGCGATAGCCGCATCGACCGCCGGCTTGATGATCTCGATTTCCTCGGAGCCGAACAGTCCGCCTTCACCGGCGTGCGGATTGAGCCCGCTCACCGCGATTTTTGGTGCGGCGACACCCATCTGCTTGAGAGTGCGCACGGTGGCGTCGATGACGCGCGCGACCTTGTCCTTCGTAATGGCCTCGACCGCCTTCCGTACGCTCTGATGCAGCGTGGCGTGCGCGACCTTGATGCCGCCGAAGCACAGCATCATGAATACGTCGTTCTCGTCGGTGCCGGTCTGCCGCGCGACGAACGACGGATGGCCGTCGAACTTGATGCCGGCTTGCGCGATCGAAGTCTCGTTCTGTGGGGCGCCGACCACGGCGTCGACTTCGCCGGTCAGCGCGGCCTTCACGGCCGCGCTGACGAAGGCGATCGAAGCGCGGCCTGCCACCGGGTTGGTGATACCGAAATCGATCCTGGCCGCCTCCGGCTGGTTGCAATCGAGGACGTTCAGCTTGCCGGTGGAGAATTCAGCGTCGGCCAGGCGCTCGATGACGTGCAGCTCCGCCGCGATGCCGCAAGCTTTCGCGTGACGCGCGATCACGTCCGGATCGCTCACTAGGACCGGATCGCAGGCGGCGCGCACGGCCGGATCGAGCGCGGCCTTGAGGCTGATCTCCGGCCCGATACCGGCGGGATCGCCGGTGGCAATGGCGATCTTTGCTTTCATTTCACTCCCAGGGCATCAGCGATGCGTGGATCACGTCAGGCACGCCGCCCGGCTGGTTGCCGACCGAGCGGATCGCGAGGTCGACATCCTTCAGGCCGAACCGATGAGTCGTGATCTTTTCCAGCGGGAAGCGCTTCGACGCGATCTGCTCCAGCGCAAGCTCGCAGGCGCGGTAGCTGTGGCCGCGCGCGCTCTTCATGGTGATGAATTTGACGGTGAATTTCTCCAGCGGGAAATTCGGGAACGCCGACATTTCGCCCTGCGCCACGATGATTCCGGCCTTGCGTTTGAGCGCCTCTATGCCGAGCAGGATCGGGATGGTGCCGGCCCCGGCGGTGCAGTCGAGCGAGACGTCGACGCCCTTGCCGCCGGTGATCTCCTTGATGCGCGCCAGCGGGTCCTCCTTGTTCACGTCGATCACGTAATCGGCGCCCAGCTCTTTGGCGACCTTCAAGCGCGCGGCGTCCTTCGACGTCCCGGTGACGATGATGAGGGACGCGCCGGCCTGCTTGCAGATCACGGTCTGCGACAGGCCCTGCTGGCCGGGGCCCTGGATCAGCACCGTCGAGTTGTAGCCGACGTTGCCGTCGAACAGCGACCACTCGACGCCGTTCGCCATCGGCGTGACGAGTCCGGCCAGCTCCGGCGTCACGCCCTTGGGAACGTGGTGCACCACCGCGTTCCACGGCAGATAGACGTACTGCGCAAAGCCGCCCCACAGGTGCGGCGGCTTTTCGTCCGAGGTGTAGCCATAGCGGATCGCATCCGGATTGGTGCGCCAGTTGGTGTTCTCGCAGTGGCGATACTGACCGGCGTGGCACCACTCGCACTTGCCGCAGCTCACATAGTGCTCGACGAAGACGAGGTCGCCCTCCTTGAAGCCCTTGCGGTTGGTGAACTCGCGGCCGGCGTTGGCGATAAAGCCGATGTTCTCGTGGCCCATGATGGTGGGCTTGTCGTTCGGCGGGTGTGCGTACAGCTTGACGTCGGTGCCGCAGATGCCGGCC
>JBEVIJ010000146.1:0-22898 GCA_040510745.1 Xanthobacteraceae bacterium
ATATCCTCGTGTGCAATCATGGCAACCTGCGCCTTGCCGACAGCGCAAACCGCGTGATCCATTTTTTCGACAAAGAGCGTTTGCGCGTCCGGCAAATCCCCAGAGATGTGGAAAGACAAGTATTGGCGCTTACCGTTCGCAAGGGTGTGATATCGCGCGTCGACGCCCTCGAGCACGAGGGCCGCCGCCTCCGGCTCATCTCCTTCTCGAACAAGGTCCTCGTCCGGTTGCAGCCGCCGCACGCGTGCGCTCAGCGACCGCGCAGCCGACTCGTCCAACGGCTGCAGTCGCGAATGCTCCTGAAGTGTTCGCAGGAAAATGTCTTGAGCGCTCGTCATGCCGTGGATCGCGCGGAAAATGTTCCTGCGATAACAACACACCGGTGCTGTCCCGCCTGTATCAAAAGACAAAGCGCGTCATTTACAGGTCTGTCATGCCCCATATGTCTTTGGACGCATCCCGCCACGCGTGGCGCCATAGGCTGAAAGCCCCGCGAGCAACAAGTGGCCACTGCGGCACGACGTCCCGGCTCGTTTTTGCGTTGTGTCTGAGTTCTGCTGACGCGCGAAGCCGCTACGCCCCTGGAGGCGGCGGCAGGAACACCACTTCGTGTTTTGCCGAAAGCGCCACTACGTCCGGCGGGTTCTGCTCCTTCATGGAGTGAATCGCCCAGAACAGATCGTAGAGCTTGCGCGTGGGCGTCACCCAGAACAGGCACTTCACCGGCTGGTCGGTCTTGTTGAAGATGCCGTGCATGATCTGCTGGGGCAGCCGGATCAGGTCGCCGGCGGTGCCGACAAAGTCCTTGCCGTCGATGATCAGGTCGAAGCGGCCCTCCAGCACGTAGATGAACTCGTCCTGCGTCGGATGGATGTGCGGCGGCACGAAGGTGCCGACCGGAAATGTGGCGTGCCAGGAAAACGAGCTCTCGTTGAGCGACTTGGGGATGTAAATCTGGCCGAGGATGTTCCAGACGATGCCATCCAGGCCGGTGCCGGCCTTGGTGATTCCCCCGGTGAGTGGCTGCATCGAACGCATGCTCCCTGCCTCTGGCGGCCGCAGGCCATTCAACCATGTCTGCAGATGCTTAGAAACGATGCCAAGCGGCATAACCGGCTCCTCTTGGCGGTAGCGTAAACGGTGCCCACAGGGCCCGACAATGCACGCGCAACCTGAACTTTTCGCGCCTTGCCTCGATTTGTGCGCTGCGCTAAGCCTCGGATCGTCTTTGGAACGAAGCCGATCTGGTGCGGGCGTTTTCGGGGGACTTGGCCGGCACCTCGGCGGGGTGGCGGCAGGGCCAGGGACGTTGATTGCCGGAGGCGACGGTCCGGCTCGCATAGAGGCCACCGATGAACGCGCTGCTGCAGGACTATCTCCCTCTTGTTATTTTCATCGGGATTTCTCTTGGCCTCGGTCTCGCCCTGCTGATTGCCCCCTTCCTGGTCGCTTATAAGAATCCCGATCCCGAAAAGCTCTCCGCCTACGAATGCGGCTTCAATGCGTTCGACGATGCGCGCATGAAATTCGACGTGCGCTTCTACCTGGTCGCGATCCTTTTCATCATTTTCGATCTCGAGGTCGCCTTCCTGTTCCCTTGGGCGGTCGCCTACGGCCAACTCGGCGTCGCCGGCTTCTGGTCGATGATGCTGTTCCTTGCGGTGCTCACCATCGGGTTTATCTACGAGTGGAAGAAGGGGGCGCTCGAATGGGATTGAGCGAACCGAGGGTCGTCACATGAGCACTCTGGTCGCGCCTGCGCCCAAGGGCGTGCTTGACCCGCGCACCGGCAAGCCGGTCGGCTCCGATGACACCTATTTCACCGGGCTCAACAGCGAGCTCGCCGACAAGGGCTTCATCGTCACCAGCGCCGAGGATCTCATCATCTGGGCCCGCACCGGCTCGCTGATGTGGATGACTTTCGGGCTCGCCTGCTGCGCCGTCGAGATGATGCAGATGTCGATGCCGCGCTACGACGCCGAGCGGTTCGGCTTCGCGCCGCGCGCTTCGCCCCGCCAGTCCGACGTGATGATCGTCGCGGGCACGCTGACCAACAAGATGGCGCCGGCGCTGCGCAAGGTCTACGACCAGATGCCGGAGCCGCGCTACGTGATCTCGATGGGAAGCTGCGCCAACGGCGGCGGCTACTATCATTATTCCTATTCGGTGGTGCGCGGCTGCGACCGCATCGTGCCGGTCGACATCTATGTGCCGGGCTGCCCGCCGACCGCGGAGGCGCTGCTGTACGGCGTGCTGTTGCTGCAAAAGAAGATCCGGCGGATCGGCACGATCGAACGCTGAACGGACTTGAAATGGACGGAAAGCTGGACAAACTCGGAGAGACGATCGCGGGCGGGCTTGCGGGCTCCGTGCTCGGCCACTGGGTCGCGAACGACGAGCTGACCGTGGTCGCTGCGCCGCGCGACATCGTCAAGGTGATGAGTTTCCTGCGCGACGACGAGCGCTGCCAGTTCTGGAGTTTCACCGACGTCACCGCGATCGACTGGCCGTCGCGCGAGCGGCGTTTCGATGTGGTTTATCATCTGCTGTCGCCGAAGCTGAACACCCGCATCCGCGTCAAGATCGAGGTCGGCGAGGACACCGCGGTGCCGTCGATCATATCGGTGTTCCCCGGCGCCGACTGGTTCGAGCGCGAGGTGTACGATCTCTACGGCGTGCTGTTCACCGGCCACCCGGACATGCGCCGCCTGCTGACCGACTACGGCTTCGAAGGCCATCCGCTGCGCAAGGACTTCCCACTTACCGGCTTCGTCGAGGTGCGCTACGACGACGAGGTCAAGCGCGTGGTCTATGACCCGGTGCGGCTGGCACAGGAATTCCGCAATTTCGATTTCCTCTCGCCATGGGAAGGCACCGACTACGTGCTGCCGGGCGACGAGAAAAAGAGTTGAGGCCCGCATGAGCAAGCCACTCACAGGCGGCTGCCTCTGCGGCGCGGTGCGATTCACCGCCACGCCCAAGAACGGCGAGTTCGGCGCTTGCCATTGCAGCATGTGCCGGCGATGGGCGGCGGGGCCGTTCTTCGCGATGGAATGCGAGGGGTCGGTGGACGTTCAAGACACGTCCAGTCTTGGCGTCTATCGATCGTCAGAGTGGGCCGAGCGCTGCTACTGCAAGCAATGCGGCAGCGTGCTGTTCTATCGACTGGTGGACAAGGGCTTTTACGCAGTTTCGGCGGAGGCCTTCGACGAGCGCGGCGGCTTTGCTTTCACCAGCCAAATTTTCATCGACGAGAAGCCGGCTTACTACGACTTCGCCAACCAGACCCACAACATGACGGGCGCGGAAGTGTTCGCAGCCTTCGCTCCGAAAGCGTGAACGATGGCCGAACCCGCACATCGCAACTTCACGATCAACTTCGGGCCGCAGCATCCGGCGGCGCACGGCGTGCTGCGCCTCGTTCTGGAACTCGACGGCGAGGTGGTGGAGCGGGTCGACCCGCACATCGGGCTGCTGCATCGCGGCACCGAGAAGCTGATCGAGACCAAGACCTACCTCCAGGCCATCCCGTATTTCGACCGGCTCGACTACGTCGCGCCGATGAACCAGGAGCACGCGTTCTGCCTGGCGGCGGAGAAGCTGCTTAAGCTCGAAGTGCCGCGCCGCGCGCAGTTGATCCGCGTGCTCTATTGCGAGATCGGCCGCATCCTCTCCCACCTTCTCAACGTGACGACGCAGGCGATGGACGTCGGGGCGCTTACGCCGCCGCTGTGGGGCTTCGAGGAGCGCGAGAAGCTGATGGTGTTCTACGAGCGCGCGTCGGGCTCGCGCATGCACGCGGCGTATTTCCGCGTCGGCGGCGTGCACCAGGACCTGCCGGCCAAATTGATCGACGATATCGAGGGATTCTGCGATCCTTTCCTGAAGGTCTGCGACGACCTCGAAAGCCTGCTCACCGACAACCGCATCTTCAAGCAGCGCAACGTCGATATCGGCGTGGTCAAGCTGGAGGACGCCTGGAAATGGGGTTTCTCCGGCGTGATGGTGCGCGGCTCCGGCGCCGCGTGGGACTTGCGTAAGTCGCAGCCCTACGAATGCTACGCCGAGATGGATTTCGATATCCCGATCGGCAAGAACGGCGACTGCTACGACCGCTATCACCTGCGCATGGAGGAGATGCGGCAATCGATCCGCATCATGAAGCAGTGCATCGCCAGGCTGCGCGAGCCCGAGGGGCAGGGGGCGGTCAGCGTCGCCGACAACAAGGTGGTGCCGCCCAGGCGCGCCGAGATGAAGAAATCGATGGAGGCACTGATCCATCACTTCAAGCTCTACACCGAAGGCTTCCACGTGCCGGCCGGCGAGGTCTATGCCGCGGTTGAAGCGCCGAAGGGCGAGTTCGGCGTCTATCTGGTCTCCGACGGCTCCAACAAGCCTTACAAGTGCAAGATCAGGGCACCCGGCTTCGCGCATCTGTCGGCGATGGATTTCCTCTGCCGCGGCCACATGCTGGCCGACGTGTCGGCGATCCTTGGCTCGATCGACATCGTGTTCGGGGAGGTCGACCGCTGATGGCCAACCGCCGCCTCGCACCGCGCGAACAGCAGCCGAAGGAATTCTCCTTCACGGCCGAGAATGCCGCGTGGGCGAAGAAGCAGATCGCGAAATATCCGGAGGGCCGCCAGCAGTCGGCGATCATTCCGCTGCTGTGGCGGGCGCAGGAGCAGCATTACGGCTGGTTGCCCGAGGCCGCGATCCGCCATGTCTCCGAGATGTTGGGGATGCCGCACATCCGGGCGCTTGAGGTTGCGACGTTCTATACGATGTTCCTGCTCTCGCCGGTTGGCAAGAAGGCGCACGTTCAGGTCTGCGGCACCACGCCGTGCATGCTGCGCGGCGCGCAGGCGCTGTTCGACGTCTGCCACAAGCGCATCCATCACGATCCGCTCCATTTGTCGGCGGACGGCGATTTCTCCTGGGAAGAAGTCGAGTGCCTCGGTGCCTGCGTCAACGCACCGATGGTGCTGATCTGGAACGATACTTACGAGGACCTGACCGCGGAGAGCTTCGAGAAGGTGCTCGACGGCTTTGCCAGCGGCAAGCCGGTGAAGCCCGGCCCGCAGATCGACCGACAGTTGTCCGCGCCGGTCGGCGGCCCGACCACGCTCAAGACGGTGAAGGCCTGATGCTCGACGACAAAGACCGCATCTTCAGGAACCTCTACGGCCTCCACGACTGGGGACTCGAAGGCGCGCGCAAGCGTGGCTCCTGGGACGGCACCAAGGCGATCCTGGAGAAGGGACGCGAGGCCATCGTCAACGAGGTGAAAGCCTCAGGCCTGCGCGGCCGCGGCGGCGCCGGTTTCCCGACCGGCCTCAAATGGTCGTTCATGCCCAAGGCGATCGGCGACCGCCGGCATTATCTCGTCGTCAACGCGGATGAATCCGAGCCCGGCACCTGCAAGGACCGCGAGATCATGCGGCACGATCCGCATCTGCTCGTCGAGGGCTGCCTGATCGCCGGCCGCGCGATGGATTGCAGCGGCGGCTACATCTATGTGCGCGGCGAGTTCATCCGCGAGCGCGAGCGCCTCCAGGCCGCGATCGACCAGGCCTATGACGCGAAGCTGCTCGGCAAGGGCAACGTCCACGGCTACGATTTCGACCTCTACGTCCATCATGGCGCGGGCGCGTATATCTGCGGCGAGGAGATGGCGCTGCTCGAGAGCCTCGAGGGCAAGAAGGGCCAGCCGCGGCTCAAGCCGCCATTTCCCGCCAACATGGGCCTGTACGGCTGTCCGACCACGGTCAACAACGTCGAGTCGATCGCAGTCGTGCCTGACATCATGCGGCGCGGCGCGGCGTGGTTCGCTGCGATCGGCCGGCCCAATAACACCGGCACCAAGCTGTTCTGCATCTCCGGCCACGTCGAGCGGCCGTGCACCGTGGAAGACGCGATGGGCGTGCCGCTCCGCGAGTTGATCGAAACCCATTGCGGCGGCGTGCGCGGCGGCTGGGACAATCTGCTTGCGGTTATTCCGGGCGGCTCGTCGATGCCGGTCATCCCGGCCGGCGCGACCGGTTGCGACGACCTGCTGATGGATTTCGACGGCTGCGCCAAGCACAAGTCCGCGCTCGGCACCGCCGCCGTGATCGTGATGGACAAGTCGACCGACATCATCCGCGCGTTTGCGCGCATTGCCTATTTCTACAAACACGAGAGCTGCGGCCAGTGCACGCCGTGCCGCGAGGGCATGGGCTGGATGTGGCGCGTTCTCACCCGCATGGCGGAAGGCCGCGCGCAGAAAAAAGAAATCGACATGCTGTTCGACGTGACCAAGCAGATCGAGGGCCACACCATCTGCGCGTTCGGCGACGGCGCGGCGTGGCCGGTGCAGGGCTTGCTGCGGCATTTCCGGCCGGAGATCGAGCGGCGAATCGACGAATACACGCGCAAGGCGGACGAAGACGCCGTCCGCGTGGCGGCGGAGTAGGGCGATGACCAAGATCGTCGTTGACGGCAAAGAGATCGACGTCCCGCCGGAGTTCACGCTCCTGCAGGCGGCGGAGATGGCTGGCGCCGAGATCCCGCGCTTCTGCTTCCACGAGCGGCTATCGATCGCCGGTAATTGCCGCATGTGCCTGGTCGAATTGAGGGGCTCGCCCAAGCCGGTCGCGAGTTGCGCGTGGCAGGTGCGTGACTGCCGGCCAGGGCCTAACGGCGAGGCGCCGGTCGTGAACACCAAGACGCCGCTGGTGCGCAAGGCGCGAGAAGGCGTGATGGAATTCCTGCTGATCAACCATCCGCTCGACTGCCCGATCTGCGACCAGGGCGGCGAATGCGACCTGCAGGATCAGGCGATGGCCTATGGCGTCGACTCCAGCCGCTACGACGACAACAAGCGCGCGGTTGAGGACAAGTACATCGGCCCTCTGGTCAAGACGATCATGAACCGGTGCATCCACTGTACGCGGTGCATCCGCTTCTCGGCGGAGGTCGCCGGCGTGTCCGAATTGGGCGCGATCGGCCGCGGCGAGGACATGGAGATCACGACCTATCTCGAACAGGCGATGACCTCGGAGCTGCAGGGCAACGTGGTCGATCTCTGCCCGGTCGGCGCGCTGACCTCGAAGCCGTATGCGTTCGCCGCCCGGCCGTGGGAGCTGAGCAAGACGGAATCGATCGACGTCATGGACGCGGTCGGCTCCGCGATCCGGGTCGACGCGCGCGGCCGCGAGGTGATGCGAATCCTGCCACGCACAAATGACGACGTGAACGAAGAGTGGATTTCCGACAAGACGCGGCACGTCGTCGATGGGTTGCGCACCCAGCGGCTCGATCAACCCTACATCCGCGACAACGGCAGGCTGCGTCCGGCGTCGTGGAGCGAAGCGTTCACCGCCGTGGCGGGCAAGGTGCGCCACACCTCGCCGGAGCGGATCGGTGCGATCGCCGGCGACCTCTGCGCCGTCGAGGAGATGTTCGCGCTCAAGACCCTGATGGCGGCGCTCGGCAGCCCGAATCTCGATGCGCGGCAGGACGGCGCGGCGCTGCATCCGTCCGCGGGGCGGGCGAGCTACCTGTTCAACGTCACCATCGCGGGGATCGAACAGGCCGATGCGCTGCTGATCGTCGGCGCGAACCCGCGCCGCGAGGCATCGGTGCTCAATGCGCGCATCCGCAAGCGCTGGCGGGCCGGCCAGTTCCCGATCGCCGTGATCGGCGAGCGTGCCGACCTGACCTACAGCTACGACTATCTCGGCGCCGGCCCGGAAACGCTCGCCGAGGTCGCGGCGGGCCGCAGTGCATTTGCCGAGACGCTCAAGAAGGCCGAACGGCCCATGATCATCCTCGGCGCCGGGGCACTGGTGCGCCAGGACGGCGCGGCGGTTGCCGCGCTGGCCGCCAAGGCCGCAGCCGACCTCGGCGCTCTCAAGGACGGCTGGAACGGCTTCTCCGTCCTGCACACCGCCGCCTCTCGGGTCGGCGCGCTCGACATCGGCTTCGTGCCGGCTGCGGGCGGCCTCCACGCCGGGCACATGGCGAACTCCGGCGCGCTCGACGTACTGTTCCTGCTCGGCGCCGACGAGATCGATGTGCCGCCGGGCGCATTCGTCGTTTACATCGGCACCCACGGCGATGCCGGCGCACACCGCGCCGACGTGATCCTGCCGGGCGCGGCCTATACCGAGAAATCGGGCCTCTACGTCAACACCGAGGGCCGCGTGCAACTTGCCAACCGCGCCAGCTTCCCGCCGGGCGAGGCGCGCGAGGACTGGGCGATCCTGCGCGCGCTGTCCGACGTGCTGGGGAAGAAGCTTCCATATGACTCGCTCGCTCAGCTTCGCAAGGAGCTGTTCGTCGCGCATCCGCATCTGCAACGCATCGACCAGATCGAGCCGGGTGACGCTGCGGACCTGCGCACGCTCGCCGGGAAGGGTGGCACGCCCGACAAGACGCCGTTCGGCGGTGCCATCGACGACTTCTATCTGACCAATCCGATCGCGCGTGCATCCGCGACGATGGCCGAGTGTTCCGCGCTGGCCGAGAGCCGCACCATGACGGCGGCGGAGTAGGCAAATGGCGGAACTCTGGACCCTCTACCTCTGGCCGCTGATCGTGATCGCCGCGCAGTCGCTGTTGCTGCTCGTGCTCTTGCTGGTCGGCGTCGCCTACATCCTGCTCGCCGACCGCAAGATCTGGGCGGCCGTGCAGCTCCGCCGCGGCCCCAACGTGGTCGGGCCGTTCGGCTTGCTGCAATCGTTCGCAGACCTCATCAAGTTCGTGCTCAAGGAGCCGGTGATCCCGTCAGGCTCCAACAAGGGCGTGTTCCTGCTAGCACCGCTCGTCACCGCCACGCTCGCGCTATCGGCCTGGGCGGTGATCCCGGTCAGCGGGGGGTGGATGATCGCCGACATCAACGTCGGCGTGCTCTACATCTTCGCGATCTCGTCGCTGATGGTGTACGGCATCATCATGGGCGGCTGGGCGTCGAATTCGAAATACGCCTTCCTGTCCGCGATCCGCTCCGCCGCGCAGATGGTGTCCTACGAAGTCTCGATCGGCTTCGTCATCATCACCGTGCTGCTGTGCGCGGGTTCGCTGAAGCTTTCGGCCATCGTCGCCGCGCAGGACACCAGCCTTGGCATGTTCGGCTGGTACTGGCTGTGGCTCTTGCCGATGTTCGTGATCTTTTTCATCTCGGCGCTCGCCGAGACCAACCGCCCGCCGTTCGACCTGGTCGAAGCGGAATCCGAGCTGGTGGCCGGCTTCATGGTCGAATACGGCTCGTCGCCCTACATGATGTTCATGCTCGGCGAATACGTGGCGATCGTGACAATGTGCGCCATGGCGACCATCCTGTTCCTCGGCGGCTGGCTGCCGCCGTTCCCGGTCGCGCCGTTCACCTGGGTACCCGGCGTGATCTGGTTCGTGCTCAAGCTCTGCTTCATGTTCTTCCTGTTCGCCATGGCCAAGGCGATCGTGCCGCGCTACCGCTACGATCAATTGATGCGGCTCGGCTGGAAGGTATTCCTGCCGATCTCGCTTGCCATGGTGGTGATCGTGGCGGCGGTGCTGCAGTTCGGCGGCCTCGCCCCTGGGAGGATGCCATGACATTTTCCATAGCTGGATTGATCGGTGCCGCGGTCGGACTGCTGCTGGCGCTCACCGCCTACCTGGCGATTGTGCCCCAGGTGGCGCGCGGCGAGGCGAACGGTGAGCCTAATCCGAGCGCCTCGGCCATCCGCACGATCTTGCTTGCTGATTTCTTGGTGCTTGCGGCGGTCGGCTACTACGTCGGCCAGTTGTTCGGTTGATCGGATTGATGACATGAGACTCGATCAGGCTGCACGTTCGATCTTCCTGCAGGAGTTCCTGTCCGGGCTCGTGCTCGGCATGAAGTATTTCTTCAAGCCGAAGGCAACGCTCGACTACCCGTTCGAGAAGGGCCCGATCTCGCCGCGCTTCCGGGGCGAGCACGTGCTGCGCCGCTATCCGAACGGCGAGGAGCGCTGCATCGCGTGCAAGCTGTGCGAAGCGATCTGCCCGGCGCAGGCCATCACCATCGAAGCCGGGCCCCGCCGCAACGACGGCACGCGGCGCACCACGCGCTACGACATCGACATGGTGAAATGCATCTACTGCGGCCTATGCCAGGAGGCATGCCCGGTCGACGCCATCGTCGAGGGCCCGAATTTCGAGTTCGCCACCGAGACGCGCGAGGAACTCTACTACGACAAGGAGCGGCTGCTCGCGAACGGCGACCGCTGGGAGCGCGAGGTCGCGAAGAACATCGCGCTCGACGCGCCGTACCGGTGAGGCGCGCATCGTGATCCTTCCCGCGCTGTTTTTCTATCTGTTCGCCGGCGTGTGCGTGGCTTGCGCGTTCATGGTGATCGCGGCGAAGAACCCCGTGCATTCGGTGCTCTATCTCATCCTGGCGTTCGTCAACGCCGCGGGCCTGTTCGTGTTGATGGGCGCGGAATTCCTCGCGATGATCCTGATCGTGGTTTACGTCGGCGCGGTCGCGGTGCTGTTCCTGTTCGTGGTGATGATGCTCGACGTCGATTTTGCCGAGTTGCGCCAGGGCGTGCTGCAATACCTGCCGTTCGGCGCGCTGATCGGCGTCGTGCTGCTGGCGGAACTGCTGCTGGTGGTCGGCGCCTGGGTCATCGGACCGGGTGTGCCGCGCGCCATCACATCGCCGATTCCGACCGACATCACCAATACCGAGGCACTCGGCCGCGTGCTTTACACGACGTACATCTACTTCTTCCAGGCTGCGGGGCTGGTGCTGCTCGTCGCCATGATCGGCGCGATCGTGCTGACGCTGCGCCACAAGACCGGCGTGAAGCGGCAGAACATCGCCGATCAGGTCGCCCGCACCAAGGAAACCGCGATGGAAATCCGCCAGGTGCGGCCCGGGCAGGGGCTTGGCGCATGATCCCAAAAAGTGGGAACCGGTTTTCGGACAAGATCATGCGCGGAGAGCACGCATGACGATCGGCCTCGGCCACTATCTTTCGGTTGCTGCGATCCTGTTCACGCTCGGGATCTTCGGCATTTTCCTCAACCGCAAGAACGTCATCGTCATCCTGATGTCGATCGAGCTGATCCTGCTCGCGGTGAACATCAACTTCGTGGCGTTCTCAACGCACCTGGGCGACATCGTCGGCCAGGTGTTTGCCATGCTGGTGCTGACCGTCGCCGCGGCGGAGGCCGCGATCGGACTCGCCATTCTCGTCGTCTACTTCCGAAACCGCGGCTCGATCGCGGTCGAGGACATCAACCTGATGAAGGGCTAGCGCAGGAAAGCTGATGTATCAGGCGATAGTCCTTTTGCCGCTGCTGGGCGCCATTCTCGCGGGCGCGATCTCGATCTATGGCGCGCGCCGGCGCTTCCCCGGTGCGGAGCCGCCCGCCGACGATCATCACGCGCATGCCGGCCACGGCCACCATGCGGCGCACGACGCCCACCACGACGATCATGGCCACGGCCCGGCGGAGCCGGCGGCGGAAGGCTCACGCGCCGCCGAGATCATCACCACGGCGCTGCTTTTCATCTCGGCGATCCTGTCGTGGATCGCGCTCCGGCAAGTCGGTTTCGGCGGGCACGACGAGCGCATCACGCTGTTCACCTGGATGGTTTCGGCCGACTTCAAGGTCGCCTGGGCGCTGCGGATCGACACGCTCACCGCGGTGATGCTGGTGGTGGTGACGACGGTGTCGTCGCTCGTGCACCTGTATTCAATCGGATACATGGCCGAAGAACCGTACCGGCCACGATTCATGTCCTATCTCTCGCTCTTCACCTTCGCCATGCTGGCGCTGGTGACGTCGGACAATCTCGCCCAGCTCTTCTTCGGCTGGGAGGGCGTCGGCCTCGCGAGCTACCTGCTGATCGGCTACTGGTACCACAAGCCGGAGGCGAACGCAGCCGCCATCAAGGCGTTCATCGTCAACCGCGTCGGCGACTTCGGCTTCGCGCTCGGCATCTTCGCCGTCTTCATGATGGTCGGTTCGATCGACCTCGATACGATCTTTGCGCAGGCGCCGGCGCTGACCGGCAAGACGATCAACTTTTTCGGCTGGCATGCCGACGCGCTGACGCTGATCTGCCTGCTGCTGTTCATGGGCGCGATGGGCAAGTCGGCGCAGTTCCTGCTGCACACTTGGCTGCCGGATGCCATGGAGGGCCCGACACCGGTCTCCGCGCTGATCCACGCCGCCACCATGGTGACCGCCGGCGTGTTCATGGTGGCGCGTCTGTCGCCATTGTTCGAGCTGTCGCCAACCGCGCTCACTGTGGTGACGATTGTCGGCGCCACCACGGCGTTCTTCGCCGCGACGGTAGGTCTCGTGCAGAACGACATCAAGCGCATCGTCGCCTATTCGACCTGCTCGCAGCTCGGCTACATGTTCGTCGCGATGGGCGTGGGCGCGTACTCGGCCGGCATGTTTCACCTGTTCACCCACGCATTCTTCAAGGCGCTGCTGTTCCTCGGTTCCGGCTCGGTCATCATTGCGATGCACCACGAGCAGGACATCCGGAACATGGGCGGGCTTCGCAAGAAGATTCCGTTCACTTACTGGACCATGGTGATCGGCACGCTCGCGCTGACCGGATTTCCGTTCACCGCCGGCTATTTCTCCAAGGACGCCATCATCGAGGCGGCGTACGCCGGCAAGAACCCGGCCGCGGCCTATGCGTTTTTGATGACCGTGATCGCCGCGGGCCTCACCGCGTTCTACTCGTGGCGGCTGATCTTCAAGACCTTCCACGGCGTGCCGCACGACAGGCGCCACTACGAGGAGGCGAAGGAAAGCCCGCTGGTGATCCTGATCCCGCTCGGCGTTCTGGCGTTCGGCTCAATCGCCGCCGGCTTCTCGTTCAAGGAGTATTTCGCTGGCCATCACGTCGAGCAGTTCTTCCGCGCGTCGATCAAGCAGAGCGCCGCCGTGATCGACGCCATCCATCACGTGCCGCTGTGGGTCGCGCTGACGCCGACGGTGATGATGTTCGCGGGCTGGGGCATAGCCGCCTATTTCTATCTGCTGCGCCCTGACATCCCGGTCGAGCTCGCGCGTCAGCAGGACCTGCTGTACCGCTTCCTGCTCAACAAGTGGTACTTCGACGAGATTTACGATTTCATCTTCGTGCGGCCGGTGCTGTGGCTCGGCCGGGTGCTCTGGAAGGGCGGCGACGGCTACGTGATCGACGGCTTCGGGCCTGACGGCGTGTCGGCGCGCGTGCTCGATGTCACGCGCAACGTGGTGCGGCTGCAGACCGGCTATCTCTACCACTACGCCTTCGCCATGCTGATCGGCGCCGCGGCGCTGATCACCTGGTTCATGTTCTCCACGCCGGGTGGAGCGCACTGATGGCGAGCTGGCCGATCCTTTCCGTCACGACCTTCTTGCCGATCGCGGGCGTCCTCTTCATTCTGATGCTGCGCGGCGAGGATGAGGCAGCCAAGCGCAATGCGCGCTGGGTGGCACTGTGGACCACCGTCGTCACCTTCGCGGTGTCGCTGGTGCTGGTGGCACGGTTCGATGCGGGTTCGGCGGAATTCCAGTTCGTCGAGAAAGTCGCTTGGCTCGGCGGCTACGGCACCTATCACATGGGCGTCGATGGCATTTCGTTGCCGCTGATCATCCTGACTACGGCGATCATGCCGCTCTGCATCGTGGCGAGCTGGCTGTCGGTGCAGGTGCGCGTCAAGGAATACATGATCGCGTTTCTGGTCCTCGAAACGCTGATGATCGGCACGTTCTCGGCGCTCGACCTCGTGCTGTTCTATCTGTTCTTCGAGGGCGGCCTCATTCCCATGTTCCTGATCATCGGCGTGTGGGGCGGCCCGCGCCGGGTGTACGCGAGCTTCAAGTTCTTCCTCTACACGCTGCTCGGCTCGGTGCTTATGCTGCTCGCCATCATGGCGATGTACTGGCAGTCCGGCACCACCGACATCGCCGTGCTGTTGCGGCATTCGTTCCCGCGCGAGATGCAGCCATGGCTGTGGCTCGCGTTCTTCGCGTCGTTCGCGGTGAAGATGCCGATGTGGCCGGTTCACACCTGGCTGCCAGACGCGCACGTCGAGGCGCCGACCGCGGGTTCGGTCATTCTCGCCGCGATCCTTTTGAAAATGGGCGGCTACGGCTTCCTGCGGTTCTCGCTGCCGATGTTCCCCTTCGCCTCGCACGACTTCGCGAATCTGGTGTTCGCCCTCTCGATCGTCGCCATCGTCTACACCTCCCTGGTGGCGATCGTGCAGGAGGACATGAAGAAACTGATCGCCTACTCGTCAGTCGCGCACATGGGCTTCGTCACCATGGGGATTTTCGCGGCGACCGCCCAGGGCGTCGCCGGCGGCATCTTCCAGATGGTGTCGCACGGCATCGTCTCAGCCGCGCTCTTCCTCTGCGTCGGCGTCGTTTACGATCGCATGCACAGCCGAGAGATCGCGACCTACGGCGGGCTGGTCAACCGCATGCCGGTTTATGCCGCGGTGTTCCTGCTGTTTACCATGGCAAACGTCGGGCTGCCCGGCACCTCCGGGTTCGTCGGTGAATTCCTCACGCTGCTCGGTACGTTCAAGGTCAACATTGTGGTGGCGTCGCTCGCGACGCTCGGCGTCATCCTGTCCGCCGGCTACGCGCTGTGGCTCTACCGCAAGGTCGTGCTCGGCAAGCTTGAAAAGCCTGCGTTGGCGAACATCAGCGATATGAGCTGGCGGGAAATCGCGGTGTTCGCCCCGCTGATCGCCCTGACGGTGTTGTTCGGCTTTTATCCGAAGCCGGTGCTCGATATGTCGGCCGCGTCGGTGACCGCGCTGCTGCAGAACTATCACGCCGCGCTCAACGCTGCCGCGAAGTCGACGGCCTTGGTGAACTAATGAGCGTTGCCGCCACCTACATGCCGTTGTACCCGGCGCTTCCAGAAATCCTGCTGGCGCTCGGCGCGATGGGCCTGCTGATGCTCGGCGCGCATCGCGAGCGCAGCAGCGATATCGTCAGCCTCGGCGCAGTGATGCTGCTGGTCGCGGCGGCGTTTGTCACGATTTCGCTGCCGGACGGCGCGACCTTCGGCGGCAGCTTCGTCATTGATGGATTTGCCCGCTTCCTCAAGTCGCTTTCCTTCGTCGCGTCGGCCGTGGCGATCGTGATGTCGCTGCACTACCGGACCGTCGAGAAGGTTCGGATTTTCGAATATCCGATCCTCATCATGCTGTCGGCGGTCGGCATGGGCATGATGATCTCAGCCACCGACCTGATCGCGCTTTATCTCGGGCTGGAGCTGATGAGCCTGTCGCTCTACGTCATCGCGGCGTCGAACCGGGATTCGGTGCGCTCAACCGAAGCGGGCCTGAAGTATTTCGTGCTCGGCGCGCTGTCGTCGGGAATGCTGCTCTATGGCTGCTCGCTGATCTACGGCTTCACCGGCACGGTGTCGTTCGCCGGCATCGCCAAGGCGACACAGGGCGGGGCGGGGATCGGGCTGATCTTCGGGCTGGTGTTCCTGTTCGCCGGGCTCTGCTTCAAGGTGTCCGCGGTGCCGTTCCATATGTGGACGCCCGATGTCTATGAGGGCGCGCCGACGCCGGTCACCGCGTTCTTCGCCGCCGCGCCGAAGATCGCGGCCATCGCGCTGTTCATCCGTGTCGCGGTCGGCGCATTTCCCGGCATCGTGCCGCAATGGCAGCAGATCCTGGTGTTTGTCGCGATCGCCTCGATGGCGCTCGGCGCCTTCGCCGCGATCGGCCAGCGCAACATCAAGCGGCTGATGGCCTATTCGTCGATCGGCCATATGGGCTTCGCGCTGATCGGGCTCGCGGCCGGCACCGCCGAAGGCGTGCAGGGCGTGCTGGTTTACATGGCGATCTATCTCGCCATGACGCTCGGCACCTTCTGCTGCATCCTCGCGATGCGGCGGCCGGATGGCGCCGTGGAGAATATTTCCGATCTCGCCGGGCTCGCGCGCACCAATCCGGCGCTGGCGTTCTTCCTGGCGGTGCTTTTGTTCTCGCTGGCCGGCATCCCGCCGCTCGCGGGGTTTTTCGCGAAGTACTACGTGTTCCTCGCCGCAATCAAAGCCAACATGTTCACGCTTGCCGTGATCGGCGTGCTCGCCAGCGTCGTCGGGGCGTATTACTACTTAATGATCATCAAGACGATGTACTTCGACGAGCCGGTGACGGGATTCGAGCCGATGCCAGTCGAGCTCAAGGCCGTGCTCGGCGTCACCGGCCTGTTCAATCTGCTCTATTTCGTTTATCCCGGACCGCTCGTCCAAGCCGCAGGCGCGGCGGCGAAATCGCTGTTCTGATGACAACAACCACCGCCCCGACCAGGGTGGTCGCTCACGAGACGATCGGCTCGACCAACGCCGAGGCGTTGACGCTCGCGCGTAGCGGCGAGCGCGGGCCGTTGTGGGTGGCCGCCAAGCGGCAGACCGCCGGCCGCGGGCGCCGCGGCCGCCAATGGGTGTCGGAGCCCGGCAATCTCTACGCCACCCTGCTGCTGGCCGACGCGGCACTGCCGGATCGCGCGCCGGAACTGTCGTTCGTCGCGGCGCTGGCGCTTCATGATGCGATTGCCGGGCGTATCCCAGGGCTCGCGAAACGACTTGCGCTGAAATGGCCAAACGACGGCCTGATTGACGGCTGCAAGTTCGCCGGCATCTTGATCGAAGGCGAGGGCAGCGCGGTCGCGGTCGGCGTCGGCGTCAATTGCGTGCACCACCCAGCCGGTACGGCATTTCCCGCGACCGACCTCGCGGCAGCGGGCGTGCGCGCCACGCCCGAAAGCGTGTTCACCGAACTTTCTGCCGCCATGTCGGCGCGGCTGGCGCAGTGGGACCGCGGCTCTGGCTTCGCCACGATCCGTGAGGAGTGGCTCAAGCGGGCCTTCGGCCTCGGCAAGACCATCCGCGTCGCACTGTCGGAGGGCGAGCTCGAGGGCCGCTTCGAAGGGATCGACGACGCCGGACGAATGCTGTTGCGCCGTGCCGACGGCGTCACCGAAGCCGTCACGGCGGCCGATGTGCTGCCCGCGCTGGTGAGGGCGTAGATCATGGCCATGCAAGGCGATCTGGTGTTCGCGCCGCTCGGCGGCGTCGGCGAGATCGGCATGAACCTGTCGCTCTACGGGCTTGGCGATGAGCGCAAACGGACCTGGCTGATCATCGACGTCGGCGTCTCGTTCGCCAATGAGGAGAATCTGCCGGGCATCGACCTGGTGTTTCCGGACATCCGCTATCTGATCTCGGAGCGCCGCAACATCGCCGGCATCGTGCTGACCCACGCCCACGAGGACCATTACGGCGCAATGCTCGACCTGTGGCCCAAGCTGCGGGTGCCGGTGTTTGCGACGCCGTTCACGGCGGCGCTGCTCGCTGCCAAGCGATTGGGGGAGTTCGGTGCGCCCGATATTCCGGTCACAGAAGTGGCGCTCGGCTCGCGCTTCAGCGTCGGGCCGTTCGACGTGGAACTTTGCTCGGTCGCGCATTCGATCCCGGAATCCAACGCGCTGATCATCCGCACGCCGCATGGGACCGTGCTGCACACCGGCGACTGGAAAATCGATCCGACACCCGTCCTCGGCGAGAAAACCGACGAGGCCAAGCTCCGTGCGCTCGGTGAGGAGGGTTGCCTCGCGCTGGTCGGAGATTCCACCAATGCGGTGCGGGACGGACGCTCGCCGTCGGAATCCGAGGTCGCCGCCACCATAGCCGAATTGATTTTGAAAGCGCCCGGGCGCGTTGCCGTTACCACATTCGCATCCAACGTGGCTCGCATCCGCGCTGTGGCCGATGGCGCTCGCGCCGCCGGGCGTGAGGTCGTCGTGGTCGGCCGCGCCATGGAGCGCGTGACGCAGGTGGCGCGCGAGACCGGCTACCTCGACGACGTTCAGCCGTTCCGGAGCATGGAGGTCTACGGCCACCTGCCGAACGACAAGGTGGTCGCGCTGTGCACCGGCAGCCAGGGCGAGCCGCGAGCCGCGCTCGCCCGCATCGCCAAGGACGAGCATCCCGAGGTGACATTGGCGCGCGGCGACACAGTGATCTTCTCGTCCCGGCCGATTCCGGGCAACGAAAAGGCGATTTCGACGGTCATCAACGGCCTGATCGATCAGGGCGTCCGGGTCGTCACCGACCGGACGCACTTGGTACACGTCTCCGGCCATCCGCGCCGCGACGAGCTCGCTGAGATGATCGGCTGGGTTAAGCCGCGGCTGCTCATTCCGGTGCATGGCGAAGCCCTGCATCTTGCAGAGCATGCCGAGCTGGCGCGCAGCCTCGGCGTCACGGTCGGGATGTGCCGCAATGGCGATCTGGTGAAGCTCGCGCCCGGCGATCCCGGCATCATCGACGAGGTGCCGGCGGGACGGCTCTACAAGGATGGCAACCTGCTCGTCGATGCGCAGGCACGCACCATCGCCGACCGCAAACGGCTGAGCATTTCGGGCATCGTATCGGTCGCGCTCGCCTTGACCGAGAAGGGCCAGCTCGCGGCCGACCCGGACGTCGAGCTGATTGGCATTCCGGAAGTTGCGGCAAGCGGCCAGCCGATGCTGGAGGTGGCGCTCGACGCGATCCTGGAAACCGTCGAAAGCCAGCCCAAGGCGCGACGGCGCGATCCCGACGCCGTCGCCGAGTCGGTCAGGCGCGCGGTGCGCGCCGCAGTGGCCGGGGAATGGGGCAAGAAGCCCTGGGTTCTCGTCCACATGTTGCCAGTGTGACACGGACGTTGAATCATCCGCTGACGGCTGCCGGACCCGCGTTGATACCTGATCCACACCCGTGCCGGGATGCTGGAGGACTGACATGATCGGACGGCTCAACCACGTCGCCATCGCGGTGCGCGACATCAAGAAGGCGTCGGACATCTATCGCAAGACGCTCGGTGCCGAGGTCTCGGACGCGGTGCCGCAGCCCGCGCACGGTGTGACGACCGTATTCATCAACCTGCCGAACACCAAGATCGAGCTCTTGGAGCCGCTCGGCGACAATTCGCCGATCGCCAAGTTCCTGGAGAAAAACGCCGACGGCGGCATCCACCACGTCTGCTACGAGGTGGACGACATCATCGCCGCGCGTGACCGCCTGAAAGGCGAGGGCGCGCGCGTGCTCGGCGACGGCGAACCCAAGAACGGCGCGCACGGCAAGCCGGTGCTGTTTCTTCACCCGAAGGACTTCTGCGGGACGCTGGTCGAGCTGGAACAGGCCTGATGGCGCTTTCGACCGCGATCGCGATTTACTTCCTGATCTGGTGGCTGACGCTGTTCGCGGTCCTGCCGTGGGGCGTGGCCGCGCAGGGCGAGGGTGGGACGCCGGGCACCGATCCCGGCGCGCCGCGGGTCCACAATGTTGCCCGCAAGCTAATTTGGACCACCATCGTCGCGACCGTCATCTTCGCGGCGGTGACGTACGTTTACGTCTATCGGGTGATTTCCCTTGACGATCTCGCGGCCTGGATGGGCTTGCCGATCGAGCTAAAAAAATGAGCAGGGCCAATGCCCTGCTCGCGTCACTGAACTTAGATCCTTAGCCCTCGAGACGCGCTACGTTCCTCGAGGCATTGGCGCTGTTGCGCGCTTTGGAATTTTCGTCCCTAGACTCAGGCCGCGGTATAGGGATCTGTGAATCGTCAGCCCCCGACCGGCAACGCTATATCTATCGGGCCGGCCCACCCTTGTCATTCTTGCACTGCAACAAATCGAACGTAGGGCAGTCGCTAAACTGCCCGTTCGCCACGCGACCTGGAACCGCTCCCAGGCCCTTGCCGCGCTTGTCTTTTCGGCCTTGATCCGGTTTCACTGCCGGGCTGTTCCGACCGCGCCAAATCCCGAGAGTTGCTATGCGATTGTCCCGTTTCTTCCTGCCGATCCTCAAGGAAGCGCCCCGGGAGGCGGAGATCGTCTCCCACAAGCTGATGCTGAGGGCGGGCATGTTGCGGCAGCAGGCGGCCGGCATCTACACCCTGCTGCCGCTGGGGCTTCGCGTCCTCAACAAGGTCAATGCCATCGTCCGCGAGGAGCAGAACCGCTCCGGCGCGATCGAGCTTTTGATGCCCACCATCCAGCCGGCCGACCTGTGGCGGGAGAGCGGCCGCTACGACGACTACGGCAAGGAGATGCTGCGCATCAAGGACCGCCACGAGCGCGACATGCTCTACGGCCCGACTAACGAGGAGATGATCACCGAGATCTTCCGCGCCTACGTGCGCTCCTACAAAGATCTGCCGCTCAACCTCTATCACATCCAGCTCAAGTTCCGTGACGAGGTGCGGCCGCGGTTCGGATTGATGCGCGGCCGTGAATTCCTGATGAAGGACGCCTATTCGTTCGACATCGACCAGGAAGGCGCGCGGCACTCCTACAACAAGATGTTCGTCGCTTATCTGTGCACCTTCGCGCGGCTCGGCCTCAAATCGATCCCGATGGTCGCCGACACCGGACCGATCGGCGGCAACCTCAGCCACGAGTTCGTCATCCTGGCGTCGACCGGCGAGTCCGAGGTTTTCTGTCACAAGGACTATCTCGATTTCCCGGTGCCGGACGCCGACGTGAAGTTCGACGATCGAGCGGCGCTGCAGGGCATTGTTGACAAGTGGACGTCGCTCTATGCCGCGACTTCGGAGAAGCATGACGCCGCGGCGTTTGGAAGTATCCCCGCCGACAAGCAAGTGTCGGCGCGCGGCATCGAGGTCGGCCATATCTTCTATTTCGGCACCAAATATTCCGAGCCGATGAAGGCCATGGTCGCGGGACCGGACGGCGCCGATCATCCGGTTCACATGGGCTCGTACGGCATCGGCCCGACGCGGCTCGTCGCGGCGCTGATCGAAGCCAACCATGACGAAGCCGGCATCAAGTGGCCGGAGCAGGTGGCGCCTTTCAAGGTCGCGATCCTCAATCTCAAGCAGGGCGACGCCGCGACCGACGGCGCGTCCGAAAGCTTGTATCGCGAGCTCACGGCCAAGGGTGTTGACGTGCTCTACGACGACACCGAGCAACGTCCCGGCGCGAAATTCGCGACCGCCGACCTGATCGGCGTGCCGTGGCAGGTTCTGATCGGCCCGAAGGGCCTCGCCGCAGGCACGCTGGAGGTGAAGAAGCGCGCCGACGGAAGCCGCGAGAACCTCAGCCCCGCGGCCACCGCCGATCTGCTGTCGCGCTAGAATCTGATCTTACGTGCTTGTTTGAGCATGTCTTTCCGAAACCGGTTCCCACTTTTCGGGATCATGCTCTAATTCCGAACTTCCGGCGGCGTGAATTCGCGCACCAGCGGCCACCAGATCTTCTGCTCGTTCTCAACGAACGCCTTGGTTTGCGCCGGCGTGTAGTTGCGGATCGGCACGCCGAGATCGGCATAGCGCTGCTTGACCGCCGGTGAGTCCAGCGCCTGACGGAGGCCTTCGGCCAGGCGATTGAGGATGGGCTGTGGCGTGGCGCTTGGCGCGGCCAAGGTCATAAAGCCGATGGCGCTGATGCCAATTGTCGGAACGTTCGGAAATTCCGGCTCCGGCTGCGCTGCCATCTGGCCGATCAACTTAAGGTCGCCGGACTGCAGCGGGCCACGCAGTCCGAACACGGCTTCGATCGTGCCGTGCACCCGCCCGCCCATGATGTCAGCCACGGCAGCCATGGTGCCACCCTGATTGTACGGCACCACGGTGATCGGCACGTTGCCCTTTTTCTCGATCACCAATCCGGCAAAGTGCGGCAACGTGCCCGCGCCGTTGGTGCCGACCGCGATCTGCCCCGGCTTCGATTTCGCCAGCGCCTCGAATTCGGTCCAGTTCGACACGCCCAGCTTGGGCGACACCGCGATGAACATCACGCCGCTGCCGACAATCATGCCGATCTGAGTGAAGTCGCGATTGACGTCGATCGGCAGCTTGTCCTTCTGCGCCGGCAGGATCGTGAAGAGCGAGGAAGGCCCGCCGAGCAGCGTGTAGCCGTCAGGCAGGGCGTTGGCGACGGCCTGCCCGGCGATGAGGCCGCCGGCGCCCGGCCGCGCCTCGATCAGCACCTGCTGGCCCCAGCGGCTTGCCAACTGCTCGCCGATCGCGCGCGCCGCGATGTCCAGCGCGCTGCCCGCCGGCACCGGCAGCACGATCCTGATCGGCTTGTTCGGGTAGTTGTCCTGCGCTAGGGCAGGCACGGCGATCAAAGCCGCAGTAAGCAACGCGGCAAACAGCATGCGGTGCACGGTCGTCCTCCCTTGTGGTCGCGAGTTCCAGCCGGGACTGCTCTCAAGGCTACTGAAGGGGTCCAGCCCATGAAAGGGGTCTGTTCCAGATCGCCTGCAAGGGAAAGCTGTGCGCTTCTGCCGACATCGTGCGAGTAAGCTGGCTTGAATCCGCCAGTTACGTTCTATTCGTTGCCTGACAAGGGTTTCACATGGGCGTTTCACACTAATTCCGGTCAGGGGCGGTCAGGCGCGGTCAGAATGTGAAACCGATCAAACGAAAAAGGCCCCGAATTTTCGGGGCCTTGTCGCGACTGATCGGATTCCGAATTCGATCATTATGGCTTCGGCGGCTCAGGCGGAAACATCTCTATGATGTCTGCGGAAGATACCTCATATGGCTTCCGTGGCCGTGCCCCATTGATCAAAGCGCGGGCGGCTTGGACCAAGTCATCGTCAGCGCCATCGGTCACGCAATACTTATCGGTAACAAGCTGCAAGGCGCTCAACAGCGCACCGTGCATCTGCGCAATCTGGTCGATAGTTTGGCTGGTCGCCTCACGCTTCTCAACCATTTCACAAAAGTCGCATTGGCTGACGATGTTGTTAGCGATGCGCTTGGTCACGTCCGCGACTTCGTTTTTGGTCCGGTCAACTCCGCTGCTAAATCCAATCGCCACATCTGTTGCAGCGGCGTCTATGATGTCGCGCGCCAACGTAAGCCAGTCGGCATCAGTCAGCAGCG
>JBEVIJ010000147.1:0-9478 GCA_040510745.1 Xanthobacteraceae bacterium
CCCCGGCGCGGTTGCCGGCTCCGGCAAGGACGGCCGCGTTGCCAAGGGCGATATGCTGGCCGCGATCGAGCGCGCCGCCTCTCAACCTACGCCGGTTGCCGCGGCGGTGCATGTGCGCGCGCCATCCCCCGCAGATGATGCGTCGCGCGAGGAGCGCGTCAAGATGAGCCGGCTGCGCCAGACCATCGCGCGCCGCCTCAAGGACGCGCAGAACACCGCCGCCATGCTCACGACCTTCAACGAGGTCGACATGAGCGCGGTGATGGGGCTGCGCAATCAATACAAGGACGTGTTCGAGAAGAAGCACGGCAACAAGCTCGGCTTCATGGGCTTCTTCGTGCGTGCCTGCGTCCAGGCGCTGAAGGACATCCCCGCGGTCAACGCCGAGATCGACGGCGCCGACATCATCTACAAGAACTATTATCACATCGGCATCGCGGTCGGCACCGAGAAGGGCCTCGTCGTGCCGGTGGTGCGCGATGCCGACCATCTCTCGCTGTCGCAGATCGAGAAGACTATCTCTGATTTCGGCCGACGCGCGCGCGAGGGCGCGCTCAAGATCGAGGAGATGCAGGGCGGCACCTTCACCATCACCAACGGCGGCGTATACGGCTCGCTGATGTCGACGCCGATCCTCAACGCGCCGCAGTCCGGCATCCTCGGCATGCACAAGATCCAGGAGCGGCCGGTGGTGCACGCCGGCAAGATCGAAGTGCGGCCGATGATGTATCTCGCGCTGTCCTACGACCACCGCATCGTCGACGGCCGCGAGGCGGTGACGTTCCTGGTGCGGGTGAAGGAATTGCTGGAGGATCCGGCGCGGATTGTTTTGGATCTATGATCTGTCATCACCGGCCGGCGCGAAGCGCCGAGTCCCGGTGATCCCGCTTAGGAGGGCATTGTGCATTCCTGTGCGGGATGGCCGGGACAAGCCCGGCCATGACGAACGAGAGTTTGGAGTCAATTCATGCCCTACGACCTCATCGTCATCGGCACCGGCCCCGGCGGCTACGTCTGCGCGATCCGCGCGGCGCAACTGGGCATGAAGGTCGCGGTGGTGGAAAAGCGCGGCACCCACGGCGGCACCTGCCTCAACGTCGGCTGCATCCCATCGAAGGCGCTGCTGCACGCTTCGGAAATGTTCGACGAGGCCGGGCATTCGTTCGCCAAGATGGGCATCGGCGTGGGTACGCCGAAGCTCGATCTCGCCACGATGCTGAAGTTCAAGGACGAGGCGGTCGACGGCAACGTGAAGGGCGTCGATTTCCTGCTCAAGAAGAACAAGATCGATTCGGTGTTCGGCATGGGCCGCATCGCGGCGCCCGGCCAGGTCGAGGTGAAGTCGGCCGACGGCAAGACGCAGACGCTGCAGACCAAGAACATCGTCATCGCCACCGGCTCGGCGGTCGCGCCGCTCAAGGGCATCGAGATCGACGGCAAGCGGATCGTCACCTCGGACCAGGCGATCGCGCTGCCCGCGGTTCCCGGCCATCTGCTGGTGGTCGGCGCCGGCGTGATCGGGCTGGAGCTCGGCTCGGTGTGGCGGCGGCTCGGCGCCAAGGTGACTGTGGTGGAGTTCCTCGATCGTATTCTCCCGGGTATCGACAGCGAGGTCGGGCGGCAGTCGCAGCGACTGCTGGAAAAGCAGGGGCTGATGTTCAAGCTCGGAGCCAAGGTCGTCGCCGTCGATTCATCCGGCAAGACCTTGAAGGCCAAGGTCGAGCCGGCGAAAGGCGGCACGGCGGAGAGCATCGAGGCCGACGTGGTGTTGGTGGCGATCGGCCGTATTCCCTACACCGATGGGCTTGGCCTCGAAGCGGTCGGCGTCAAGAAGGACAACCGCAACCGCGTGATCGTCAACGCGCACTATGCTACCAATGTGCCGGGCATCTACGCGATCGGCGATGTGATCGCCGGGCCGATGCTGGCGCACAAGGCCGAGGACGAAGGCATGGCCGCCGCCGAACTGATCGCCGGCAAGGCGGGTCATGTGAACTACGACGTGATCCCGAACGTGGTTTACACGTTCCCTGAAATTGCCTCGGTCGGCAAATCCGAGGACGAGCTGAAGGAAGCCGGCGTCGCCTACAACACGGGAAAATTCCCGTTCACCGCCAACGGCCGCGCCAAGGCGAACCAGCAGACCGACGGCTTCGTCAAAATCCTGGCCGATGCCAAGACCGACCGCGTGCTCGGCGTCCACATCGTCGGCTCCGATGCCGGCAACATGATCGCCGAAGCCGCGGTGGCGATGGAGTTCGGCGCATCCGCCGAGGACATCGCGCGCACCTGTCACGCGCACCCGACGCTGCCCGAGGCGGTCAAGGAAGCGGCGCTCGCGGTGGGCACGCGCGCGATTCATATGTGATACTCGCTTCCGCAAAGGGAGCGACACATGGCCAAGGGACACAAGGACAAGTTCGCCGTCATCACCGGCGCGGCGGGCGGCATCGGGCAGGCGTTCGCCAAGCGGCTCGCCGAGGACGGCGTTCACGTCGCCATCGCTGACCTCGGCGACGGCTCCGCGACCGTCAAGATGGTCGAGGCGGCGGGCCGCAAGGGCATCGCCATCAAGTGCGACGTGTCCGAGCCGCAAGCCGTTACCACGATGGCCAACGAGGTGAGGAAGCAGTTCGGCCGCGCCGACATCGTGGTCAACTGCGCTGGCATCTTTCCGCAGAAGAATTTCACCGACATGAGCTACGACGACTGGCGCAAGGTGATGTCGATCAATCTCGACAGTGCGTTCCTGGTGTCGTCGGCCTTCGCACCCGGCATGATCGAGCGCAAGTGGGGCCGCATCGTCAATATGGCGTCGTCGACGCTCGGCTCGGTGGTGACCGGCTTCGCGCACTACGTTGCGAGCAAGGGCGGCATCGTCGGCTTCACGCGGGCGGTCGCGACCGATCTCGCGCCATACGGCATCACCGTCAACGCCATCGCGCCGGGCCTGACGCGCTCGCCGGGCACGCTCGCTCGCGCACCGCGCGCCGGCCTCAAGAGCATGGATGAGGAGTTCGAAAGCGTCGCGCAGATGCAGGCGATCAAGCGCGTCGAGGTGCCGGACGATCTGGTCGGCACGGTCTCGTTCCTGACCAGCGACGACGCCGCGTTCATCACCGGGCAGACCATCAGCGTCGATGGGGGCCGCGTCCGGAGGTAGGTCGCAACATGCGCCGACTACTTCGCCCGCTCTGGATCCTGCTCGCGCTCGTCTTCCTGTTCGAGGCGTGGCTGTGGGAGCGGCTCAAGCCGGTCGTCGGCTGGTTCGTCGACAAAATCCCTTGGGACGCCTTCAAGGCGCGCCTCGCCGCCGGCATCGAGCGTCTGCCGCCGCTCGCGACGCTGCTGGTGTTTCTCGTGCCGGTCGTGCTGCTGTTTCCGATCAAGCTGATCGGCCTGTGGCTCTTGGCGCGCGGGATTTGGCTTGGCGCCATGGCGACGCTCGGTCTCGCCAAGGTGGTGAGCATGGGCGTCACCGCCTTCATCTTCGAGCTGACGCGGCCGAAGCTGTTGCAGCTTGCCTGGTTCCGCTGGCTTTACGAACACATGCTGGTCTGGCTCGCCTGGGCACACGGCATGGTCTATCCCATCAAGGAGCGGATGCGGCAATGGCGGCGGATGTTCGCGCCGCAGCGTGCGGGAAGAACGATGCGATTGCTCCAGCGCATCCGGCGAAAAATGCGCGGCGAGACGGCGGCGTAGTGCGTCAGAACAAATGCACGGCGTGCGGTGCGAACAGCCCGATCGCCATGAAGCCGATACCGAGGAAGCCGAGACCGATAGACAGATAGCTCAGCACCAGCATGCCGGTTATGACGGTCGCCGACGCCAGCACGATGCCGATCTGGAACGCGGCCGAGGCGACCTCGTAGTGATGATACTTGGCCAGCCAGATGTCGCGCTTGGCCTGCTCCTCGATGGCGCGCCGCGACAGCTCGAGGGTGCCTTCGCCCTTGCCGCCGGCCGCTTCGGGCTCCGAGCGGTAGCGCGCGGCGGTCTTAGACCAATCGTCGATCTGCTTGGTCATCGCCGCCTTGCGCGGCTCCTCGAGGTTGCCGGCCAGGTTGACCTTCATCTCCTCACCTGCGACCAGCGTCAGGGTGCGGCGGATGTTCTTGGCCTGGAAGAAGTTCCAGAGATTGGACGCCTCGATCTGATGATTCAGCGCGTTGGTTTGCGCGCTCTTGCCCATCGTCTCGGAGAACGCGAGGAACAGCGCGATTACCGCGATCAGCAGCGCCACTCTCTTGTTCCGGGTGCTGGTGTCGATCTCGTGGCCGCCGCCTTCGCCGTGGCCGTGCTCGTCATGCTGGATCTTGTGCTCGACCTCGTGCTGAACCGCGTGAACACCGTGACTCATGACCGATCCCTCCGTGATTCACCCGAATGACGAATTCAACGGCGGATCGTTGCAAAAGAATGACAGTGCCGCCGTCGCCCCGGCGGCTAGCCTATCACGCTCTAGAGTTGGCATGATCCTTTCCGAAAACCGGTCCCCACTTTTCGGGGATCATGCCCTGGGATGGGCGCTGCGGTAGACCTCGAGCAGGCGCTCGGTATCCACCGCCGTGTAGATCTGGGTGGTGGACAGCGAGGCGTGGCCGAGCAGCTCCTGGGTGGCGCGCAGATCACCGCCGCGCGCCAGCAGATGCGTGGCGAACGAATGCCGAAGCGCGTGCGGCGTCGCCGAGTCGGGCAGGCCGAGCGCGCCGCGCAGCCGTTCCATCGTCAGTTGCAGGATACGCGGCGACAGCGGTCCGCCCCTGGCGCCGACGAACAGCGGTCCTTCGGCCGGCAGATCGTAGGGGCAGATCGAGACATAGTCGGCAATGAGCTGCGCGACCTGCGGCAGCACCGGGACCATGCGTTGTTTGTTGCCCTTGCCGGTGACGGTGATGGCGTCGCTTTTGCCGGGCGCCGGCGCTTCGCCCCGTTTGATGCCGAGCGCTTCGGAGATGCGCAGCCCGCTGCCGTAGAGCAGCGCTAATGCGGCGGCGTCGCGCGCCAGCACCCATGGCTCGCGATCCTCGCCGGCGCGTAGCTCGGCATCCGCGATGCGCTGCGCCGACGCGATCCCGAGCGGCTTGGGCAATGTCTTCGGCACTTTCGGCGCGCGCACGGCGGCGAGCGCGCCGACCTTGCCCTTGCCGTTCTTCTCCAGGAACCGCGCGAACGAGCGCACGCCGGCCAGCACCCGCATCAGCGAACGGCCGCTGGTGCCTGCGGCGCGCCGCGCCGCCATGAAGGCGCGCGCGTCCTGCGGAGTGAGCTTGGCGAGCTCGCGCAGCGATGGCGCGCCGCCTAAATGCTCCGCCATGAAGCCGAGAAACTGGCGGACGTCGCGCTCATAGGCTTCGACCGTCTTGTCCGACATGCGTCGTTCGCTGCCGAGGTGCGCGAGCCAGCGCGCCACTTCGGCCGCGACGTCGGGCGCGGCAATGGGGAGTTCCGGTTTGTTGGGTTGAGGGCGCACGAGGGGATTGTCCCATCCCTTCGTTCACTGTTCCTTAAGTGACGGAAACCTCAATTCGGATAGCGTTTGAGCGGCTCGGGCGTGCCGGCGCGCAGCGGCGTGCGCGTCGTATTCATCACGATCGCCAGCAGATTGTAGTAGCCGACCAGGCTCACCAGATCGACCACGCCCTGCTCGCCGAACTTGGCCACTGCCCGCTCATAGGCCGGGTCGCTGACGCGCTTCAAGCGCAGGATTTCGGTCGCCAGGTCGTAGGCGATCTCCTCATCCTCGGCCATGCCCGCGGGCCGCCGGCTGTCGGCGATGGCGTCGGCGACCTCGCGCTTGAGGCCGGCCTTCAGCGCCGCCGGATAGTGAGAATTCCACACGTATTGCTGGGTCCATTCACGAGCGGCGATCAGGATCATCATCTCCTTGATGCGTTCTTCGATCTTGCTCTGGAAGCGCAGGTAGTCACTCATGCCCTTGGCGCGCAGCAGCATGTCGGGGCTGCGCAACAACGGTACCCACGGCCCGCGCAGGTCATAGCCGCGGCCCTCGGAAAATTCCGCCGCGGCTTTCTTCTGCGCCTCGGTGAGCTTATCTGCCGGAATGGGCGGCATCCGATCCTGCGCCGCCAGCGGACCGCCGATCCAGCAGACCGCCACGAATGCCGCGGCCAGGCGCATGATGTGGGCCATGACGTCCTCCCGATGTTTTTACAGACGATCGAGCTTAGGCTAACGCAGGACCCCTTTCGAGCGAATCGACGAGCTTCAACCGCGCAATGACGACGCTTGGCCCACAAAAAATCGTCGATGTCCTGGTGCCGGTCGCGCTCGATCAGGCCTATTCCTACCGCGTTCCGGCGGGGATGGAGCTTGCGCCGGGCGATCTGGTCAGCGTGCCGCTCCGCGCGCGTTCGGCGACCGGCGTGGTCTGGGCGGACGACGTCACGGTGCGGCCCGGTCTGCACAACCGGCTGAAGGACGTCGACGACAAGCTCGAGATTCCGCCGCTCAAGCCGGAACTGCGCAAGTTTGTCGACTGGGTGTCGGGCTACACATTGAGCCCGCGCGGCATGGTGCTGCGCATGGCACTCCGCATGGGCGAGCATCTTGGGCCCGCGCGCGAGAAGGTCGGCGTGCGGCTCGCCGGCCCGCATCCCAAGCGCATGACCGCGGCGCGCAACCGCGTGCTTGCCGTTCTTGCTGACGGCATGGTGCGGGCAAAGGGCGAAGCCGCGCATGAGGCCGGCGTGTCGGCCGGCGTGGTCAACGGATTGATCGACGAAGGTGCGCTGGAGACCGTGATCCTGCCGCCAGAGCCGGTGGCGGTGCCGCCCGATCCCGACCACGCCGTGCCGGAGTTCACCGATGCGCAACGCGCCGGCGCTGAAGCGTTGCGGGCGAGCGTGGCGAAGGGCGGCTTCGACGTCACGCTGATCGATGGCGTGACCGGCTCGGGGAAAACCGAAGTCTATTTCGAGGCGGTCGCCGAGGCTGTGCGCCAAGGCCGGCAGGTCCTGATCCTGATGCCGGAGATTTCGCTCACCGCACAATTCCTCGACCGCTTCGCGGAGCGCTTCGGCGTACCGCCGGCGGAATGGCATTCGCAGCTTGCGCCGCGAAAGCGTGCGCGGACCTGGACCGCGGTGGCGATGAATGAGGTGCCGGTGGTGGTCGGCGCGCGCTCGGCCTTGTTCCTGCCTTACGCCGATCTCGGGCTGATTGTGGTCGATGAAGAGCATGACCCGGCCTACAAGCAGGAGGACGGCGTGCGCTATCACGCCCGCGACATGGCGGTGGTGCGCGCGCGCGAGCAGAAAATCCCCATCGTGCTCGCCTCGGCGACGCCGTCGGTCGAGAGTGTGGTGAACGCGCGCCGCGGCCGCTACGCACATTTGCACTTGCCGGAGCGGTTCGGCGGCCAGCACCTGCCGTCGGTCGAGGCGATCGACCTGCGAACCGAGAAACCGGCGCGCGGGCGGTTCATCTCGCCGCGCCTCGCCGAGGCGGTAAAGATCGCATTGGAGCGCGGCGAGCAGGCGCTGCTGTTCCTCAACCGGCGCGGCTTCGCGCCGCTCACGCTGTGCAACCACTGTGGCCATCGCCTTGCCTGCCAGAACTGTGATGCCTGGCTGGTCGACCACCGCTTCAAAAAGCGGCTGGTCTGCCACCACTGCGGTTTCTCGATGCCGCCGCCGGAGAAGTGCCAGAAATGCGGCACTGAGCACAGCTTCGTGCCGGTCGGGCCGGGCGTCGAGCGGCTCGAGCACGAGGCCGCCGAGCTGTTTCCCGACAAGCGCATCCTCGTGCTCTCCAGCGATCTCGTGGAATCGATTGAGCGGCTGCGCCAGGAGCTCGACGATGTGGCGCAAGGCCGATTTGATATCGTGATCGGCACGCAGCTCGTGGCGAAAGGCCATCATTTTCCGAAATTGAATCTGGTAGGCATCGTCGATGCCGATCTCGGCCTGTCGAATGGCGATCCACGCGCCGCCGAGCGCACGTTCCAGCTCTTGCATCAGGTGGTCGGCCGTGCCGGCCGCGAAGAGGGCCGCGGCTACGGATTTTTGCAGACGCACAACCCGGAGCATCCGGTGATGCGCGCGCTGATCGCGCAGGACCGCGAAGCGTTCTACAGCGCCGAGATCGAGGTGCGCGAAAAGACCGGCTATCCGCCGTTCGGGCGGCTGGCGAGCCTGCTCATTTCCGGCGGCGACAAGCACGCCACTGAGCAATACGCGCGCAAGCTCGCGGCGATCTCGCCGATCGACGACAGCGTGCGCGTGCTGGGCCCCGCCGAGGCGCCGCTCGCCGTGGTGCGCGGCCGCTATCGTTTCCGGCTGCTGGTGAAGGCGCCGCGCAATTACGACCTGTCGGCGTACCTGCGCGAATGGCTCGCCGCCGCACCCAAGACCAAGGGCACGCTCAAGCTCGAGGTCGACGTCGACCCGCAGAGCTTTTTCTGAAGTTCATCCGGGTTCCCGCCCGGTCCGCAATTGCCTACCATCGGCCGCGGCTCGGCTTCGTCAGGCGCGGAAGATCGCCGCCGGGTCATCGCCGACAGGGAGGGACAACCGATGCCTGTGCTATTGCGTATCGCCGCGCTGGCCTTTGTCGGGCTTAGCTACGCTGTTTCGGCCGCGCCCGCGGCGGCGCAGTCCGTCGCGTCGAAGCCGCTCAAGTTCGTCGTGCCGTTCGGTCCCGGCGGATCGGGCGACACCATCGCGCGCCTGATCGGGCAGCACCTGACGGAGCGGATCGGCCAGCCGGTGGTGGTCGAGAACCGGATGGGCGCCGGCGGGAACATCGGCGCGGATGCGGTGGCGAAGTCCGAGCCGGACGGCACCACGCTCCTGATGGCGGCGAACTATCTCGCGATGTCGCCGAGCCTCTACACAAAGATGAGCTACGACCCGATGAAGGATCTGGCGCCGGTCACGATGGTCGGCAACGTGCCGATGGTCGTTGTTGTCAATCTGGCGGTGCCGGCACAGTCCATCGCCGAGCTCATCGCACTGGCGAAGGCCAAGCCCGGTGAGCTTGCCTACGCGACGCCGGGTCACGGCACCTCCACGCATCTCGCCAGCGAGCTCTTCAAGCAGCAGGCGGGCATCGACATGCGCCACGTGCCCTACCGGGCCAATCCGCTCGCGATGAACGACGTCATCGGCGGGCAGGTTCCGGTGTTCATGGACCTGGTGACGACCGGCGCGCCGCATGTGCGCGGCGGCAAGGTGCGCGGGCTGGCGACCACGGGACCGAATCGTTCACCGGTGTTGCCCGAGTTGCCGACCATGATCGAGGCTGGCGTGCCGGATTTCGACGTCACCACATGGATCGCGGTGTTCACCAGCGGCGGCACGCCGCGAGACACGACCGCGCGGCTGCACAAGGAGATCGCAGCCATCCTCGCCATGCCGGCGGTCAAGGAGCGGCTTGCCACGTTCGGCGTCGATATCTCCGGCGACGGGCCAGACCGGCTTGGCGCGATTCTGAAATCGGACACCGAGAAATG
>JBEVIJ010000148.1:0-24111 GCA_040510745.1 Xanthobacteraceae bacterium
CGAGGTGCGTCAGCACGGTGAGATCGTAGAGGCCGGAGATCGCATAGGCGGCGGGAACGAGATCGGCCGGCGCGCCAGCATCGAGCTTCTTCCAATCGGTCGCGACCATGCATCCGGCGAGGTGTCCGCCGGCTGAGTGGCCGCTGACCATGATGCGCTTGCCGAACCGCTTCCAGAGAAAGAGGCAAGCCGCCTGCGTCTGCGCCACGATATCGGCGATCGACACCTGCGGGACGAGGTCGTAGCCCGACACCGCGACCGTCACGCCGTGCGCGTTCATGCCCCGCGCCAGGTGACTGAACATCGACGGGTCGAGCGAGCGCCAGTAGCCGCCGTGGATGAACAGCGCAAGCGGCGCGTTGGCCCTGCCGCCTTTCGGCGAAAACAGATCGACATATTGCCGCGCCGTCGAGCCGAAACGGATGCCAAGCTCGGCCCGTCCCTCGGACTTCGCCAGATCGCGGTAGGCCGCGCCGTCGCGCTGCCATTCTTCGAAAATCTGCGGATGCTCCGGCACCCGGGCGCGGTTGTTGTATTCGACCTCGTAGTCGATGGGCATGAAAAGCTCCCGCCGTTTCCGGCGGGAGCTTGAAACATTTGGAGGAACGAGGCTAGCGCTTGATCTGTGCCTTCAGCGTTTCCTCGACCACGCGGTCGAACGAGTCGCCTTGCTTCTTCGGCTGTTTGTTGCGCTGTTCCACCACATACGCGTCACGCTTCTTCACCAGCTCCGACATCCGCGTGTTGAGCAATTTCCGCTCGGTCATCTGCTTGTCGATCTCAGCCTGGTGTTGCGCCGGGCTCATCGGCTTCAGCGCATCCGGCAGGTCATCGTCCTTCACCGCGCCGAGCTTCTGGCGCCCTGCAGTGACGTCGGCGACCAGGTCGCCGGCCCCGGTCACTGCTTCGGCGGAGGCGAGGCCCGCGCTGCGCTTGCTCATGTAGCCGGCCATCTCCGAGGCGACTGATCGCGGTGCCGCGGCATACTGCTCCGTCTTCTTGCGTACGTCCGAGCGCTGATGGCGCGGGCCATACGGGATCACGGTGCCGTTGATGCGGCCTTGCAGCTCAAGGATCTCGATGTCGTATGGCGTCTCGATAATCACCACCTGGCCGACGTCCTGCGGGATCGGGATGTAGCGGCCGCGGCCCATCTGCGCGATCTCGCGCCACACCCGCTCGGTGTCGCGCGCGCCGCCGGCTTGCACCGCGTTGACGATGATGTCGCGCTCGCGCGCGATCTTCATCACCTCGGGGGATTTGACGTCCTGCGCGTAATCCATGTGGGGCGGCGCGTCGCCGACCAGGAACATGATGCGGCGCACCTCGTCGCCCTGCGTCCAGGTCAGCTTGGTGACGCCGACGTGCAGCGCCTCATTGACGCTCTCCGGCCAGTCGCCGCCGCCGCGCGCGCGCAGCTCCAGCAGGTTGGCGTAGAGGTCCTGGATGTCCGTGGTGAGCGGAAACACCTTGGTGACATACTCGTCGCCGATGTCGCGATAGGCGACGAGGCCCATGCGAATCTCGGCGTCCGGGTTGGTGTCGACGATCGACGTGGCGGTCGACCAGATCTTGCGCTTGGCGCCTTCGATCAGCGGCCCCATTGAGCCGGTGGTGTCGAGCACGAAGCCGACTTCGACGATGGGCTTGGCGGAAGAAATGCTGGCAGACGAGAATAAAGCCAGAATAACAGCGAGGAACAACGTCCTCGCGAGTTGAGCAAGCATGATTCACCCCTCAAAATGTTTCCGACGCAGGGATGATTTCCCTGTTTCGCGGGCGGACGCGGGCCCGGATTGCGGCTCTCCGTCGGCGGATTGGCGGCGGCCTGCTTTGTCGCAGGCCACGGGAAAATCTGGGATTTCAGGTCCGCCGCCGCCGATTGGGACAAATCCACGGCAATATTGTTCAAGCCTGAACGGACGTTTAAGAGTCATGAACATGAAGGTCGGCGGCAAGCACACCCGCAGCATTTGGCTGGAGCCGGACGGCGCGACCGTCGGCACCATCGACCAGACCCTGCTGCCGCACCGTTACGCGACGATCGGGCTGACAACGCTCGACGACGCGGCGCGCGCGATCTCCACCATGCAGTTGCGCGGGGCGCCGTTGATTGGCGCTGCTGCAGCTTACGGAGTATGCCTCGCGCTGCGCGCCGACGCCTCCGACGAAATGTTGGAGCGCGCCTACGCGACCCTCATCAAGACGCGGCCGACCGCGATCAATCTCAAGTGGGCGCTCGATGAGATGATCGCCGCGGTGCGCAATCGGCCGCGCGGCGAGCGTGTTGCTGCGGCCTATCGGCGTGCGGCAGAAATCTGCGACGAGGACGTCGCCATCAACCAGGCAATCGGCCGGCACGGTCTCAAGCTGATCGAGGACATTGCGGCGAACAAAAAGCCGGCTGAGCCGGTCAATGTGCTCACGCACTGCAACGCCGGCTGGCTTGCCACCGTGGACGTCGGCACCGCGACCGCGCCGATCTACACCGCGCATGACAAGGGCATGAAGCTCCACGTCTGGGTCGATGAGACGCGGCCGCGCAATCAGGGGGCTTCGCTTACCGCATGGGAGCTTGGCCAGCACGGCGTTCCGCACACCGTGGTCGCCGACAACACCGGCGGTCACCTGATGCAGCATGGCATGGTTGATCTGGTCATTACCGGAACCGACCGGGTCACCGCACGCGGCGACGTCTGCAACAAGATCGGCACGTACCTGAAGGCGCTGGCGGCGAAGGATAACGGTGTGCCGTTCTACATCGGCGCGCCATCGCCCAGTATTGATTTCACGGTCAGCGATGGCATTGCGGAAATTCCGATCGAGCAGCGTGGTGCCGAGGAGCAGTCAACCATGACCGGCCGCACGGCGGACGGGCGGATCGAAACCGTCACCGTGATCCCCGATGGCTCGGCCGTAGCCAACTACGGGTTCGACGTCACACCCGCGCGGTTGGTCACCGGCTTCGTTACGGAGCGGGGCGTGCTGTCGGCGACACGGGAGGGTCTGGCGAAGGCGTTTCCGGAGCGGGTGAACGGCGTGCGCGCGCCGGCGGGGAGCAGGCGATGATACACGGGCTTATTCTTGGCGGGGTGCTTGCGCTCGCAATCGGTCCGTCCATTGCCGAGCCGAACAAGCCAATCCTCGAGCGCGCCCAGCATTACCAGGCGGATGCGCTCAAGCTGCTGGAGCGGCTGGTCAACATCGATTCCGGCACCGGCTACGCGGAAGGTCTCGTTCAGGTCGGCGCCATCGCCGTCGAGGGATTGCGCAAGCTTGGCGCCAACATCGAAATTCTCCCGGCCAGGCCCGCGGTTGGGGACAACATCGTCGCCACCTTCAATGGCACCGGTAAGGGCCGCATTCTGCTGATGGCGCACACCGATACGGTGTTCGCGCCAGGCACTGCGGCGAAGCGGCCATTCCGCATCGACGGCGAGCGCGCCTACGGGCCGGGCGTGTCCGACGACAAGGGCGGCGTCGTTACCGCGATTTCCGTGCTGAAAATCCTGCAGGACCTGAAATTCAGGGACTATGCGCGCATCACGCTCCTGCTCAACACCAACGAGGAGACCGGCTCGCGCGGCTCGCGCGCGCTGATCGAGAAGCTTGCGAAGGAGCATGACGTCACGCTCAATCTGGAATCTGGCCGCGCGGGCGACGGTATCGTGATCTGGCGCAAGGGCTCGGCACGACTGACCATCGAAGTGAAAGGCCGCGCCGCGCACGCCGGCGGCTCGCCGGAACAGGGCCGCAACGCAGCGATGGAACTCGCCAACCAGGTGCTGCAGGTGGCCAAGCTCGGCAACCCGCAGAAGCAGACCTCGGTTAATGTCACGGTGCTGCAGTCCGGCGACCGTTCCAACGTCATTCCCGACTTGGCCGTGGCGTACGTCGACGTGCGCGCGCTGGTCAGCGAGGAGTTCGACCGGGTCGAGCGTGAAGCGGCGGCGACTGCGAAAGACGGCAAGCTGATCCCCGACACCGAGGTGACCACAACGCTGGTACGCAGCTTCCCGATCATGCCGCAGAACGCGCAGACCGACACGCTCGCCAAGCTGGCGCAGTCGATCTACGGCGAGCTCGGCAAGACGCTGAAGCTGGAAGGCAGCGGCGGCGCGGCGGATTCCAGCTTCGCGGCCGGCGTGTTCAAGCCGGCGCTGGACGGGCTGTCGATCGTCGGCGGCAACGCCCACACCGACCGGGAATATATCGAGCTCGCCAGCATTCCGCCGCGATTCTATCTGCTGACTCGGATGATCATGGAACTCGGCAAAGGCGAATGAGCGCGTTTTCCGCCAAAGTCACGGAGATCCCGATCGACGGACGGCAGTCGCAGACCGCGCTCGCAGTGGCGCGTGGGGCCTCGCGGCTACTTATTTCGCTTGGTTTCTGCTGCGTCAGCGAATTGCCGCTCGCCTCGGGCCGCCGCGCCGACCTGGTGGCGCTCGGCCGCGACGGCGAAATCTGGATCGTGGAGGTCAAGTCGTCGGTGGCGGACTTTCGCGCTGACCAGAAATGGATGGATTACCGGCTGCACTGCGACCGGCTGTTCTTCGCCACCACCGTCGAAGTACCGTGCGAGATTTTTCCGCCCGACACCGGGCTGATCGTGGCGGATGCGTTCGGCGCGGAGATCAAATGCGAGGCGCCCGAGCACAGGCTGTATACCGCGACCCGCAAGAGCATGACGCTGAGCATCGCCCGCGCCGCATCGCTGCGCCTGCAGTCGCTGATCGATCCGGCCGGGCCTCATGAATCCGAGCTTTAGGATATTGGCCGCTGTCGCGGCGCTGCTGGCGGGAGTGTGCTCCGCCGCCGCGCAGCCGTTCGCCGGCAAGACCGTCTCGATGGTGATCGGTTTCGGCCCGGGCGGCGGCTACGACCTGTGGGGCCGCACGGTCGGCCGCCATATCGGCAAGCACCTGCCGGGCCATCCGAGCGTGGTGCCGCAGAACATGCCGGGGGCGGGAAGCTACGTGGCGGCGAGCCACATCTACAACGCCGCGCCGAAGGACGGCACGGTGATGGGCATCATCGCGCGCGACGCCGCGCTCGGCCCGCTGACCGGCGCGCCGGGTGCGCGCTTCGACGCCACCAAATTCTCCTGGCTCGGCAGCCCGGCCACCGAGCACAACGTCTGCATCGCCAACGCCGGCGCCGCGGTGAAGTCGGCGCAGGACCTGCGCGACAAGGAATTGATCCTGGGCAGCACAGGACCGGGCACCGGCACGCACTCCTATCCAAGGGTGCTCAACGACCTGCTGAGCTACAGGTTCAAGCTGGTGAGCGGCTTCCGCTCCTCGGCCGACGTGTTCCTGGCGATGGAGCGCGGCGAGGTTGACGGCATTTGCGAGAGCCTCGACAGCATCCACAACCGGCGGCCAGATTGGATTCCGGAGAAAAAGGTGACGGTGCTGCTGCAAGGCGGCGTCACGCCGCATCCCAGCCTGCCGGGCGTGCCGTTCGTGCTCGACCTCGCACGCAACGCCGAGGAGAGGCAATTGCTCGAGTTCCTTTACGCGGGGCAGGGCATCGGCCGTCCGTTCGTGGCCCCGCCCGACCTTCCTTCCGATCGCTTGAAGATGCTGCGCGACGCATTCAGCGCGACGATGAAGGATCCAGAGTTTCTGGCCGACGCCAAGAAGAGCAAGCTGGAGGTCGAACCGGAGGGCGGCGAACACCTCGCAGCGTTGATCGCGAAAATCTACGCTACGCCGAAGATGATCGTCGAGCGGGTTGGAAATTTGATTAAGTGACGAGCCGATCTACGGATTCGGCTTGATGCCCGCCGCCTTCACCAACATGGTATTCAGCGCGATATCGTCGCGGAAAAACGTGTCGAATTGCGCCGGCATCATGCTGGCCGGTTCGCTGCCGAGCGCGGTGAGCTTCTCCTGCACCGACGGAATATCGAGAATCTTGCGGGTCTCCTGATAAAGCCGGTCGACGATCTCGCGCGGCGTCTTCACCGGCACCCACATGCCGATCCAGAAGTTGTAGTCGGAGTTGGGATAGCCGGCCTCGATGGTGGTCGGGACGTCGGGCAGGGACATCGCGCGCTTGGAGCCCGACACCGCCAGCGCCGACAACTTGCCGGCGCGAATGAGCGGCACGGCGGCGAGTGTCGGCGAAAAGAAAAAGTCGACGCGCTCTCCCAGCACCTCGTTGACGGCCTCGGGCGCGCCGCGGAACGGAATCTGCTGCGCCTCGAAGCCGGCGGCCATGCGAAGCCGCTCCGCGGTCAGGTGCGCGGCGGCGCCATAGCCGACCGTGGCGTAGTTGACCACATTCGGCTTTGCCTTCGCCGCGTCGACCAATTGCTTCAGCGTCTTGTACTTGTTCGGAGAAGCGATCATCACCAGCGGCGCGTTGCCGAGCAGCGTCACGCCGGCGAAATCCTTGCCGGAATCGTAGCCGAGATTGGGGAACGTCGCGGGCTGGATCGCGAAAGCCGCGGAATGCACCAGGATGGTGTAGCCGTCCGGCTCCACGGATTTGGCAACATATCCCATGCCGGTGGTGCCGCCGGCGCCAGTGCGGTTCTCGACCACCACCGGCTGACTCAATTGGGCCGCGAGATGCTCGGCGATGATGCGGGCGGTGACGTCGGTCGCGCTCCCCGCGGTCACCGGCACAATGATGCGGATCGATCGGGTTGGCCAGCCCTGCGCGAAAGCCCCGTTGAGAGAGGCAAACGTGATGACGCAGGCGACGAGCCAGCGATACAGCATCATATCCCCCTGGGCCGACCGTCAGCGCGGCGCGCGTTTGGCCAGAATGCGCTGCAATGTGCGGCGGTGCATGTTGAGCCGGCGCGCGGTTTCCGAAACGTTGCGGTTGCACAGCTCATAAATGCGCTGGATGTGCTCCCAGCGCACGCGGTCGGCCGACATGGGATGTTCCGGCGGCTCGGCCTTGCGGCCTTCGATTGCGAGCAAAGCCGCGACCACGTCGTCGGCGTCGGCCGGCTTGGCGAGATAATCGACCGCGCCGATTTTTACCGCGTTCACCGCGGTGGCGATGTTGCCGTAGCCGGTAAGGATGATGGCGCGGGCGTCAGGCCGGCGGTGCTTCAGCGCGGAGATCACGTCGAGCCCGGTGCCGTCGCCGAGCCGCATGTCGACCACCGCAAACGCTGGGGCGGACCTTTCGACCTGCATCAGGCCGTCCGAAACCGTTTCTGCGGTGGTGACCTCGAAGCCGCGGGACTCCATGGCGCGCGCCAATCGCTGCAGGAACGACTTGTCGTCCTCGACGATGAGTAACGAACGTTCAGCCAGGTCGGCGAGCGGCCTGGAATCTTTGGCGATGGCGATAGTCATGGTCGTTTCCTGCCCTGTCGCCCACCATTTAGAGATGCCCCAACGTAGAGGGGTTGGGTTCGCGGCTCAAGAGGCAGCAAATACCATCGGCCGCTCGAAATCCGTGCGCCCCCAGCGCACCTTGACCACGGCGCCGCGGTCCGGGAACACGCGGTTCTCGAAGTCGAGCGTCGCCCCGGAGCGTTCCAGAAGGGTCTTGGCGATGAAGAAGCCCAGGCCCAATCCGGTGGTTTCGCCGCCGGCATTCATGCGCCGCCGCTTGCTGGAACGCACATAGGGCTCGCCGATCCGGTCCAGTATCTCCGGCGCGAAGCCCGGCCCGTCGTCGCTGATGACCACGGCGACATCATCGCTGGTCCAGTCGGCCGTGACCTCAACGCGCTCGTGCGCGAAGTCGACCGCGTTCTCCAGCAGATTGCCAAGGCCGTAGAGGATCGCCGGATTCCGCGCGCCGACAGGCGCCGCCGGCGGCATATCGACGTCGATCGAGACTCCGAAGTTGCGGTGCGGTGCAACCACCTCCTCGATTAGGGCGGACAGCGGCACGCTGTCGAACGGCTCAGAGCTTGGCAGTTCGTTGAGCTTCGCCAGGATGGTGCGGCAGCGCTGCGACTGCTCCTGCAGCAGCTTCACGTCGTCGGCGTGCGGCGAATTCGGCTCGATGGCGCGCTCCAGCTCCTTGGCGATCACCGAGATGGTGGAGAGCGGCGTGCCGAGTTCATGCGCCGCGGCGGCGGCGAGCCCGTCGAGCTGCGACAGCGCCTGCTCGCGCGCCAGCACCAGTTCGGTGGCGGCGAGGGCCTCGGCGAGCTGGCGGCCTTCCTCGGTGAGCTGCCACGCGTAGACGCCGATGAAGCCGATCGCGAGCAGGATCGAAAGCCAGACGCCGAGCAGATAAATCCATGGCAGCTCCAGCGGGTCCTCGATATCCCAGGGCAGCGGGTAGTGTGCGAACACTAGGATCGTGGCGCACAGCACGGCAAAGCCGCCGAGCATCAAAGTGAGGCGGGGCGGCAGCGCGGTCGCCGAGAGCAGCACGGGCGCCAGGAACAGGAAGGCAAACGGGTTCTGCAATCCACCGGTCAGGAACAGCAGCACCGCGAGCTCGGCGATGTCGAAGGCGAGCAGCCAGGCAGCCCGTTCCGGTTCCAGCCGCTGCGTTGGGCTGAAGCGCACACGTAATGCCACGTTGAGCCACGCCGACAGCGCGATGACGGCGAGGCAGGCCCAGATCGGCAGCGGGAAATCGAGGCCGTAGTGCACCACCACGACAGCGGTGGACTGGCCGATGATTGCGAGCCAGCGCAGCCGCAGCAAGGTGTCGAGGCGCACGTTGCGCCGCTGCGGCAGGTGCAACTGGTCCAGGGTGTCGTTGAGCATGCTCCAACTTAGTGCATCGGGGTCGAACCAGCCACCTTTGCGGCCAATCATGGCATCCGGGCTGATACCTTGACCCGAAGCTGTGCAAGTCAATAATGCCGCCCGCAATGAGCGGCGAGGCCACCGACACCATCCGCTGGGATCATACGGCCGATGTGGTCGTGATCGGCGCCGGAGCCGCCGGACTGCCGGCGGCCATCAGTGCGCGTGACCACGGTGCGACGGTCATCCTTATCGACGAGAACTTCGATATCGGTGGCCGCGCCATGCTCAGTGGAGGGCGCGTGCAGGTTGGCGGCGGCCATGCCTTGCAAAACAAGCTCGGCATCAAGGATACGCCGGAGCAGATTTACCAGGATTGGGTGCGTCCCGATCATGCCGAAAGCCGGTTCAACGACCGTGATCTGGTGCGGGTTTTCGCCGATGAAAATGTCTCGATGTACGAGTTTCTGATCGAGAACGGCGTCGAGTTCATCGAAAATCCAATCCGGTCACCCGACGCATCGACGGTCGACCGCATCTTCGTCACGGAGGAATGGCACATCCCAAGCGGTGTCATCGCTCCGCATCGCAATCGCAATGGCTCCGGCCTGGTCCGGCGCCTGGAAGAAAGCGCGCGCAACAAGGGCGTGCAGATCCTGCTCAAGCACAAGATGACCTCGATCGTGCGAGAGACACGCAACTCCGGCCGCGTGATCGGGATCACCGTCGCGAACGGCGGCCGCGCCGTGAACATCCAGGCGTGCAAAGGCGTCGTGGTCTGCACCGGCGGGCACATCGGCAACGCCAATTTCCGCCGCACGTTCGACCCTCGTCTTACCGAGGAGTATCAGCAGGCGGGGGAGCCTTACGTACATCAGAACGCCGACGGCGAACTCGCGGCGATGGACATCGGCGCCTCGCTTTGGGCAACCGCGATCCAGACCATTCCCGCCGGCGTGTGGATCACCAGGACAGCGCACATCGGCTGCCGTTGGGGCTACAACTCGCTGGTCTGGGAGCCGGACAGCGTGATGTTTGCGCAGGCGCGCGCCACCGGTCTCACGGTCGAAGACTGGCAGAACGTTATCCTGGTGAACCAGTTCGGCAGACGGTTCTGGGACGAAACGGACACCTCGCACAGATTTTTCGACGCTGCGCTCGCAAACCAAGGCGACGAAACCAAGCTCAACGGCGGCGGCCCGATCTGGGCGATCTTCGATGCCGATGCGGCCAGGCGCGAGAACTGGAACCCGCAGCCGCCGCACGTCGACCCGGACGGCTGGTTCTTCAGCGCGGACACGCTTCCGGAGCTCGCAGAAAAGATCAAAAATCCGTATCAGAAGCGCGTCATGTCCGGCGCCGCGCTGCAAGAGACCGTGAATCGTTACAACTCGTTCGTTGCGGATGGTGTGGACACCGACTTCAACAGGCCGATGCCCCGCTACAAAATCGACAGGCCGCCGTTCTATGCTGCGTGGTCGACGCCGATGGTGCACGACGCGCTGACGGGGCTCCGCACCAACACCAGCGCGAAAGTGATCGACACGCGCGGCGCGGTGATACCCGGTCTTTACTGCGCCGGTGAATCGCAGGGCGGCTTCGCCCAGCATGGCTTGTGCCGCAGCATGGTGTTCGGCCGGATCGCCGGCCGGCACGCGGCTCAGCGCAACGACTGACGGCTATTTCGGCGGACACGCACCCATGTGCGGCGCGACCGGCGCCGCGCCCTTGCAGATCGTGATGCGCTCGGTCTTGGTTTCCGGCGACAGCGAATAGGATCGCAGGCTGTAGTTGCCGGATGCGGTGATGTAGTTGCAGAGCGGCAGCATCGTGGTGGCGCGATCGACGAACCAATTGCCGCCGGTTTGGTAGGGCGTGCTGTCTTTCACGTCGACCGTCTCGTGGCTCGCGATCATCTTCCAGCCCGGCTCCCCGATCGAGGTGTCGCAAGCGTGATCGGCGTGCGCCATTCGCGGCATCGCGACGAACATCAGCATAAAAATCCAAGCCCAGGCGCTCGACATGCAGAGTCCATTTGCGGCCGCCCGCGGGCCCGTTTGGTGCCTTGACCCCCCTGCGCGCAAGGTCAAGACTAATGCCAATAAAACCAAATTGCACATCGGGAGGGTCAGGCCATGGGCAAGCCGACAGGCGACCGTGCATCCGGCAATCGCACGGAGGAAAGCGTCAGCAGACGCAAATTTCTCTCACAAAGCGCTGCCGCGGGCGTCGGCGCCGTCGCAATCGGCTCACAGCAAGCCGGTGCGCAAGCGAACGGCAGCATCCGGTGGGACTACACCGTCGATGTGGTCGTGATCGGCGCGGGTGTCGCCGGACTGCCCGCCGCCATCACGGCGCGGGACAACGGCGCATCGGTCATCATCGTCGATGAAAACTATGACATCGGCGGGCGCGGCATGCTGAGCGGCGGCCGCGTGCAGGTCGGCGGCGGTCATGCCCTGCAGCAGAAGCTGAATATCCAGGACACGCCTGACCAGATTTTCGCTGACTGGGTGCGCCACGACCACGAGGAGAGCATCTTCAGCGACCGCGACCTGATCCGCGTGTTCGCCGACGAGAATGTCGCGACGTATGACTGGCTGATCGAGAACGGCGTCGAGTTCATCGAGAAACCGAGCCGTTCACCGGACGCTGCGACGGTCGATCGCATCTTCGTTACCAAGGAATGGCACATCCCGAGCCAAGTGATCGCGCCGCGGCGCAACCGCAACGGCTCCGGCTTGGTGCGCCGGATGGAGGAAAGCGCCCGCAAGAAGGGCGTGCAGATTTTCCTCAAGCACAAGATGACCTCGATCGTGCGCGAGAAGCACAATTCCGGCCGCGTGCTGGGCATCACCACCGTCAACGGCAGCAATCCGGTGAACATCGCGGCGCGCAAGGGCGTGATCGTCTGCACCGGCGGCCACACCGGCAACGTCAACTTCCGCCGCATCTTCGATCCGCGGCTTACCGAGGAATACCAGCAGGCCTGCGAGCCGTACGTGCATCAGGGCGCCGACGGGGAGCTTGCCGCCATGGATATAGGTGCGTCGCTGTGGTCGACCGCCAACCAGACCATCGGCGAAGGCGCGGCGATTACCAAGACGCGGCACGTCGGCTGCCGCTGGGGTTATTCGTCGCTGGTCTATGAGCCGGACAGCCCGATGTTCCCGCAGGCGCGCGCCACCGGCCTCACGGTGCGTGACTGGCAGAACATGATTTTCGTCAACCAGAACGGTCAGCGGTTCTGGGACGAGGGCGACGGCTCGCACAAGTTCTTCGCCGCGGCGATGGGCTACAACGGCGACAAGACCAAGCTCAATGGTGGCGGCCCGATCTGGGCGATTTTCGACGCCGACGCTGTCATCCGCGAGAAGTGGAAGCCGGCGCCGCCACACGTCGATCCGGATGGCTATTTCTACAGCGCCGATACGCTCTCGGAACTGGCCGGCAAGATCAAGAATCCCTACCAGAAGAAGCCGATCTCCGGCGAGGCGTTGCAGCAGGCGGTGAACCGCTACAACGGGTTCGTCACGGCGGGCGCCGACACGGATTTCAAGAAGAAGACGCCGCAGTTCAAGATCGAGAAGCCGCCGTTCTACGCGGCCTGGGCGACACCGATCTTGCACGACACGCTAACCGGGCTTCGCACCGACGTGGATTCACGGGTGGTCGACACGCGCGGCGAGGTGATCCAGGGCCTCTACTGCGCGGGCGAGTCGCAGGGCGGCTTTGCGCAGCATGGCCTGACGCGCTGCATCGTGTTCGGCCGGCTTGCCGGGCGTCACGCGGCGAGGGTCAAGGTCGCCGATATTTCGGGCCAGCGCTGATGACGGTTCGCCCGGCCGCTGCCCTCGTTCATCTCGAGGTGAACGAGCCGACGCCCATCGAGGCGGCGGTTGGAAGCAGTGTCGTGGTGCGGTTGCGCGCGTCGTGTCCGGCCGGACGCGCGCGAAGCGGCATGGCGGCAAAGCTGTTGTCGCCCGACGGATCGGAGGCCTCCCCCGCGTTCGCAAAGCACGACGCTGCGATCAGCGAGACCGGCGACATTTTGCTTAAGGTGCCGCCGCGAATCGGCGAACACATCTGGCGCTTCGTGCTGCCGGCGCACCAATTGGCCCGCACGCAATATGAGGAAGCCGTGCTTGACGTTCGGGTGCGGGGCAGGCCGCAAGCCAGCAGCTTGGCGGTTTGGGACGTCCCTTCGCCGGTGATCGCCGGCGCGCCGTTCAAGGTGAAGATCGGCGCGAAATCCTCGGCCGACTGCGGGCTCAAGGGCCGTGACGTGGAAGTATTGCGCGGTGGCGAAGTGGTGGCGCGCGGCGCGCTGGGCGACGCGCCGTTTGCAGGAACTGCTGCGCTTTATTGGACCGAGCTGCAGCTTGGCGCGCCGCGCGAGCCGGGCATGGCGTCATGGACAGTGCGGTTCCAGGCAGAAGGGCTGGAACTGCCGCACGACGGAGCATCGTCCACCTTCAGCGCCGCCATCGTGCCGCCGCCCGATCACACGCTGACCGTCAAGGTTATCGAAAAGGCCACCGCGATGCCGGTGGAGGTGGCGCTGGTGCGGCTCGGCGCCTATCGCGCGGAAACCGGCCGCGCGGGCTTGGCCGAGATCCGGCTGCCGAAGGGCCGCTACGAGCTCAACGTGTGGAAGGCGGGCTACGAAATCCAGCCCACGACGCTCGACCTTGATAAGGACGCCAGCGTCGAAATCGTGGCCCTGCTGGTTCCCGAGGAAGACCCGGACGCCCGCTGGAAGATGTGACGGCCCAGGGGCTTGCGCCTGGTGGCGCCGCGGCTCACATGTGCGGGATAAACCCTCATGACGTCCATCCCCGCCATCGCCGTCGATCGCCTCGTCAAGGTCTACAAGACCGTGACCGCCATCGATGGCATTTCGTTTTCGCTTGAGCCCGGCTCGTGCACCGCGCTGCTTGGCGGCAACGGCGCCGGCAAGACTACCACCATCGCCTCCATCATGGGGCTGCTGCAGCCGACCTCCGGCCGCGTCAGCGTGCTTGGCGCCGAGATGCCGCGGCATCGCCATCGCGTGCTGCACCGGATGAATTTCGAGAGTCCCTATGTGGACATTCCGATGCGGCTGACGGTGCGGCAGAACCTCAAGGTATTCGGCATGCTTTACGGCGTGGCCGACGTCAACGCGCGCACGCAGGCGCTGGCTGAGGAGCTCGATCTGGTCGATCTGCTCGACCGGCCGACCGGCAAATTGTCGTCGGGCCAGAAGACCCGCGTCGCACTGGCCAAGTCGCTGATCAATTCGCCCGAAGTGCTCCTCCTCGACGAGCCGACCGCGTCGCTCGATCCCGACACGGCCGACTGGGTGCGCTCCTGGCTGGAGCGCTATCGCGCGACGCGCAATGCCACCGTGCTGCTCGCTTCGCACAACATGAGCGAGGTCGAGCGGCTGTGCGAGCGCGTCATCATGCTGAAGCAAGGCAAGATCGTTGACGACGACACGCCGGCCAATCTCATCTCGCGGTATGGCCGCACCAATCTCGAGGAAGTGTTCCTCGACATTGCGCGCGGGCGCAACGAAGCTTCGGAGGCGGCGCAGTGAGCGTGCAATCTCCCGAATACATTGCATTCTCGCCGCGACGCGTCGGCGCGATCGTGCTGCGGCACTGGTACGTGATCAAATCGTCCTGGCCGCGCATCTTCGATCTGATGTACTGGCCGATGGTGCAGATGCTGATGTGGGGCTTCCTTCAGCTCTACGTCGCGCAGCATTCCAATTTCTTCGCGCAGGCCGCGGGCACCTTCGTTGCCGCCGTGATCCTGTGGGACATCCTGTTCCGGGGGCAGCTTGGCTTTTCCATATCGTTTCTCGAAGAGCTGTACTCCCGCAACATGGGCAACCTGATGATGAGCCCGCTGCGGCCGGGTGAATACGTTGTCGCGTTAATGACCATGAGCATCATCCGGCTGGCGATCGGTACGATCCCGGTCACGTTGGTCGCTATCGCGTTCTTTGGATTCAATCTCTGGGCGATGGGGCTCGCGCTCGCCGTGTTCGTCTTCAATCTGTTCCTGACCGGATGGTCGGTCGCGCTCGTCGTCGCCGGCCTGCTGCTGCGTAACGGTCTTGGCGCGGAGAACCTGGCTTGGGGCATCATGTTCCTGTTCTTGCCGCTGACCTGCGTTTACTACCCGGTCTCGGTGCTGCCAGACTGGCTGCAGATCTTCGCCTGGATGCTGCCGCCGACCTACGTGTTCGAGGGCATGCGGGCACTGCTGATCGACAAGGTGTTCCGCGCCGACCTGATGATCCAGGCGTTGGCGTTGAATGCGGTGGTGTTTGCCGGCAGCACGATTGCGTTCCTGGTGTTACTCAAAAGCGCCCGCACCCATGGCACTCTGCTGCAGGGCGGCGACTAATCCCCGGCAAAATCGCCGATGGAATCCGCTGCTGAGAAAATCTCTTTAGATTTCTAAGCCGTAGCAGCTGCCGAAAAATCCCCCACATGTTGACGGTATGTCAACGAACCGTCACTATGCTGCAGCGCAACAAACGGGCCGGGGTCCCGACATGGCGATTGGGGAATTTGGCGGAGCGCCGGCTGCTCGCGGTCCGATCTTCTCGAACGGCCTCTATTGGGCCTACGAGATGGGCCACGCTGCGTTGAACCCGGCACGGGCTTTCGCAGGCGTAACGCAACTCTATTTCAAGAACCCGCTCAATCCGCTCGCGCATACCACCTACGGCAAGTCTGTTGCTGCGGCGATGGAATTGTTCGAGCGCTCGACGCGGCGCTACGCCAAGCCTGTTTGGGACATCGATTCCACCCTGGTCGGCGGCGAACGCGCGCCGATCCACATCTCCACCGTCTGGCAGCGCCCGTTCTGCAATCTGCTCCACTTCGAGCGCATGTTCTGCCACATGCCGCGCCGGCCGCAGCCCAAGGTGCTGATCGTCGCGCCGATGTCGGGCCACTACGCCACGCTGCTGCGCGGCACGGTCGAAGCCTTCCTGCCCAACCACGATGTCTACATCACCGATTGGGTGGATGCGCGCATGGTGCCGCTGTCGGAGGGCCGCTTCGATCTCGATGACTACATCGATTATATCATCAGCATCCTGCATCGCCTTGGCGGCGACACCCATGTCATCGCTGTGTGCCAGCCATCGGTGCCGGTGTTGGCTGCGACCGCGCTGATGGAGGCCGACAAGGACACTTACGCGCCGCGCTCGATCACGCTGATGGGTGGCCCGATCGACACGCGCAGCAATCCTACGGCAGTGAACAAGCTCGCCGAGGAACGCGGCAGCGGCTGGTTCCGCCGCAACGTCATCAGCAAGGTGCCGTTCCCGCACCCCGGTATGATGCGCGACGTTTATCCGGGCTTCCTGCAGCTCAACGGCTTCGTCAGCATGAACCTCGACCGGCACGTCGATGCGCATCGCGATCTGTTCGTCCATCTCGTCAGGGGCGACGGCGACTCGGCGCAGAAGCACCGCGAGTTCTACGACGAGTATCTCGCGGTGATGGATCTCGCCGCGGAGTATTACCTGCAGACGGTCGACACCGTGTTCGTGCGTCACGCGCTGCCGAAGGGGGAAATGACGCATCGCGGCCGGCCGGTCGATCCATCTGCGATCCGCAATGCGGCGCTGCTTACCATCGAGGGCGAGAACGACGATATTTCCGGCGTCGGGCAGACCGAGGCGGCGCACAAGCTCTGCGTCAACATTCCGGCCGAGCGGAAAGCCCACTATTTGCAGCTCGGCGTCGGCCACTATGGCGTGTTCAACGGCTCGCGGTTCCGCGCCGAGGTGGCGCCGCGGATCTCCGATTTCATGCTGACCCACGACCGGATGCCGAAGGCGCAGGCCGTGAAGCCCGTATTGCGCGCTGTCAGCTAGCCGCCGCCTGCCGATCTGCTAGATTTCGTAAATTCGAGCCGACAAGGCCACGCTCCCGCATGCCCAGCCGAAGCCGCACGCCGTCCTGGCTCCGCAAGCTCGCGGCGCAGCCGTTGCGCGCGCTGCTCGACCGGCGTCAAAGCGAGCCGCAAACCATCCAGGTCATGTTCGATCGGGACATCTACCTGATCAGCGTGCGCCGGCACCGCCGCGCCCGCCGTTATACCCTGCGCATTCATTCCGCAACGCGTGAGGTGATCCTCACCATGCCGCTGCGGGGCAGCGTGCGCGAGGCCAAGGCGTTCGCGCAGAAGCACGGCGGCTGGATCGCGGCGCGGCTGCGGCGGCTGCCGGAGGCGGCGCCATTCATCGACGGTGCCGTGGTGCCGTTGCGCGGCGTGGACCATCGCATCGCGCATCGTCCCGGCAAGCGCGGGACGGTGTGGACCGAGCAGGGCGAGGGCGGCGAGAATTTCATTTGCGTCGCCGGCGATGCGCCGCATGTCGAGCGCCGCGTCGGAGATTTCCTGCGCCGAGAAGCGCAGCGCGATCTGAGCGTCGCCAGCCGGCGTGCTGCGGACGCCATCGGGGTCGGCATGAAGCGCGTCTCGGTGAGGGATCAGTCGAGCCGGTGGGGCTCGTGCTCGACAACTGGCGTTCTGTCATACTCCTGGCGGCTGATCCTGGCGCCGCCGTTCGTGCTGGACTATCTCGCGATCCACGAGGTCGCGCACCTGGTCGAGATGAACCATTCGCCGCGGTTCTGGCGGCTGGTCAACCGCATGTGCCCGGATGCCGAGCGCGCCAAGGTCTGGCTCGACGTGCATGGCGCCGACCTGCACCGCTACGGCCTGCCGGCCGAGGGCGCCGGCGAGCGACTCCGCTAGGTCGGCGGACGGCGCATTCCTGTCCGAAATCGGGTGCCTCCCTTCTTCTTCGAACGCTGGCTAAGGTCGACTTGATGCTGCGTCCCGGCACCTTCCCGCTCACGCTGCTGCTCGCCCTGCTGACCAGCATGGGGCCCCTATCGGTCGACATGTATCTGGCGTCGCTGCCGGACATGGGGCGGCTGCTTGGCGCGCCGATGGCGCAGGTGCAGCTCACCATCTCGTTCTACCTGCTCGGTTTCGCCGTTGCGCAGGTGTTCTACGGGCCGTTGTCCGACCGGCATGGCCGCAAGCCGGTGCTGCTCACCGCGCTTGGCATCTACCTGCTGGCAACGTTCGCCTGCGCGGTCACGACCTCGATCGAGGCGCTGATCGCCGCGCGTTTCGTGCAGGCGGTGGGAGCGTCGGGCGCGATCGTGCTGGCGCGCGCCGTCGTGCGCGACATGTACGACGGCTCCCGGATCGGACGCGAGCTGTCGCGCATGGCGGCGATCATGGCGCTCGCGCCGTTGCTGGCGCCGCTGATCGGCGGCGTGCTGCAAACGCTGTACGGCTGGCGGTCGAGCTTCGTCGCATTGTTCTGCTACGGCGCGATGGCGGTGGGCATGGCCTGGCTGCTGCTGCCGGAGACGCTACGGCAGCGCGCGCCGGAGCCGGTATCGCCGATGTCGATCGTGCGGTCCTATCGCCGCTTCCTGGGCGACCGCATTTTCGTCATTCACCTCGGTATCGCGATCTGCTGCATGTCCGGCTTGTTTTCGTGGATCTCCACCGGCGCGTTCATCCTGCAGGACATCTACGGTCTCTCGGCGCTAGCTTTCGGCTTTACCTTTGCGGTTGCGTCGGGAGGCTATTTGCTCGGCACGCTCATCAGCGCGCGATTTGTGACGCGATGGGGCGCCGGGCGCACCATGGGCACCGGCGCGGTGGGCATGGCCGCGGGCGGTCTCGGCGCGCTGCTTGTCATGACGTTCGGCGTGCATGAGGCGATCGGACTGGTCACGTCCGTCACGGTCTACATGTTCGGAATGGGGATGGTGTGGCCGCAGGCGCAGGCCGGCGCGCTCATTCCTTTTCCGGATCGCGCCGGCGCCGCGTCGTCGTTGCTTGGGTTTATCACGCAGACCAACTCGGCGGCCGTAGGCGCGGTGCTTGGTCACAGTTTCGGCGGCTCGGCATGGCCCTTTTCAATTGCGTTTGCGCTGGCCGGTTGTGGTGCGTTGTTGTTGTGGGCGCTGACGCGCAAGGTGCGGACGCAATCCGCGCCTCACTGATCAGCGCCGTCCAAACAGCCGGTCGAGCAGCCAGGAATCCATCGTGCCGGATTCAGGCTTCACATTTCCGGCGCGGGCCGGCTGCGGCGCAGTCGCCGGGGCGCCCCAGCCGAGCGAGGGCAGCAGTCCCGCCGTCTTCGGCCCGATCTGAAGTCCGGGCAAGCCTGCGATGGCGACACCCTGATGCGCCGGCTTCATGATCCGGGTCCACACGTCGACCGGCATGCCGCCGCCCGTCGTTTTCCGCGTCGGTGAGTTGTCGTCGTTGCCGAGCCAGACGCCGGTGACGAGATGACCGGTGTAGCCGACGAACCAAGCGTCTCGGAAGTCCTGCGAGGTGCCGGTCTTGCCCGCGGCGGGCCAGCCGGGCACGTCCGCCTTGCGCGCCGTGCCGGTGGCGATCGTCTCGTGCATCATGGCGTTCATCATCGCCACGTAGCGCGGCTCGACGATGCGGCCGAGGCTCTGCTGCTTGCGGGTGTAAAGCGTCTTGCCGCTGGTCGTTCGCACGCTCTCCACGACGTGTGGCGTGGTTTCCAGCCCACCGTTGGCGAGCGGCGCCAATGCCGAGACCAGCTCGAGCAGTGACACCTCCGAGGTGCCGAGCGCGATCGAGGCGTTCGGCTCGAGCTTGGAGGCGATGCCGAGCCGGTGCGCGGTGCGGATCACCGCGGGTGGCCCGAACTCCTGGGTCAGCCGCACCGACACGGTGTTGAGCGACATCGCCAACGCCTGCTTGAGCGTGACCGGCCCGTGATACTCGCGGCTGTAGTTCTCCGGCTTCCAGCCCTTGATCGAGACCGCCTTGTCCTCGCGCACCGTGTCCGGCGTGAGGCCGCGCTCGATCGCGGTGAGGTAGACGAACGGCTTGAACGCCGAGCCCGGCTGACGCTTGGCGGTGACCGCGCGGTTGAACTGGCTCTCCGCGTAGTTCCGGCCGCCGACCATGGCGCGCACCGCGCCTTCCGGCGTCATCGATACGATCGCACCCTGGGCGACGCCGGCCTTGTCGCCGTTCTTGGCGAGTTCGTCCAGCAAGGCCTTCTCGGCGGAAGCCTGCAGCACGGGATCGATCGTGGTTTCGACGAGGATGTCCTGGTCGACGCGGCCGATCAGGTCGTTGAGCACGTCCATCACCCAGTCGGCGACGTATTGCACCGAGCCCGCGCCGGCGGCCTTCACCGCCTGCGCCGGCCGTATCATCGCGCTCTTGGCGGTTTCGTCGCTGACGAACTTCATCTCCACCATGGCGGCGAGCACGGTCTGCGCGCGGCGCTGCGCCCCGTCCGGGTTGTGGCTCGGCGCGAGCCGCGACGGCGATCGCACCAAGCCGGCGAGCATGGCGGCTTCCGCGACACTCAGCTTCTGAGCCGGCTTGCTGAAATAGCGCTGCGCCGCCGCCTCAATGCCGTAGGCGCCCGCGCCAAAATAGACGCGATTGAGATAAAGCTCGATGATCTCGGTCTTGCTGAACTTGCCTTCCAGCCACAACGCGAGCGAGACCTCCTGCACCTTGCGGGTGAGGGTGCGCTCCTGGGTCAGGAACAGGTTCTTGGCAAGCTGCTGCGTGATGGTCGAGCCGCCTTGCGCCACACCGCGCCGCATCGCATTGGCGTAGAGCGCGCGCGACACGCCGACCGGGTCCACGCCCCAATGCGAATAGAAGCGGCGGTCCTCGATGGCGATGAACGCCTGCGGCACGTGGCGCGGCAATTCCTTGAGCGAAACCGGATCTCCGTAGTACTCGCCCCGCGTGGCAAGCAACCGGTTGTTGATGTCGACGATCTGGATCGACGGCGGACGTTTGGGAATTTCGAGCGACTGGATCGGCGGCAGGTACACGCCGATCATGACAACGGCGCCGATCGCGGCGATCACCAGCCACAAGGAGCCGACCGCGCTCCAATAGGCGACGCGGCCGAAGCCGGTTCGTCGCGTTCCGGATTTCCGTCCGCGGGCTTTTTTTCGCTTTCGCGGTGCGGGCTTCGGCGGCGCCGGCTCAGCGTCGGCGGAAGCCGCCTGTGGGCCGGGTCCCGGCGTAACGTCGAAGACCGGCTCGCGGCGTTCGCTGGCCTTTCGCCGTCCCATGTCCCGCCCGCAACAATGCCTCGGCAGCCCCGGCAGCCGAGTGCGGACCGACGCTAGGCTTGGCGATTTAAGGGTCCGTTAAGCTGTTGCCGGCGGGCGGTGTTGCAGCGCAAAACCGAGGCTTTTCCGGTGCGGCGAGAGTGGAATTATTCCCAATGCGCATTTCAAGCCATGGCAATTTGTGCAGGATGCCGCTTACCGGAGTATCCGGTGGCAACGTTTTGGGGACCGACAATGCGCAAGGGTCCGATTCTACTCGGGGCGATTTTCGCCGTTGGCATGACGACCGCCGCGGACGCCGCCAAGAAGTAAGGCTGCGCCGGCCAAGGCGGATCCCGCCGTCTCGGCGCAGCAGAACACCGCGAATCTGAATCTGGTGAGTGATGCCTTCCAGCCGTGGAAGCCGCGCTCGGCGGCCAAGAAGAAATAGGCCTCGTCGTCTTAAGCCGAATCGGTAGCGGCGCCCGGCGTTCCTCGGCGCCGTTTGCTTTTGGAACTGTGGCAGCGATCTCCCTCGTGACAATTGGGGGGATGGCCAGTACGAACGTCCATGCTAGGCTTGCGGCGCTGAGGGCCGCCTGGACGCGGTGCACGAGTTGAGGGGAACCCCACATGAAGAAGATCGCTTTGTTTGTTGCGCTCGCCATGATCGCGGCATCGCCCGCACTAGCCGCTCCGAAGAAGAAGGTGGCGGCCAAGCAGCCGGAAATGGCGGACTGGCAGAAGCAGAACGACAACAGCTACCGCTTTGCGCGCGACAGTTTGCCGATCTTCCTGCCGAGCTGGGCGCAGGCTGTCTATCAGGTCGGCATCAAGCCCAAGATGGAAGCCGATGCGAAGCCGGTGGCAAAGAAGAAGAAGTCCAAGACGGCCGCGAAGACCAACTGACATTTGCGACAATCACGGTCCTGGAACCGTTCAGCCCGCCGCAGCGCCCTTGGCCTGCGGCGGGTTTGTTTCGGGCGACAGCAGCTGCAGCAGCGCGCGCTTGATCGCGACTTCGCGGGTCGGCGACGCGATCTTCGCGCCCAGCAGATCGGTCACATAGAACACGTCGACCACGCGTTCGCCGAACGTCGCGACGTGTGCAGAGGTGATGTTGAGGCTCAGCTTCGACAGCGTCGCGGTCAGCTCATAGAGCAGACCGGGTCGGTCGAGGCCGGTGATCTCGATCACGGTGTAGCGGTTTGACCACTGATTGTTGATGGTGACCTCGGGCTCGACCGAGAATGCCTTGAGCCGTCCCTTCGGCACGGAGCGCCGCGTCACCACGTCCGGGAGCTTGAGCGTTCCGCTCAGCGCCTTCTCGATGGTGTCGGTGATGCGCTTGGCGCGCCGGGCTTCGTCGTCCTGCTGCTCGAACTCGCGCGTCACCGCTATGGTGTCGAGCGCGCGGCCGTCCGTGGTGGTGAAGATCTGCGCGTCAACGATGTTGGCGGCCGCCGCGGCGCAGGCGCCGGCGAGGCTCGACAGCAGCCACGGGTGATCCGGCGCGAGCACGGTCAGCTCGGTGACGCCGCGTGCCGGATCGAACGAAAAGGTTGTCGCGATCGTCTTGCCGGCTTCTTCGGCGGCACGCACGAATCGCGCATGGTCGATGCGGTGCGGCAGGTCGACCTTGAGCCAGTATGCCGGATAGTGCCGGGCGAAATAGGCGTCGATGCGCTCCGCCGGCCAGTCCTTGAGCTCGGCGCGCAGCTCGGCCTGCGCCATCGCGACCCGCTGCGCGCGGTTGACCTCGGAGAAGCCTCCGGTCAGCACCGGCTCGGTCTCGTAGTACAGCGTCCGCAGCAACTGTGCCTTCCAGCCGTTCCACACGCCGGGGCCGACCGCGCGAATGTCGGCCGTGGTCAGGATGGTGAGCAGCTTCATGCGCTCCAGCGACTGCACGACGGCGGCGAAATTTTCGATGGTCTTGCGGTCGGACAGGTCGCGCGACTGCGCCACCGTCGACATCACCAGATGCTGCTCGACCAGCCAGGCGACGGTCTCGGTTTCCGCGGCAGAGAGGCCAAGCCGGGGGCAAAACCGCCGCGCAACCCGCGCCCCGGCGATCGAGTGGTCCTCGATCCGGCCCTTGGCGATGTCGTGCAGGAACAGCGCAACATAGAGCAGCTTGCGGTGCTCGGGCAGGATCTTGCGCATCAGGTCGTTGGCAAGGGTGTATTCGTCGTTGCTGCCGCGATCGATCTCGGCCAGCACCCCGATGCAGCGCAACAGATGCTCGTCCACCGTGTAGTGGTGGTACATGTTGAACTGCATCATCGCCACGATCTGCCCGAAGGCGCGGACGAACCGGCCGAGCACGCCGGTCTCGTTCATGCGCCGCAGGATGATTTCAGCATCGTTCGATGTCAGGATTTCCAGGAACAGCCGGTTGGCCTCGGGGTTCTGGCGCAGGTCGCCGTCGATCAGCTTGAGCGATTTGTTCACCGCGCGCATCGCGTCGGGGTGAAGCACCAGGCTGTGCTTCTGGGCCAGCCGGAACATGCGGATCAGGTTGACCGGATCGTGGGCGAACACGCCGGCGTCGGTCACCGTGAGCCGGTTGTTGTCGTCCAGGAAGTCGGGGCTTTCCTTCAGGCGGCGGCGTCCGCGCGGGCGAAGCTTTGCCATCATTCGGCTGAGAACAGGCGCGGGCTTGGCCTGCTGGTCTTCCAGCTCGGCGCACAGAATGGCGGTGAGGTCGCCGACGTCCTTGGCGACCAGGAAGTAGTGTTTCATGAAGCGCTCGACGTCTTTCTGCCCGGGGTGCTCGGTGTAGCCGAGCCGCACCGCGATCTCGCGCTGGATGTCGAACGACAGCCGCTCTTCGGCGCGGTCGGCGAGGAAGTGCATGTTGCAGCGGACCGACCACAGGAAGTCCTCGCAGCGGCGGAACAGCTTGAGCTCCTGGGCGTCGAACACGCCGCGCTCGGTCAGCTCCTCGACGTCGCGGACGCGGTAGACGTACTTGGCGATCCAGAACAGCGTGTGCAGGTCGCGCAGCCCGCCTTTGCCGTCTTTGACGTTAGGCTCGACCAGATAGCGCGATTGACCGGCTCGGCGGTGACGCGTCTCCCGCTCGGCGAGCTTGGCGGCGACAAATTCCGGCGCGGTGCCCTGCACGACGGACTTGTCGAACCGCGTGATCAGCTCGTCGAACAGCTTGCTGTCACCGAGCAGAAACCGCGACTCCAGCAGCGCGGTGCGGATCGTCATGTCCGCCTTGGCCTGGCGGATGCACTCGTCGACCGACCGCGTGGCGTGACCGACCTTGAGGCCGAGATCCCACAAGCAATACAGGATCA
>JBEVIJ010000149.1:0-7549 GCA_040510745.1 Xanthobacteraceae bacterium
GCCCCCTCCCCAACCCTCCCCCGCAAGCGGGGGAGGGAGACGGAGAGACCCGATGCTCTTGAAACGAATTGCCCGATTCGTTGTTGTGGCGGCCGCGATCTTCGCGCTGCCCGCCCTCGCGCAACCCTATCCCTCGAAGGTCATCAAGGTCATCGTCCCCTTCACGCCGGGCTCGCCCAACGACGTGATGGCGCGGCTGCTGATGCAGCACGTGCAGACGCGGCTCGGCCAGCCGGTGATCGTCGACAACCGCGTGGGCGGCGGCACCTCGATCGGCGTCAAGGCGGCGGCGAACTCGCCGCCCGACGGCTACACGCTGCTGTTCATCAGCTCGGCGCTGGTGATCGACCCCGCGATGAAGAAGGCCGATTACGACCCGATGCGCGACTTTGCGCCGATCGCGATTGCCAGCACCACGTCCTGGCTGCTCGCCATATCGCCGTCGCTGCCGGTCAAGACGATGGCGGAGTTCGTCGCCTACACCAAGGCTAACCCGGGCAAGGTGACGCTCGCCTACACGCAGGGCACCGCCGCCGTGCTGGTCGGCGAGCGGTTCAAGCAATTGTCCGGCGCCGAGATCACCGCAATCCCCTACAAGGGCGGCGCGGCCGCGATGCCGGATTTCCTTGGCGGGCGCATCCAGATGCTGATCCCGACGCCGTCGACCACGCTTTCCCTGATCCGCGAAGGCAAGATGCTGCCGCTCGCCATCACCAGCGCCGAGCGCAGCCCCGACCTGCCGGACGTGCCGACCGTGCGCGAGGTCGGATTGCCGGGCCTCACCCTCGATTTCTGGAACGGCGTCCTGGCGCCCGCCGGCACGCCGCCGGAAATCGTCGTGAAGCTGAACGAGGCGATCACCGACAGCCTGCAGTCGGCGGAGATGAAGGCCAGCATGGCAAAGCTGGGGCTCGACGCCAAAATCGGCTCGGCGCAGGACTTCGCCACGTTCATCGCCGATGAGATTCCGCGCTGGGCGGAAGTGGTGAAGTCGGTCGGCGTGAAGGAATAGCAGTGGCGTCAGCGGACAAGATCGTCATCGTCGGCGCGGGCATCGGTGGCCTCACCGCCGCTCTCGCGGCGCTCAAGCGCGGGCTCGACGTCGAGGTCTATGAGCAGGCGGCCGAGCTGAAAGAGGTCGGTGCCGGCATCCAGATCAGCTCCAACGGCACGCGGGTGTTGTATGCGCTCGGCCTTGAGGAGGCGCTGAAGCGCGTGCAGGTGCTGCCCTCGAAGCGGCAGATCCGCCACTGGGCGACCGGCGAGACCTGGAACTGGTTCGATCTCGGCGCGGTGACGCAGCAGCGTTACGGCACGCCGCATGTCATGCTGCACCGGGGCGACCTGCATGGCTTGCTGGCGGATGCGGTGCGCAGCCTCAAGCCCGATGCCGTCCGGCTCGGCAAGCGCTGCGCCGCCATTTCGACTGCACCGGACCACGTCGAGGTTCGGTTCGAGGACGGCGAGACGGTGCGCGCCGCCTGCGTGATCGGCGCAGACGGCATCCACTCCAAGGTGCGGCAATTGCTGTTCGGGGCCGACAAGCCGGAATTCACCGGCTGCGTCGCCTGGCGCGGCCTCGTCCCCATGGAGAAGCTGCCTCCGCACATCGCGCAGATGCTCGGCACCAACTGGCTCGGTCCCTCGGGCCACGTGCTGCACTATCCGGTGCGGCGCGGCGAGATTATGAACTTCATCAGCTTCGTCGAGCGTGACGACTGGCAGGTCGAGTCCTGGGTGACGCAGGGCACCAACGACGAGCTCGCCAACGACTTCCGCGGCTGGCACGACGACGTCCACGCCATCATCCGCAACATCGAGACGCCGTACAAATGGGCGATGATGGTGCGCGGGCCGATGCCGCGCTGGAGCGAGGGCCGCGTCACGCTGATGGGCGACGCCTGCCATCCGACATTGCCATTCCTCGGCCAGGGCGGCGTGATGGCGGTCGAGGACGGCTACGTGCTGGCCGCCTGCCTGAAGAAATACTTCGCCGATCCCGCCCGCGCCTTCGCGCGCTACGAGGACATCCGCCGCGAGCGCACCGCCACGGTGGTGCGCAAATCCCACGAGAACCGCCGCTCGGCGTTCAGCCCGGCGCTCGCCGACCGGAGTCAGGTCGCGGTCGAGGTGGCGCGCGAGTGGCAGCAGGAGCGCGTGCGCGAGCGCATGGAATGGCTGTACGCCTACGACGCCACGGCGGTGGAGATATAGAAAGTGCCGACACCAACGGCAGTGGGCGTGCAATGATGGCAATAGGGCGCGACAGGGAAGGAAACCGAACAATGACATTCAGCAGACTGCCGAGCAGACCGAGCACCAGGCCCGCCCTTCTCACCTGCCTCGCGCTGCTGCTGGCCGCGCCGGCGGCGGCGCAGCAGACCGGACGGCGCGTGACCTTCATCGTGCCCGCTGCCGCCGGCGGCAGCACTGATGTCATCGCCCGCGTGCTGGCCGAACACATGTCGCGCACGATGGGGCAGACCATAACGGTCGAGAACATGTCGGGCGGCGGCACCACCATCGCATCCACCCGCACCGCCGCGGCCGCGCCCGATGGCACGACGGTGCTGATCGCGCAGTTGCCGCTCCTGGCCTCGCCGTTCCTGTTCACCGGCCTGCGCTACGACACGCAGACGGCGTTCGCGCCTGTCGGGCTGATCAATGCCGGCTACACCGTGCTGATGGCGCACAAGGATCGGGGCAACAACCCGGCCGAGGTCATCGCCTGGCTGCGCGCGAACGGCAACAAGGCGAACATCGGCAATGGCGGCATCGGCAGTTCGGGGCATTTCTGCGAGATGCTGCTGGCACGCGCGCTGGACATCCGGCCCACGCTTGTCGCCTATCGCGGCGGCGCGCTGGCCATCACCGATCTGATCGGTGGAACGCTGGATCTGGTGTGCGACCAGTCGACGGCGGCCGTCCCGCAGGTGAAGGGTGGCTCGGTGCGCGGCGTGATGGTGGCGGGCCCGAACCGCATCGCCAGCATTTCCGACATTCCGACGGCGGCCGAGCTGGGGCTGCCGGATGTGAGTCTCGCCGTGTGGCATGGCATGTACGTGCCGCGCGCCACGCCGCGCGACATCGTCGAGCGATTGAATGCCGGCCTGCGTGCCGCCCTTGCCGACCCCGCCATCGTCACGCGGTTCGACCAGCTCGGCACCAGCGCGTTTCCGGACAGCGAGCGCTCCCCCGAAGCACACGAGAAGATGTTCCAGTCCGAGTACAAGCGGCTGGGTCAGTTGCTCTCCGCCATGGGCGTCAAACCGCAGAATGTCGAGTAGGGAGATCTGAAGTGGACTTAGGGATTGCCGGCCGTCACGCCATTGTCTGCGCCGCCAGCAAGGGGCTTGGCCGTGCCTGTGCCATCTCGTTGGCGCGTGAGGGCGTGAGCCTCACCATCTCGGCCCGCACGAAGGCCGACATCGAGAAGACGGCCAAAGAAATCAGCGCGGCCCACGGCGTTGCGGTGACGGCGGTCGCGGCCGACGTAACGACGCCGGAGGGGCGTGCGGCAATCCTGGCTGCGAGCCCCAAGGCGGACATTCTGGTCAACAATGCCGGGGGGCCGCCACGGGGCGACTTTCGCGGCTTCGCCGCCGAGCAGTGGCTTCAGGCGGTCAACGACAACATGGTCGCTGCCATCGAACTGATCCGCGTGCTGATCGACGGCATGATCGAGCGCAAGTTTGGGCGGATCATCAACATCACGTCGTCAACCACGAAAAGCCCGATCGCAGACCTCAGCCTCTCGACGGCGGCGCGGCTTGGACTGACCGGCTATGTGGCAGGCGTGTCGCGTCAGGTCGCGCAGCACAACGTGACGATCAACAACATCCTGCCCGGCTGGTTCGACACCGACCGGTTCCGCAGTGGCGTGGCCAGCCGCGCCAAAGCTCAGAGCATCGCGTACGAGGAGCAGCTTAAGCGCCAGCACGCCGCCGTGCCTGCGGGACGCATCGGCGATCCGGCCGAGCTCGGCGATGCTTGCGCGTGGCTGTGCAGCCGCCAGGCCGGCTACATCACCGGTCAGAACCTGCTGCTGGATGGCGGGCAATTCCCCGGCACGTTCTAGGGCCAATCAGCCGGCCGGTGGGATGCCGGTGTTCACCGCCAGTTGAGCGGCTTGTAGGCGGGCCGTGCTTCGGCGCGGGCGACATAGGCGGTCAGGTTCGGAAATTCGTCCAGGATGCCCGATGGTTTCAGCCTCTGCAGCACATGCACCATCATGAGGTCGCCCGCGCTGAAGGCGCCATCGAGCCAGTCGACGCCGCCTAGGCGAGCGGAAAGTTGTTTCAATCGGTCGCGGACGCGATCCTCGACCAGAGGCAGGCGCTCCTTGCTCCAAGGCTTGTCGCCCTCCAGAAGTTTGGCGTTTGCGAGCTCGAGGATCGGCGGCTCCACCGTGTTGACCGCGGCAAACATCCATGTGATCGCGCGCGCCCGCGCATCGGCATCGTCCGGCAGCAGACCCGCATGGCGTTCGGCGATATGGAGGATGATCGATCCGGTTTCGAACAGGGCGACATCGCCTTCCTCGTAGGTCGGAATCTGGCCGAACGGGTGCACCGCCAGATGCGCGGGCTCCTTCATCGCTTTGAACGAAACAAGGCGAACCTCGTAAGGCTGGCCTACTTCTTCGAGCGCCCAGCGAACGCGGGTATCGCGCGCCAACCCCTTGCCGCCATCGGGTGACCGTTCAAAGGCGGTAATGGTGATGGTCATCGCGAGACCGCGCTTGGAGGCTACACCACCTGGCTCATGCCGCGGATGCGGCGCGCCATCACGGCCATGATGTACATGGCGAAGTTCGGCACCTCGTCGACCATGAAGCGGAATGCCCGCGCGTCGATGATGGTGAGCTCGGCATCCTTGACCCGCGCCGTGGAGGAGCGCGGCGAGCCGTCGACCATTGTCATGAAGCCGATCGCTTCGTTAGCGCCGACCGTCTCGATCACCGTGTCACCGATCGCCATTTCGATGACGCCGGACTGCACGATATACATGCAGTTGCCGAAATCACCCTTGTTGAACACGACCGAGCCCGCGCCGAAGCTGATGTTGGCGCCGATGCTGCGCGCCATCTGCCGCATGTCGATCTCGTTAGCCACAGCTGATCCACTCCATTGATAAATTCAATCCAGTTTGATGCCGGTCTGTTTCGCCAGCTCGGCCCATTGCTGCATGTCCTTTGCCAGCACGTCGCCGAACTGCTGCGGCGTGAGGGGACGCGCATCAAGGCTGAGCTTGGAAAGCGAGGCGACCATCTCCGGCGTCTTCAGCCGCGCATTGACCGCCGCGTTGAGCTTGGCGATCACCGGCGCGGGCGTGCCGGCCGGCGCCAGCAGGCCGTACCAAACGTCCGGCGGGAAGCCATCCATTCCCGCTTCCTTCAAGGTCGGCACGTCCGGCAGCTCCGGCCAGCGCTGCGCGCTCGCGACCACCAGCGCGCGCAGCTTTCCGGCCTGGATCTGCGGCAGCAGCAGAACCTTGGCGCTGGCATGAATCTGAATCTGCCCGGAAATCGTGTCGGTCATCGCCGGCGCCGCGCCGCGATACGGCACGAACTGCATGTTGGTGCCGCTCTTCACGCGCACGAACTCCAGAATGAAATGGGGCGAGATGCCGATTCCGCCGCCCATCGAGAGCTTGCCGGGATTGGCTTTGGCGTAGGCAACCAGCTCGGCCAGCGTCTTGACCGGCACGTTGGGATTGACCACGAGGACCAGCGAGTCGGTCGCGATCGCCGCCACCGGCGCGAAGTCCTTCGCCGCGTCGAAGTCGAGGTGCTTGTAGACCGCCGGCGTGATGCCGTTGTTGTTGGTGCCGCCGAGCAGCAGCGTGTAGCCGTCGGGCGCGGCGCGCGCCACCGTCTTCATCGCCAGGCGGCCGCCGGCGCCGGCCTGGTTCTCGACGATCACGCTCTGCCCGAGGTCGGTGGTGAGGCTCTGCGTGATCGCACGCGCCACCGTGTCGGTCGGCCCGCCGGCCGGATACGGCACCAACACCTTGATGGGTCGATCGGGGAACGTCTGCGCCAAAGCGCCGGTGAAGCCCACCGCCAGCAGGACCGCGGCCACAAGCAGTTTTTTCATCGCCCCCTCCGTCGCATCGTCCGGCTGCGAAAGCTTAGACCAACGCCGCTCTTTGTGAAGGGCGGTACGCCCGCTCGAAGCCGTACAGCCGCTCGGCGTTGTCGACCAGAATGCGCTTGCGCACCGCTTCGTCCGGCACCCAGACCGCGATCTGGTCGACCAGGTCGCCGTCGTCCGGCATTTGCGTTTCCAGCAGTACATGCGGCCAGTCCGAGCCCCACACTAGGCGGTCGGGCGCGGCCTGGACCAGCGCACGGGCGAACGGCGTCAGGTCGGCGTAGGGCGGCGGCAGCAGCGAGGTGCGGTATGGCGCCGACAATTTGGCCCAGCCGCGCCCGGACTTGAGCAGACGGATCAGCGCCTGGAAACCCGGCGCGTTGACGCCCTTGCGCGGATCCGGCCGGCCCATATGGTCGATCACGACTTCGGTGGCGAAGCTGCCGAGCAGCGTGTCGAGGTCGGGATGGTCCTCGACGTCGAGCAGGAACTGGACGTGCCAGCCGAGCTCCCTGGTGCGCTCGGCGAGCCTGCGCGCCACGTCGAACGCGAGCCCGGTCTTCGCCGTGCGGTTGACGCGGAAGCTGCGCACGCCGCTCTCGGCAAGGTGGCGCAGCTCATTGTCGTTGACATCCTCGCCGATCAACGCGATGGCGCGCAGCTTGCCCGGATGCGCCTTCATCGCGTCGACGATGAAGCGATTGTCGGTGCCGTACAGCCCGGTCTGCACCATGACGCCGCGCTCGAAGCCGGTGACGCGCAGCATGGCGAGATAATCGTCGAGCGACACCGGCGGGGGCGTGTAGAGCCGGTTCGCCGCCCAGGGATATTTGTCGCGCGGCCCGAACACGTGGCAGTGGCAGTCCGCCGCCTTGGGCGGCAGCGCGAGCTTCGGCTGGCGTACGTCGAGCCGTGGCCCGGCGCACTGGAGTGGACCGTCAGCCATACGTTCAATTCATCTGGACACCGGCCGCCTTGATGATCGGCGACCAGCGGTCGATCTCGCGCTTGATCAGCGCCAGGAACGGCGCGGGTCCGCGCTGCGACTTCTCGGGGATGTCGCAGCCGAGCACCAGCATGCGCTTGCGGGTGACGTCGTCGTCGAGCGCCTTGTCGAGGGCATCCGCGAGCCGGTCGATCACCGGCTTCGGTGTGCCTTTGGGCGCCAGGAAGCCGTTCCAGGCCGACACTTGGAATTCGGGCAGCCCGCCCTGCGCGGTGGTCGGCACGCCAGGCAGCGCCGGATTGGGCTGCGGCGCCGCGATGCCCAGCACCTTGATCGCGCCGCTCTCGTGATGCGTGCCGCCGGTGATGATGTCGGCGCACATATAGTCGACCTGGCCGCCGACCAGCGCATTCATCGCCGGCGCGCCGCCGTTGAACGGCACCTGCGTCGGCTTCGCGCCGATGATCCCATTGAGCATCAGGCAGGTGGTGAAGAAGATCGAGCCGAC
>JBEVIJ010000150.1:0-17521 GCA_040510745.1 Xanthobacteraceae bacterium
GCGTCCCCCCCCCCGCCCGGGGGGGTTTCAACTTCCCCGCGCCGGGGGGCGGGGGGGCCGGGGGGGGGGGCCGGGGGGGCCCCCCCCCCCCCCCCGCCCGCTCACGTTCGGGGCGCTCACTGCAGCGTCTTCAGCCTGTCCGTGATGCACTTGTTGACCCAGTCAGCGCGCGCCTCGATGTTCTTGAACGAGGTGTTCGCGTTGCCCTGGGCCCAGCACGTCTGCCGCACTTCGAGCACAGGGTCGACCGGCGGCTGATCTTGAGCCTGCTGCGGCGGGACCGCGGGTGCATTGGCGCCGCGCGTTGCCGCGGGCGCGCCACGCCGCTGTCCAGGCGCGGGCTTGTCGGCTGCGGGCGGGGGAGCTGCAGCGGTGGGCTGCGCAGGCTGTGGCGCGGTCGGCGCCGGCTCGTTAGTGAGACAGCCCGCAAGCGTGAAGCACAGCAGCAGAAAGGCGGCGCGCATCATTCTCTCACCGCCTCCGCGGCTTGAAGCCACCGCGCATGCCGGGCTTGCCGAGCGTGGAGCGCGGGCTGGTCTTCCCCGCCGGGATCGCTTCGACGCCGGGACCCATCTCGTCGAGTGTCGGCTTGCGGGGGCGTGACGGGGCAAGCGTCGGGCGCTTCGCGGTCGGGTCGTCCACCACGGCCAGTTCGGTGGCGCGCAACCGCTTGAGCTCGTCGCGCAGCCGCGCCGCCTCTTCGAAGTCCAGGTCGGCTGCCGCCGCCCGCATCCGTTTCTCCAGATCCTCCAGCACCGCATGGAAATTGTGTCCGATGGTGGCGGTGTCCTCTTCGCCGACCCCGGACAGCCCGCCTTCGGTCGAGACCAGCACATGGTCGCGCTCGTACACGCTGGAGAGAATGTCGCCAATCGACTTCTTGATGCTCTCCGGCGTGATGCCGTTTGCGGTGTTGTATTCGACCTGCTTCTCCCGGCGGCGGTTGGTCTCTTCCATCGCACGCTGCATCGAGCCGGTCACCTGGTCAGCGTAGAGGATCACCTTGCCGTCGACGTTGCGCGCAGCGCGGCCGATGGTCTGGATCAGCGAGGTTTCGCTACGCAGGAAGCCCTCCTTGTCGGCGTCGAGGATAGCGACCAGCGCGCATTCCGGGATATCGAGGCCCTCGCGCAGCAGGTTGATGCCGACCAGCGCGTCGAACGCGCCGAGCCGCAGGTCGCGGATGATCTCGATGCGCTCCAGCGTGTCGATGTCGGAGTGCATGTAGCGGACGCGGATGCCCTGCTCGTGCAGGTATTCGGTGAGGTCCTCGGCCATCCGTTTGGTCAGCACGGTGACCAGCGCGCGATAGCCATTGCGCGCCACCTCGCGGACCTCTCCCACCAGGTCGTCGACTTGGGTGCGCGCGGGCCGCACCTCGACCGGGGGATCGATCAGCCCGGTCGGGCGGATCACCTGCTCAGTGAACACGCCGCCAGCCTCGTTCATCTCCCACGCACCCGGCGTCGCCGAGACGCTGACGGTCTGCGGCCGCATCGCGTCCCATTCCTCGAAACGCAGCGGCCGGTTGTCCATGCAGGACGGCAGGCGGAAGCCGTATTCGGCGAGCGTCGCCTTGCGGCGGAAGTCGCCGCGGAACATGCCGCCGAGCTGCGGCACGGTGACGTGGCTCTCGTCGGCGAAGATCAGCGCGTTGTCGGGCACGTATTCGAACAGGGTGGGCGGCGGCTCGCCGGGCTTGCGGCCGGTCAGATAGCGCGAATAGTTCTCGATGCCGGCGCAGCTTCCGGTCGCCTCCATCATCTCCAGATCGTACAGCGTGCGCTGCTCCAGCCGCTGCGCCTCCAGAAGGCGGCCGGCGCGGTGCAGTTCGTCGAGCCGCTGCTTCAACTCGATCTTGATGCCGGAGATCGCCTGCAGCAACGTCGGCCGCGGCGTGACGTAGTGCGAGTTCGCGTACACCTTCACGAAATCCAGGTCGTCGGTCTTCTGGCCGGTGAGCGGATCGAACTCCTCAATCTTGTCGACCTCGTCGCCGAACAGGTGGACGCGCCACGAGCGGTCCTCGTAGTGCGCCGGAAAGATGTCGATGGTGTCGCCGCGCACCCGGAACGAGCCGCGCGCGAAATCGCTGGTGCGCTTGTATTGAAGCGCCACCAGATCGGCGAGCAATTGCCGCTGGTCGATCTTGTCGCGCTGCTTGATCGTGAAGGTCATTGCCGAATAGGTTTCGACCGAGCCGATGCCGTAGATGCACGACACCGAGGCCACGATCACCACGTCGTCGCGCTCCAGCAGCGAGCGCGTCGCGGAATGGCGCATGCGGTCGATCTGCTCGTTGATCGAGGATTCCTTCTCGATGTAGGTATCGGTGCGCGGCACGTACGCTTCCGGCTGGTAGTAGTCGTAGTACGAGACGAAATACTCCACCGCGTTGTCGGGGAAGAAGCTTCTGAACTCGCCGTAGAGCTGCGCGGCCAGCGTCTTATTCGGCGCCAGGATCAACGCCGGGCGCTGCGTCGCCTCGATCACCTTGGCCATCGTGAAGGTCTTGCCCGAGCCGGTGACGCCGAGCAGCACCTGGGTGCGGTCGTGCCGCTTGACGCCCTCGACAAGGTCCTTGATCGCGGTCGGCTGGTCGCCCTTCGGCTCGAAGTCGGACTTGATCACAAGCGGTTTGCCGCCCTCGGATTTCTCCGGCCGCGGCGGGCGGTGCGGCGTCCACACTTGCGGCGTGTTGAACTCGGCGCGGCCCTCGCGCAGCAGCCGCTCCAGCGATTCCATGCTGGCGGTGACGCCGAGCGTGACCGGTTGCGGCGTCGGGCGGTGCATCTGGCGCTTCTCGCGCCGCGGCTCGGCGATGTCGGAAATCTCGTCGAATGGCGCCGAAGCGGACTGCTCCTCGGTCTGATTTTCGCTAATTAGCGGCTTCGATGGATCGCCGTCGAAACCCAGCGCCTTGCGCAGTTCCGCATTGATATCGAGCGACGGCGACAGGTCGCGTTCGCGCGCGGCGTAGCCGGCCTGCGGCCGCTCGGCGAAACCTTTATCGCGCGCCGCCTGGGTCGACTTGCGGCCCTGGTGCTCGCTGCGCATTCCCGAGCGCCGCTCGAACGAGTTGTCCGGCGGCTGCTGCAAGCCGGTTCCCGACCCCATACCCGCGGTGCCGCGCTCGATGCCCGGATTGAGCAGCCGGTCGAGTGTGGGCTCGGGCGCCGGCGCGTCGGGCCGCGCTGCCTTGGCGCGGGTCGGCCGTGCGTAGTCGCGCGGTTTTTTCGGTTTGTCGGGAGGGTTGGGCATCGGCCCGAATATGGGGCGAGTCTGCGAAGGGGGGAAGAGCGGCTGACCGTTGATGTGGTAGCCTGTAAGGCGCGAGGGTGATGCCGCTGAGTAGATTAAAAAGGCGGCCGGCTTTCGCCGGCCGCCTTGGTCGGGATCGTTGACGATCTCAGGCCGCGTCGCGTTTCTGGTCGGCGAGCCGATCGCTCTCCATCCCGCAGCCCAAGTTCATGGCGTCCAGTAGGACTTCCACCTCCAGGCGCGCCGTCATGTGCGACATCGTCGGCCGCTTGCCGAGCGTGGCTTCGTCCAGGTCGTCGAACGCGGTCAGACCGCGAAGGAAGAACTCGCGGAACACCACCCGCTCGGCCAATCCTTCGACGCAGCGGAAGCCGAGCCGGCGCGACAGTTCGTCGAGGCCGGCGCCGACCAGGCGCTTGTTGCGCGTTGGCGTCATCGAGAGCCGGTTCCGCAAGACGATCCAGTCGGCGGCCTCCAGCCCTGACGAACGCCGCTGGCGCTGCGCCTGCTCCACCGTCTCGGCGTAGTGGCTGATGGCGCTGACCGTCATGGCGTCGGGATCGAGGCTTCCCAGCACATCGAGGTCGACAAAGCTGTCGTTGAGCGGCGTGACCAGGATGTCAGCCATCGAATGCGCCAGCCGCATCATGGGGCTGTCATAGCCGGGCGTATCGATGACGACGAAGTCATGACTTTGGCCCAGCATATCGAGTGCGTTGGACAGCACCTCGGCCGAGGTGACTTCGTCCTGCGTGTCGAGACACAGGTGCTCGGGGCTTTTGAGGCCGCGGGCAGCGCGCTCGGCCCAGGTGCGCCTGTTCTCGATGTAGTGCGTGAAGGTCTTCTGTCGTGAATCGAGGTCGATCGTCGCGACGCGCTGACCGCGCTTCAGAAGCGCGACCGCAACATGCATGGCGACCGTGGACTTTCCCGATCCGCCCTTCTCATTGGCCACAACAATCACACGGACAGGTCGCAAAGGTACGTGTGCGCTCGACATGGCGCCCTCCAATTCCGATTGGGTTGTCCCGAGGTGGAGTTCGCACTAACGCTGATTCGTTCTGTTCCATCAACTGTGACAAGCCGATGCGGTCGCGCCAAAGCCCTTTTTGTTTGTGACGTGTCCTATGAGTCACGCAATGGGGCGGCGATGCTTCCCAATGTGAATCAATTTGCCTCTTGAAAGCGCAGCGGTTGCATCGCTGGTATGCACGGGCGCTTCCCGGGCGATGCGTTCAGCGCGGTTTCGCCATGTTGAACGATCCGCCAAGGCCCTCTATCGTGTCGCCGAAATGTCCGTTTTGACGCAAAACACGCTCCTGGGGACCCGCCAAAGCGGCGGCTTCACCGGAGGAATCGCGATGCTTGCCGAGGGCAAGCTCTACGCGCTGCAAAACCCCTACAAGCTCGACGGCCGGGTCAGTTCGTACCCCGCCAGCGCGCGCGGTTACGCGGTGGCGAACTGCTACCTGCTGAAGCAGCCCGACGCTGCGATGCTGATCGACACCGGCTTCGGTAAGGACGAGCAGCTCATCATCTCGCAGATCGAATCGCTGATCGCCCCGAAGTCGCCGCTGTCGCTGTTCCCGCTGCGGCTCAACGAGTTCATGTCGATCAACAACGTCGAGACGTTCGCCGGGCACTTTAACATCGAGACTTGCTACACCAGCAACCCGGATGCGGCGTTGTGGTTCGATTTCGGCGCCAAGGCGGACGGCCGCAGCATCCTCGACTCGATGCCTGTCACTGCGGTGACGCGCTCCGACACCATCAAGCTTGGCAAGCAAGGCCGCCTGATCGACGTCATGCAGGCGCCGATCCGCCTGATTGCGACCCGCTGGCTTTACGACGGCGATACCAAGACGCTGTTCTCGTCCGACATGTTTACCCATGTCTGGCGGCCGACTGCGCAGGGGCCGTGGATCGTCACCGACGAGACCGACACGGCGACCGAACGCGAGATGCAGTCCTTTATGCTGAACACGCGCTACTGGTGGCTGGAGGGCGCGCCGACCGATTCGATGCGGCGCGGCATCGCCACCGTGTTCGACAAATACGACATCGAGACGATCGCGACCGGCTACGGCTGCATTCTGCGCGGCAGCAAGACCGTGGCCCGGGCCTACAAGATGCTCGATCAGATTTTGAAGAAGATGGATAAGAGCGTGGCGGTGTCGCGCTATGTCGACCGGGACGAGGAACGCTGATGACGCCGAAGACGGTCGCAACGAATCCCCACCGGATGCCGCGCGAGATCGCGCCCGGCGTGTTCTGGATCGGTGATTGCCTGGCGCAGCGCCACAAGGGCAAGTCCTATCACGGCTACAACGCGGCGTTCGTGGTGGCCGGCGAGACGGCATCTTGCCTGGTCGAGACCGGGCACCCGAAGGACTTCCCGGTCATCGAGCACCACATCGCCAAGCTGCACGCGCAGGGCATTCCGCCGCTGAAGTATCTCTTCATCACGCATCAGGAGACGCCGCACTCCGGCGGGCTCGGCCGCGTGCTCAAGACCTATCCGGACGTGATCCTGTGCGGCGACGTCAGCGACTATCATCTGTCGTTCCCGCAGTTCGAGCACCGCATGACGTTCATGAAAGAGGGCGACGAGATCGATCTCGGCGGCCGCAGCATCATGGCGGTCGAGCCGGTGATCCGGGATCTCCGCACCACGTGGTGGGGCTTCGACACCAAGGAGCGCGTGCTGTTCCCCGGCGATGGCTTCGCCTACAGCCACTATCACGAGGACGGCCACTGCGGCCTGACGGCCGAAGAGGCGATCTCACTCGACCTGCCGGACGTGTCCTCGACCTTCGCGGACCTCGCGCTGTTCTGGACCAAGTTCGCCGACATGAATGTGTATTGTGGCCGGCTCGATGAGTTGATCGAGCGGCTCGACGTCAGGTACATCGGGCCGACCCACGGCCTGCCGATCACTGACGTCAATGGGACGGTGCCGAAGGTTCAGCAAGGGCTGAAGGAAGCCGCGCTGATGCCGGAGTCCGGCACCAACGAGAAGGTTGTTCTGACCGCGCCAGCGGCGGAGTAGGGCGCGCTTCAACGCGATCTTCCAGTCCCCGCGACGCCGGTGCTACGGTCGCCGGCAACGAGAACGCGGGGGAATCACGTGCTGCACAAATTGTCCGTTCACTCGCTGCTGGCGGGCGCCATGCTTGCCGTCGTGGCGACCGGCGCTGCGGCGCAGGATTATCCCAGCCGGCCGATCAGCGTCATGGTCGGCCTCGCCGCCGGCGGCATCACCGACGTCACAGCGCGGCTCTATGCCGAGGCGGTCGCCAAGATCACCGGCCAGCGCGTCACCGTGGAGAACCGCACGGGCGCGGGCGGCGGCGTCGCCGCGGCGGCGGTCCAGAACGCCCCGCCGGACGGCCATACGCTTCTGGTGTTCTCCGGCTCGCAGCACGCCACGGTGCCGGCCGTGGGCACCGCGACCTACGAGCCGGTGAAAGGCTTCTCGCCGATCACGTACCTGTTCAACAGCGTCGTGGTGCTGACCGTGCCGGCCGACAGCCCGGTGAAGACGATGAAGGAGTTGCACGACTGGGGCCGCAACAAGCAGGGCGGGCTGTCGTTCGGCACGCCGGGGCTCGGCTCGCCCTCGCACCTGCTCGGCGCGAAAATCATGATGGCCGACAAGGTGCCGTTCGAGAGCGTGCATTACCGCGGCGGTAATCCGATGATGGCCGATCTGGTCACCGGCCGCGTCGATTTCGCCTGGCCGACGCTCAACACCTCCCGCGCGTTGATTGCCGAGAAGAAGCTGCGCGCGCTCGCGCTCGATGCCGACACACGCTGGGACCGCCTGCCGGACGTACCGACGCTCGATGAGCTCGGTTTTGGGAAGGAGAAGGTTGCGAGCTGGTTCGCGCTGGCCGGGCCCGCGGGCATGCCGCCCGCTTTAGTCAACCGCGTTCGCGATCTCTTCATTCAGGCATCGAAGGATCCCGAGTTGCAAAAGCGGCTGACCGAGAACGGCGTGCCGATCGTCTCCAGCACGCCGGAGGAGATGGGCAAGGCGATGGTGCAGGAATGGGAAACCATGCAGCAGCTCGCCAAGACACTGAATCTCCGTCAGCCATGAGCCGTCCGCCGTTCCGGGCCGATGTGGTCGGAAGTTTCCTGCGTCCGGCGCGGTTGAAGGCTGCGCGAGAGCAGTTGCTCGGGCCGCAGACGCCGGACCAGCATCTTGGTCCGCACGGCAACGCCGAATTGCGCGCTATCGAGGACGACTGCGTCCGCGAGGTCGTCGCGATGCAGGAGCGTGTCGGCCTGCAAGCGGCGACTGACGGTGAATTCCGCCGCCGGAGTTGGTGGCTCGACCTGATCATGGGCTGGGAAGGCTTTTCGGCGGATCGCAAGGGCCATTCCGAGATGTCGTGGCGCAACGCGCAAGGCGTGACGCAAGCGTCGTCCCGTTTGTGGGTCACGGGCCCGATCCGCTGGCGCGAGAGTGCAACCGTGCGGGCGTTCAAGTTCCTCAAGGCGAACTGCAAGACCGTGCCAAAGGTCACGCTGCCCGCGCCGCTGATCCTGCACATGTTCGGCGGCGGCGACAAAGGCATCCTGGAGGGGCACTACAAGGACATCGAGGCGTTCTGGTCGGACGTTGTCGCGGCCTACCGCGCCGAGGTGAAGGCATTGGTCGAGGCAGGCGCCACCTACATCCAGTTCGACGACACCAGCATCGCCTTCCTGTGCGACCCGCTGCATCGCGACTCGGTACAACGCTGGGGTTCGGAGCCCGACGCTTTGCTGCGGACCTACGCCGCGCGGATGAACGAGGTGCTCGCAGGACTGCCCGATCATATCACGGTGACGTTCCATCAGTGCCGCGGCAACCGTGAAGGCTCCTGGATGGCGGAGGGTGGCTACGATCCGGTCGCCGAGGTGCTGTTCAATTCGGTCAACGTCCACGGCTACTTCCTCGAATACGACACCGCGCGGGCCGGGACGTTCGCGCCGCTGCGCCTGCTGCCGAAGGGCAAGATCGTGGTGCTGGGCGTCATGTCCAGCAAAACGCCGGAGTTGGAATCGGCCGACGACCTGAAGCGGCGAATCGGCGAGGCGGCGAAATTCACGCCGCTCGATCAGCTTGCGGTCAGCCCGCAATGCGGCTTCTCCAGCTCGATCGGCGGCAATCCGCTGAGCGAAAGCGCGCAGGAGGCGAAGCTTGCGCGCTTGGTCGAGGTGGCGCGCGCGGTTTGGCACTGAGCGGCGCTTAGCCGCCGTATTCGGCTTCTGGCAGTCCCTTTACTCCGACACGCACGGCGAACAGCCCCCCGGCCAACGGCTGCTTCGCTAGCAGCACCGGCTCGATGCGCTGCGTCGCGCTGGTGACGTAGAGCGTGTCGAGGTTCGGCCCCCCGAAGCAACACGAGGTCGGCTGCGTCACCGGAAATTCGATCGTGCGGTCGATCTTGCCCTGCGGCGTGTAACGCACCAGTCGCGAGCCGCCGTACTCCGCGTTCCACAGGCAGCCGTCGGCGTCGATCGCCGAGCCGTCGGGATGGCCGGGATGGTCCTTGGTGTCGGCGAACACGCGGCGGTTAGAGATCGCGCCTTCGGCGAGCGAGAAGTCGAACGCGTACATCACGTCGCTGTAGGTGTCGGCGTAATACAGCGTGCGGTCGTCCGGGCTGAAGCGGACCATGTTGGTCACGGTGATGCCCTGGAACATCTTGCGGACGCTGTGGTCCGGATCGAGCCGGTATAGCGAGCCGCGCGGCTCGCGGATCGTGACGTGCTGGGTGCCGGCCCAGAACCGGCCGAGCCGGTCGCAGCTTCCGTCGTTGATGCGGTTGTCGGGCAGGTCCGGCTCGGGATCGGCGATGAAGTTCAGTTGTCCGGTCGCGGTGTCGATGGCGTGGAAGCCGTGCTGCAACGCGATGGCGATGCCGCCGGATTTGCGCGGCACCACGGCGCCGGCCATCGCCGGAAGCGGGAAGGTTGTGACGCCGCCACCGCTTTCGAGCCGGTAGAGTGCGGGCGCCCGGGCATCGATCCAGTACAGCGCGCGCTCGAGCGGATGCCACATCGCGCTCTCGCCGAGCCGGTTCTTGGCGTCGACGATCAGTTCGGGTTCGGACATTTAGTTATTCAATCTTCGCGCCCGACACGCGCACAACCTCGGCCCATTTGTCGATCTCGCCGCGCAGGAATTTGTCGTAGTCGGCCGGGCTCATCACGCTCGGCTCCATGCTCTGCTTCGCCCAGTTGGCCTTGACGTCGGAGCGCGAAGCGAGCTTGCCGATCTCGGCGTTGAGCTTGTCGACGGTCGCCTTCGGCGTGCCGGTCGGAGCCATGATGCCGAGCCAGGAGATCGCCTCGTAGCCCGGCACGCCGCTTTCCGAGAGCGTCGGCACGTCTGGCAACGTCGCCGAGCGCGTCTTGCCGGTGGTGCCGAGCGCCTTGACCTGCTTGGCCTGGATGTTGCCGGCCATCGTGCCGACGGCGTCGAACATCATCTGCACCTGGCCGCCAATTACGTCGGTGCGCGCGGCGGAGGCGAGCTTGTAAGGCACGTGCTGGATTTGGACCTTGGCCATCGCTTTGAACAGCTCGCCGGCCATGTGATACGGCGTACCCGGCCCGGACGACGCGAAGTTGAGCGTGCCGGGTTTCGCCTTGGCGAGCGCGATCAGCTCGGCCACGTTGTTGGCGGGCAGCGACGGCGGCGCCACCAGCGCCATGTCGAAATAGTTGATGGGCGCCACGGCGACCAGGTCGCGCATCAGAACGAACGGCTTGTTCGGCACCAGCGACTCGTTGGTGGCGTGCGCGCTGGAGATCAGCAGCAGCGTGTAGCCGTCGGGCGCCGACTTCGCGACGGCATCGCTGCCGATGATCGAGCCCGCGCCCGGCCGGTTCTCGATCACGAACGGTTGCTTCAACGCTTCGGACAGGTGTTGGCCGACCACGCGGGCGAAAATGTCACCGGAGCCGCCGCTCGCGAACGGCACCACGATCTTGACCGGCCGCGCCGGGTAATCCTGCGCGGCGGCGGGACCGCACAAGCTCGCGAGCGCAGCGCAAGCGAGGATCGGCACTCGGAAATTCGGCATCGGTGTTCCTCGGGTGTCGGAGCGTTGGCTTGACGGCCCGACGCTATCGCGCGCCGCGCGGTCTGCCAACGCCAACCGTCTGGACGGCCGCGGGGGAGCGTGCGGTAATGGCTGCAAGAGTGGGCAAGGGAGGATGCGATGCGACCAGGTCGAACGCTGACTGCGTTGCTGGCTGTCTCGGCCTTTTTCTTCTCCGCCGCCGCGCAGGATTATCCCAACAAGCCGGTGAAGATCGTGGTCGGCTTCGCCGCCGGCTCGGTGTCCGATCTCACCGCGCGGATCATCGGAGGAAAGCTCGGCGCGGCGCTGGGCCAGCCCTTCGTTGTCGAGGTGCGGCCCGGCGCCGGCGCCAACGTTGCCACGCAATCGGTGGTGCGCTCGCCGAAGGACGGCTACGCGCTGTTGGTGGCGACGTCGTCGAGCACCATCCGCGGCCCGCAGTCAGCGAACTTCAACTTTGATTTCGGCGCCGACCTCGCGCCAGTAGCGCTGATCGCGAACGTGCCGTTCGTGCTCACCGCGTACCCCGGGCTTGGCGTGACGACCGTCAAGGAGTTCATCGCGCTCGCCAAGGCAAAGCCGGAGGGCCTCACCTTCGGCGGAACGCAGGTGGGCACGACTGGCCACCTGGCCGCGCAGCTCTTCAACCAGCGCGCCGGCACCAACCTGGTGATCGCGCCTTATCCCTCGACCGCGCAGGCCACCACGGACCTGATGACGGGACGCATCTCGGTCGCGTTCGCCACCGCGTCGAATGTGCTGCAGTTGATCGGCGACAACAAGCTCACCGCGCTCGCGGTCGCGCAGCCGAAGCGCTCGGCGCTGATCCCGAATGTGCCGTCGATGGCGGAGGCCGGATTGACCGGCGTCGATTCCAGCATCTGGATCGGGCTGCTGGCTCCGGCCGGAACTCCCCGCGACATCGTCGATCTGCTCTCCAAGACGGTGAACGAGGCATTGAAGTCCGAGGAGATCGTCAAACAGATGCAACTCCAGGGCATGGAACCGCTTGGCGGAACCCCGGACGAATTCGCCCGCCGCATCAAGGCGGATACGGCGCAATGGGACGCGGTGCTGGCGGCGTCCGGGCTCGGAAAGTAACCGTCTTTCCCGCCATATTTCCGGCCTTCGCGCCGGAAATGCTAAGCCGTGGATATGACCCCGCGCATGATTCGAACCGGTGTCTGCATTGCGCTCGCGGCCGCGCTGTTGACGCTCGCGCCGGCGTCCGCGCCCGACGCCTGGGGCGAACCGAAGGCGAAGAAGGCCAAGACTGTTGCCAAGCCGGCCAAGCCGAAAGCGTCGATCGAGGAATACCAGCGCGCCAAGGCGGCGTACGAAAAGCAGCTCGACGCTTATTGGGACGACATCGCGGCCAAACGACGCATCCGCATCGCCAAGCGGCGCGACAAGCAGCAAGTCGTGCTGGAGGATTATGTCCTCACCCAGCCGCCGGTCTATTCGGGACCGCCGCGTCCGGCCGGCATGCCGTCGCCGCGCAGGGAGCCGAAGGACGTCAAGTTGCCGCCGATCCCGCGCGTTGCGGATTTCATCGCCGCCGCGGCCGAGCACTACAAGTTCACGCCGCACCGGCCGGAGAGCGATCTCGAATTCAAGCGCGCCTATGCGAAGGTTGCGCTCGACGCGGGGCTCACGGAAGAGCAGGCGGTCCGCATCTACGCGTTCGAGACCGGCGGCAACGGCACCTACGACGTGCAGGCGGGGCTGACGCATCCCAAGAAAGGCTCGAAGCCGATCTCGCCGGCGGTCGGCTACAACCAGTTGCTCTCCACCAACACGATCGGCCTGCTGGCGGCGAAGGGCGACGATTTCGTCAAGGTGCTGAAGGTGCGTGCCGCCGCGCTCGACGACGACGCGCGCAAGGCGATGGAGCGCCGGCTCGAAGCGCTCGGCCGCATGATCGCACACACCAGGTCGATTCCTTACGCCTGGGCCGAGCACGACAAGATGGCGAAGTTCACCCGTGCCGGTTACGGCATCCACGCCGCGATCTTCGACCGCGACATCGGCCCGCTGCTGCAGACCCAGAAGCTGCTCGAATCGGTGTTGTTTGCACGGCGCAATGGGCGCGCGGAGTCGCTCAGCGGCGCCGAGCTGGAGCTGATGAACTTTACCGGCGACGGCAACGGCTTCGACATGGTGATGATGCCGGCCGACTTCCGCGACAAGGTGCCGACCTCGAACTTCTTCCAGCCGCGCGGCTATTCGCGCAATCCGATCGCCAAGCGCACCGGCAACGTGGCGGCACTGATAGCCTCGATCGACGCCAAGATGGACCGCGCCTCCCAATTGCCAGGCGCGCAGGAGCTTGCCGCGGCGTTCCGCGAGGCGGCAGCGTCGAAGCAGGCGCACCAATGACCAGCCTGACGGCGCACTTCGCCCTGCTCAAGGAATTGGAGCAGGAATACCAGCAGATCGAGACCGCAATCGCCGACCTGATGGACGAGATGGAGCGCATCCCGCCGGAGCAGCGCGCCGCCGGCGAGTGGGGCCCGTCGGGCACACGGACCAAGCGCTTCATCGAAATGAGCGAGCGGCAGAACGAGATCGCGGCGGAGATCAAGTTGGTGTCGGCGGCGATCGAATCGGCGAAGCCGGCAAATTCGGTGAATTGAGCGGCGATGTTCTTCGGCCGCATCTATGCTCGGGGCAAGCGCTTCAAGCCGTCCGTGCAGTCCTATGCAACCTATGCGGCGGTGATTGCGGTCTGCCTGCTCGCGGTCGAGTTCAGCGTGTTGAATGTGTTTCCCGGCAACCCGATCGGCCATTTGCTGCTGACCGTTCCGGCATTCTATTTCACCGTCGCCGTGATGTTCTTGCTGAACGATCTGGCGCTCGCAGCCTGGCGGTTTTTCAAGCGCAAGCGGCGGGTCCGGCGCACTTAGGCAGAATATGGCTCTGGCATACCGCCAGCATCCGCCTTAAGTCTCCGCCATCATCCCCAACGATCGTCCCTCCCTTGAATCCCATCATTTCCATCGCCGGTCTGTCGAAAACCTATGCCTCCGGGTTTCAGGCGCTGAAAAGCATCAACCTGGAGATCGGGGCCGGTGAGATTTTCGCGCTGCTCGGGCCGAACGGAGCCGGCAAGACTACGCTGATCAGCATCGTCTGCGGCATCGTCAATCCCTCAGCGGGTCGCGTCACCGTGGATGGTCACGACATCCTCGACGACTACCGTGCCGCGCGCTCGCGGATCGGTCTAGTTCCTCAAGAGTTGCACACCGATGCATTCGAGACGGTGTTCGCTACGGTGACCTTCAGCCGCGGCCTGTGGAACAAGCCGAAGAATCCCGCGGTGGTCGAGAAGGTGCTCAAGGATCTTTCGCTGTGGGACCAGAAAGATTCCAAGATCATGACGCTGTCCGGCGGCATGAAGCGCCGCGTCATGATCGCCAAGGCGCTGGCGCACGAGCCGCAGGTCCTGTTCCTCGACGAGCCCACGGCCGGCGTCGACGTCGAGCTGCGCCAGGACATGTGGCAGGTGGTGCGGGGCCTTCGCGCGGCCGGCGTCACAATCATCCTCACCACCCACTACATCGAGGAGGCCGAGCAGATGGCAGACCGGGTCGGCGTGATCAACAAGGGCGAGCTGATCTTGGTCGAGGAGAAAACCGTGCTGATGCGCAAGCTCGGCAAGAAGCAATTGAAGATCCAGCTCCAGAAGAAGCTCGACGCGGTCCCGCCGGAATTCGCCGACCGCCTCGCGCTCTCGAGCGACGGTATGGAGCTGGTTTATGCCTACGATACCCGCGCCGAGCGTCCCGGCATCACTGCGCTGCTCGAAGGCTTGATCAAGCAAGGCATCCGCTTCAAGGACGTCAACACGACGCAAACCTCGCTCGAGGAGATTTTCGTCGATCTGGTGAGGCGGCAATGAACTGGCGTGCGGTCTGGGCGATCTACACCTTCGAGATGGCGCGCACCGGGCGCACGCTGTTCCAGAGCATCGTGTCGCCGGTGCTCTCGACGTCGCTCTATTTCGTGGTGTTCGGCGCGGCGATCGGCTCCCGCATCACCGAGATCGAGGGCGTGAACTACGGCTCGTTCATCGTGCCGGGCCTGATCATGCTCACGCTGCTCACGCAGAGCGTGATGAACGCCTCGTTCGGCATCTACTTTCCCAAGTTCATCGGCACGATCTACGAGCTGCTATCGGCGCCAGTCTCTTATTTGGAAATCGTGATGGGCTACGTTGGCGCCGCCGCGACCAAGTCGATCATCCTCGGCGTCATCATCCTGGCGACCGCCGGCTTCTTCGTGCCGCTGCGTATCGCGCACCCGTTCTGGATGGTGGCGTTCCTGGTGCTGACCGCGCTGAGCTTCAGCCTGCTCGGTTTCATCATCGGCATCTGGGCCGATGGCTTCGAGAAGCTGCAGATCATCCCGCTTCTGGTGATTACGCCGCTGACCTTTCTCGGCGGCACGTTTTACTCGATCAGCGTGCTGCCGCCGGTCTGGCAGACCATCAGCCTATTCAACCCGATCGTTTACCTGGTCAGCGGCTTCCGCTGGAGCTTCTTCGAGATCGCCGACGTGGGCGTGGAAATCAGTCTGGCAGCGACCGCGGCATTCCTGGCCGCCTGCCTCGTCACGGTGTGGTGGATTTTCAAGACCGGATACAAGATCAAGACCTAAGTCTGTCCGTCGTGAACGAGAAGGTGGGCACTCACGCGTGGCCAGCCCTTGCGCTGGCAGCTTAAATCCCTGCAAAGAAGCGCATGGATTTCCTTGGCACGCCCGGCGTCGACGCACTCACATTCATCGGTTTGACGGTCGCGTCGCTCGTGACGTCCTTTCTTGGCGTCTTCACCGGCGCCGCCGGTGGCGTCGCGCTGCTGGGCGTGATGGCGCTGGCCATGCCGCCGGCGGTGCTGCTGCCGGTGCACACCGTGGTGATGCTCGGCTCCGGCATCACCCGCACCATGATCATGTGGCGCGACGTGATCCGCGGCACGGTGCTGCCGTTCCTCATCGGCGCGGCGATCGGCGCCGTTGCGGGCGCCAACGTGTTCGTCGCGTTGCCGCAATCCGTGCTGCTGCTGATCCTCGGCGTCTTCATGCTGATCGTGACCTGGCTGCCCAAGCTCGGCCGGATCGGCGGCGAGCGCGGACGCTTCGCGGTGCTCGGATTTTTCGCGACGTTCCTTGGCGTGTTCGTCAGCGCGACCGGCTCTCTGCTGGCGCCGTTCCTCGCCAGCCACACGCCCAACCGCTACAAGATGGTAGCGACCATGGGTGCGCTGATGACGATCACCCATATTGCCAAGCTTTTCGCGTTCGGCTTCATCGGGTTCGCGATCGGCAGCTACTTGCCGCTGATGGCCGCGATGATCGCGTCGGGCGCGGTCGGCAACTGGTTCGGAGAGGTGGCGCTGCACAAGACCTCGGAGCAGCGTTTCCGCCTGATCCTGCAACTGATCCTGACGGCGCTGGCGCTGCGCCTGATCTGGAACGCGGGCATTGAGGCTGGCTGGGTCTGATTGCGGGTCGTTGGTGCGCGCTTATGCGCGGGTGTCCCGGTTGCGGCTCCCAGGCGAAGTTTCTAGCATGACCCGCAAGGAAGCTCGGAATTGCACCAGGGAGAGAACACGTGACCAAGGATATCAAGGGCGCACCGTCGCGCCGCCGCGTTATCAAGGCGGGTGGAGCGCTTGCGCTCGGGCTCGCGGCGCCGACGTTCCTGCGCATCGGCTCTGCGCTGGCCGCCTATCCGGATCGCGCCATCAAGATCGTGGTTGCCAATACGCCTGGCGGGCCCTCCGACATTGTGGCGCGCATGATCGCCGCCGAAATGCAGCAGGTGATCGGCGCATCGGCATTCATCGAGAACAAGGGCGGAGGCGGCGGCAACATCGGCTATGGCTTCGCGGCGCGCTCAGAGCCGGATGGCTACACGATCCTGCTCACCACCAGCGCCTACGTGGTCAACCCAAGCCTCTACAATTCGATCCCCTATGATCCTTTCAAGGATTTCGCGCCGATCTGCGAGCCGGTGATCACGCCGCATGTTTTCGTGGTGAAGGCGGACCTGCCGGCCAAAAACATGAAAGAGTTCGCCGCGCTGGTGAAGGTCAATCCCGACAAGTTCAACGTCTCGACGCCGCCGATTGGCACCACGCCGCAGCTTCAGGCCGAGGTGCTCAAGATGCGCGAGGGCATCGAGAAGATGGCGACTGTGGTGTTCCAGGGCGGCGGCGACGCCGTCAAGGCGATCCTCGGCGGCACCGTGCAGCTTTCCTCCGGAACCGTTCCGCCGGCGCTGCCGCATATCAAGGCCGGCACACTGCGGGCCTTGGCGCAGACCGGCTCGACCCGCTGGGTCGGATTGCCGGACGTCCCGACCATGGCCGAGTCCGGCTACAAGGATTTCGTATTCGACACCTATTGCGCGCTGGTCGCGCCGGCCAAAGTGCCACCGGAGATCGTCACCAAGCTCGAGAAGACCATTCTCGACATCACCAATAAGCCTGAGATGAAACAGAAGCTGATCGCAGCGGGATTCGATGTCACCGCCTTGACCGGTAAGGGCCATGCCGCGCGCATCGCCAAGGAAATTCCGATGTTCAAGGACATCATCGAGAAGGCGAAGATCCAGAAGCTCTGACGCGACAACCTCGGTTAATGCGCGGCCCGTGTTGGCAGACGCCATCGCGAGCCGTTTGTTTTTCTCGGAGTTTGCACGCGAACTGCGAAATGGCGTCAACAAGCGTGGCTAAATTTACGTTTGCAGCTTTACGTTAATTCGCGAAACGAATCGCGACAGCCTGCTGCGCCGCTAAGACTGCCCTCGAGAAAACCAAGGCCTGATCGGCATTCTCAGGGGGCAGGGCATGTACACGGATTACATCGGCAGCGAACCGCGCTGCTGCGTCGTCGCCAAGAAATTGATCTGGTGCATGGCGGCGATCTGCTGCACCGGCGGCGCCGTTGACGCAACTGGCGCAGTGGCGCGCGCGCGAGCGATGACGGTCCCCTTTATGTCGAAGGCTCAGGTCGTTCAAAAGGCCGAGCGTGCGCCGATCCTCGCCAGTGAGTTTGTGTTGGACGAGCAGCCCGCGGTGGTCGCTGTCGCTCCGGTGGCGCGCGACGCGGTGATGGCTCCCGCGGCTCCGGTGATTCGTGAGGCGACGATGGCGCCCGTCGCACCGTCGTTT
>JBEVIJ010000151.1:0-7338 GCA_040510745.1 Xanthobacteraceae bacterium
CGAGGACTCGACCGCGCTCGCCAGCAACCTGATCTATTTTAGCTTCGTCACGCTGACCTCGACCGGCTACGGCGACGTGCTGCCGGACCACCCGATCGCGCGCAGCCTGTGCAACGTCGAGACGATCATCGGCCACCTCTATCCGCCGACCCTGCTCGCCCGGCTGGTGTCCCTGGAACTCAAGGGACGGAAATAGCCCAGAGCATGATCCCGAAAAGTGGAGGCCGAGATCATGCTCAAACAAGAAAATAAGCGACGAGCCTGATTTAGCGGAGCTGAACAGGCTCTAGCCGGCGGGCGACTTCGGTGCGTCGTCGCGGCAGGACGCCGGCGACTGCCAATCGTTCCAGATCCAGCCGCACCGGGTGCAGCCGCCGAGCGCCAAGGCGAGCGCGATTATGCTGGAAAGGACGGTCAGCCGTTTCAACATCGCGAAACCCGGAAATTGAGGCGACTATAGAGAACGGCAAAACCATTGACGACCGGTTAGGGCGCCGCTTTGTCCGTCATCGGGCGGGAATCAGGCCGAAAGCGCATCCAATATGCGGGCCCAGCTCCGGATACCCTTGTGAAATGATTTCAGATCGAACTTTTCGTTGGGTGAATGGACCCGGTCATCGTCGAGCGCGAAGCCAACCATGACGGAATCCATGCCCAGCACGCTCTTGAAGTCGCCGACGATCGGGATCGAGCCGCCGGCGCCCACCGTGACGGCCGTCTTGCCCCATTCGGCCTTGAGCGCGTCACGGGTCTTGGTCAGCGCCGGGCTGTCGAACGCGAGCTGAAGGGCGCGGGCGTCTGAGAAATTGGAGAATTCGACGGCACAGTCGACCGGAAGCCGCGCCTTCACGAAAGCGCGGAAGGCGTCGCGCACCTTGACCGGATCCTGGTCGCCGACCAGACGGAACGAAACCTTCGCCATTGCCTTCGCGGGAAGCACGGTTTTCGCCCCCTCTCCGATGTAACCGCCGATAATGCCGTTGATTTCCGCGGTCGGCCGCGTGGTGATCATCTCGATCAGCATGCGGTCCTTCTCGCCGGCCGGGGCCTTGAGGCCGACCTGGCCGAGAAACTGCTCCGCTGTCAGGTTGAGGGCGGCCAGCTCTGCCTTGATGTTGGGCGGCAGGTCCTTCACCCCGTCATAGAAGCCGGGGATGGCGACACGCCCGTTGTCGTCATGCAGGGCCGCAAGAATCTTGCTCAGCACCCGGATCGGGTTCTGCGCGGCGCCACCGAACAAACCGGAATGCAGGTCGCGGTCGGCACAGGTCAATCGCACTTCCTCATAGACCAATCCGCGCAGCGACGACGTGATCGCCGGCGTGTTCCGGTCCCACATGGCGGTGTCGCACACCAGCGCGAGATCGAGTTTGAATTCGTCGGCGTTGTCGCGCACGAATCCGAAAAGATGTTTCGAGCCGCACTCTTCTTCGCCTTCGATCATCACCGTGATCGGCAGCGGCAACTTGCCGGTCACCGATTTGTAGGCGCGGCACGCCTCGATGAAAGTCATCGCCTGACCTTTGTCATCGCAGGCGCCGCGCGCGACGATGATCTTGCGTCCGTCGGGCAGCGTATCGATTTTCGGCTCGAACGGAGGCGACGTCCAAAGCTCAAGCGGATCAACAGGTTGGACGTCGTAATGGCCGTAGAAAAGGACGTGCGGCGCGCCGCTCTTCGATGCTCCGGAAGCCGCGCCATTGCTGGATTTTCCGACCACGATCGGATGACCTTCGGTGTCCCGCAGCTCGGCTGCGAATCCAATGCTCTTGAGATCTGAGGCGACGAATTCAGCCGCCTCGCGGCAATAATTTTTGTACGCGGGATCGGTCGAGATCGACTGGATGCGCAGCAGCGCAAACAGACGATCGAGACTCTCGTCGAGATTTTTGTCGATACGATCGAGCACCGCGTTCAGGTCACTCATGCTTGCCTCCGTCCAACTGTCCGCAACCTAACAATCGTTCCAAAAAACTTCAAAGCGCCGATCAAACAACTTGCGCGTCCGCTCAATGGAGCTTCAACCATGACACACGGCATCGTCAGAAAGTCTAACGAGTGTGCCCGAGCAGCAACATGTCGCGCTTGCGTTCATCGGGCGTGGTGCTAATGATTGTACCAATCCGCCGTCAGTGCGGTGAGGGCGTGGGGCCATGGACGAGCTTGTCGGGCGTCTCGTTGCTAGTGTCGGCATCGATCGAACGGTTGCTGAAAAGTCTATTGGCATCATTCTCGCCTTCCTGCTCAAGGAAGGACCCGCTGACAAAGTTCAAGCATTGATCGACCAAATACCTGGAGCCGATGCGGCCGTGCAGGCGGCATCGTCCGAGGGCGGTTTTGGCATGGGTGGCGTCATGGGAGTCGGGACCAAGCTGATGGCCGCGGGTCTGAGCATGGGACAGATGCAGGGCGTCACCAAGGAAATCATCGGCTACGCCCGCGAAAAGGCGGGCGAAGACACGGTCGGCGAGATCGTCGGCTCGATCCCGGGCCTCGGTCAGTTCATTTGATGGTGTGAGATCGCTTGTTATGACCTACGCCGTCTCCGATATCGCCGCGATCGATCCCGACGCGATTGCCTGCCTGAAAAAGGCTGGCATCCGCACCACCGCGCGGCTCCTTGAGACCGCCAAGGATGCCAAGGGACGCCGGCTGCTGGCTGAAAAGACCGGAATCTCGGAGAAAACCATTCTGCGCTGGGCCAATCTCTCGGACAAAATGCGTATCAAGGGTGTCGGCGAGGACTACGCGAACCTGCTGCAGGCGGCCGGCGTCGATACCGTCAAGGAACTGAAGTACCGCAACCCCGCCAGGCTCGCCAAGGCGATGGCCGAGGCCAACGTGAAGCGCAAGCTGGTGCGCGTTCTGCCGTCCGACGGCGCCGTGGTGCGCTGGATCGAGCACGCCAACAAGCTGCAGATGAAGATCACTTACTGATCGCGCGGCACCGCCCGCGCCGCCGCTTGACACCTCCTTCCTGCGCCGCGCAAATCGACCCATGAGCATGGCATGCCGCTCCCTTTCGGCTGCGCACAACGTCGCCCACGCGGCGCCGGAACCGCTTGGCGGGCTCCTTGCCGCGAACCGCCCCATCGTCATGGGCATCCTCAACGTCACGCCGGACTCCTTCTCCGATGGCGGCCGCTTCAGCGACCCGCGGCGCGCCATCGCTCACGCCGCGCGCATGGTCGAAGAAGGCGCCGACATTCTCGACATCGGCGCGGAATCGACGCGCCCCTACCCCGGCATGCAGCCGGTGTCCCTGGAAGAGGAAATGGCCCGTCTCGAGCCGGTCCTACCGGAGATCGTCAAGCTGGGCCTTCCGGTTTCAATCGATACCATCAAGGCGACGGTCGGCGCCTGGGCGCTCGACCACGGCGCATCGATCCTCAACGACGTCTGGGGCCTGCAACGCGATCCGGACATGGCGCGGCTTGCCGCCGAACGTCATGTACCGCTGATCGTCATGCACAATCGCGATGACGCCGACCCCAAGATCGACATCGTCGCCGACATCAAGGCGTTCTTCGCGCGCTCGCTGGACATCGCCGCCAATGCGGGCGTCGCCCGCGAGGCCATCGTGCTCGATCCCGGCATCGGGTTCGGCAAGACACCGGAACAGAGCATGGTGGCCATCGCCCGGCTCGATGCCTTCGCGGAGTTCGGCCTGCCGATGCTGGTCGGCGCCTCGCGCAAGCGTTTCATCAACACCATCGTTGCGGCCGAGCCCGGCCAGCGGCTGCCCGGCTCGCTCGCCGCCCACATCCTCGCGGTCGAGAACGGCGCGTCCATCATCCGCGCCCACGACGTGGCCGAGACGGTCCAGGCGCTGCGGGTCCACGCCGCCATCCGGGGTGCACGATGACCGACCAGATCTTCTTCAGCGGGCTGGCGCTGCACGCCTACCACGGGGTGATGCCGCACGAAGCCAAGGTCGGCCAGACCTTCAAGCTCGACATGACCCTCGACATCGACCTCAAAAGCGCATCGCGCTCCGACAAGCTCGCCGACACGGTCGGCTACGACCAGGTGGTGGACGTCGCCAGCAAGGCGTTCTGCGCCAAACGCTACCGGCTGGTGGAGGCCGCCGCCGGCGCGGTCGCCGACGCCGTGCTGGCCCGGTTCGAGCGGGTGACGGCGGTTCGCGTCACCATCCACAAGCAGCACGCGCCGATCGCCGCGACGTTCGACGACGTCGGCGTGACGATCATGCGAGCCCGCAACGGGGGCTGAGATGCCTGAAGCCCTGATTGCCTTCGGCGGCAATGTGGGAGACGTGCGCGACACCATCGACCGCGCCATCGCGCGGCTGTGTGACGGCATGGCGATACGGTGTCTCGCCCGCTCGTCCGACTACGAGACCCCGCCGTGGGGCGTCACCGACCAGCCCGCCTTCGTCAACTGCGTGATCTCCGTTGACACCACGCTGACGCCCCGGGAACTGCTCAAGCGAGCCCACATCGTCGAGGCTGCGCTCGGCCGCGACCGCACCAAAGAAACACACTGGGGTCCGCGCACCATCGACATCGACCTGCTCACCTATGCCGACATCGAACTGGACACGCCGGAGCTCACGCTGCCGCATCCCCGGCTGTTCGAGCGCGCCTTTATGCTGTTGCCGCTCTCCGACCTCGGCCCGGACCGCGTGATCTCCGGCCGCCGTGTCAAGGATGCGCTGGCCCGGGTCAATCTGCGGGGCAACATCAAGCTGCCGCCGCGCTGAGGCATGTCGCTTGCTTCATATCCGGGGCGCATTGGCGGCCACCGCCATAAAATGGCAACTTGGACCCGATGTCCGACGAACTCCCCCTCGCCGCTGAGTTTCCCGCGTCCACGCACGAGGACTGGCTCAAGCTCGTGCGCGCCGCGCTCAAGGACCGGGCGTTCGAGCGGCTGACCGCCAAGACCTACGACGGGCTCGCCATCGAGCCGCTTTACCCCCGCTCCAAAAACTCGCGGCCGATCGCGGGGCGGCACGGCCCGTGGCAGGTGATGGCGCGGGCCGATCATCCCGATCCGGCCGCCGCCAACGCTCAGGCGCTGCAAGAATTGGAAAACGGCGCGACCGGCTTGGCGCTGGTGTTTCCCGGCGCGATCGGCGCGAACGGTTACGGGCTCGATGCCTCGGCGGCGAGCATCGCCAAGGCGCTCGACGGCATCTACCTCAATGCCGGGATCGCCATCGAGCTGCACACCGCGGAGACCACCAAGGATGCCGGCGACCATGTCGCCGCGCTGGTGAAGTCGCGCGGCCTTGCGCCGGGCGCGGTCAGCATCCGGTTCGGCCACGATCCGCTCGGCGCGCACGCGGCGGGCGGCGGCGCGCCGATCCCGTGGAGCGACCTCGCGCCAAGATTTGCCGGGCACGTCGCCGAACTGGCGGCGCTCGGTTTCAAAGGCCCGCTTACCGCCGCCGACGGACGGATCGTTCACAACGCCGGCGGCTCGGAGGCGCAAGAGCTTGCCTATGTGCTGTCCGTCGCGGCGGCCTACCTGCGCGCGCTGGAAGGCGCCGGCGTTGCGCTCGACGCGGCGCGAGGGATGATCGGGTTCCGGCTGTCCGCCGACGCCGACGAATTTCTCACCATCGCCAAGTTCCGCGCGCTGCGGCTCCTTTGGGCGCGCATCGAGGCCGCGTGCGGGCTCGCGCCCGCGCCAGCGTTCATTTCCGCGGAGTCCGCGTGGCGGACAATGGCGCAGCGCGATCCTTGGACCAACATGCTGCGCGGCAGCATCGCGGCGTTCGCGGCTGGTGTCGGCGGCGCGGATGCCATTACCGTGCTGCCGTTTACCGCGGCGCTCGGGCTGCCCGACCCGTTCGCGCGGCGGATCGCGCGCAACATCCAGCTTCTGCTGCTTGAAGAGTCGAACATCTGGCGCGTCGGCGACCCGGCCGCGGGCTCGGGCGGCATCGAGGACCTGACGCAGAAGCTCGCACAGGCCGCGTGGGCGCTGTTCCAGAACATCGAAAAAGCCGGCGGCGCGCCGGCGGCGCTCGAAGCAGGCCTGATCCAGGGCAAGGTCGCCGCGGTGCGCGCCGAGCGCGAGAAGGCGGTGGCGCTGCGCCGCGAGGTGCTGACCGGCACCAACGACTACCCGCTGCTCGGCGAGACGACGGTCGATGTGCTCGACGTCAAGCCGGTCGCGGCGGCATCCTATCCGGTCAACGTCAAATACGCATCGCTACCGGCCATCCGCCTTGCCGAACCGTTCGAAAAGCTGCGCGATGCCGCCGATCGCGCGCTGGCCAAGAGCGGCTCACGGCCGAAAGTCTTTCTTGCCAATATCGGCACGCCGGCCGAGTTCAATGCGCGCGCGACGTTCGCCAAAAATTTCTTCGAGGCCGGCGGCATCGAGGCGGTCACCAACGACGGCTTTGCCGACGACGAGGCCATGAACAAAGCCTTCAAGGCGTCTGGGGCGAGCCTGGCCTGTCTCTGTTCCTCGGACGACGTCTATGCAGCGCGTGCCGCGCACGCCGCCAAGGCGCTGGCGACGGCCGGTTCGACCCACATCTACTTGGCCGGCCGGCCCAAGGATGCCGACGCGGTCAAGGCCGCCGGCATCGGCGGCTTCATCTTCGCCGGCTGCGATGCGCTCGTAACGCTACAGGCGGCGCACCGGCTGCTTTCGCTCTGACCGGAGGGCGCGATGACCGACACGAATGTTCTGACCGGCGGCTGCCAGTGCGGCCGCGTGCGCTATGCGACCTCAGTGCTGCCAGACGACGTATCGGTCTGTCATTGCCGGATGTGCCAGAAGGCGGTGGGCGGGCCGTTCATCGCGCTTGCGCTCGTTCATCCCGATCAAATCACCTGGACCCGCGGCAAGCCCGCTTCGTTCCGCTCCTCCAGCATCGCGACGCGACTTTACTGCGCCGATTGCGGCACGCCGCTTGCTTATGTCAACGACGGCAGCGGTGACGTCGAACTGACCACCGGCAGCTTCGACGAACCGGAGTGGCTCACGCCGACGCGCGCCACCGGAACCGAGGGCCGGCTGCAATGGCTCGCCACGCTCGGCTTGCTGCCCGGCAAGACCACGCAAGAACTTCGCACCGCGCGCAACCAGGCTCCGGTCGTTTCGTTCCAGCATCCGGATCACGACACGCCGGCGGACTGGTCGCCGCACGGTCGAGCTGGCTGAGAAAAATCGCGTTTCCGGCCGAAAACGCACTTATCCCCGGTCTGCGAAACGGCCTTATCATGTGTGCGCCTCGTTCGTTCGAGGGCGTCGTCGATCGCGATGCTTGATGACGGAGCGGGGCCGGCCTCCCTCATATCGGAGGCCGAATGGAGCGCCGGGAGGCGCAGGGCTCTCGCGCCGAGGGCCCGCGCG
>JBEVIJ010000152.1:0-6439 GCA_040510745.1 Xanthobacteraceae bacterium
AAAGGCGACTACCGCGAAGTGAACGCACCGCAGCTCCTCGACAAGTCGTTGTGGGAGACTTCAGGGCACTGGGGCTGGTTCCGCGAGAACATGTTCAAGGCGCAGTCGGCGGGCGATGAGACCAATGACGAGCGCATCTTCGCCATCAAGCCGATGAACTGCCCCGGCCATGTCCAGATTTTCAAGCACGGGCTGCGCTCCTACCGCGAGCTGCCGTTGCGCATGGCCGAGTTCGGCACCGTGCACCGCTACGAGCCGTCCGGCGCACTGCATGGTCTGATGCGGGTGCGCGCCTTCACGCAGGACGACGCCCACGTGTTCTGCACCGAAGAGCAGATGGCGGACGAGTGCCTCAAGATCAACGACCTGATCCTGTCGACTTACGCCGACTTCGGCTTCGAGGGCGACCTCACCGTGAAGCTCTCGACGCGGCCGGAGAAGCGAGTCGGCTCGGATCAAGCATGGGATCATGCCGAAGGCATCATGCAGGACGTGCTCAAGCGCATCGAGGCGCAAAGCCACAATCGCAAGATCAAGACCGCGATCAACCCAGGCGAAGGCGCGTTCTACGGGCCGAAGTTCGAATACGTGCTGCGCGATGCGATCGGCCGCGACTGGCAATGCGGCACGACGCAGGTCGACTTCAACCTGCCGGAGCGCTTCCAGGCTTTCTACATCGCGGCGGACGGCTCGAAAGTCCCGCCGGTGATGATCCACCGCGCCATCTGCGGCTCGATGGAGCGCTTCCTCGGCATCCTCCTCGAGAATTACGCCGGGCACCTGCCGCTATGGCTGTCGCCGGTGCAGGGCGTGGTCACCACCATCACCTCGGACGCCGACGACTATGCGCGCGAAATGTACGCCGCCGCGTTGCGCGCCGGACTTCGCGTCGAGCTCGACCTGCGTAACGAGAAGATCAATTACAAGGTGCGCGAGCACTCGCTCGCCAAGGTCCCGGCCCTGCTGGTCGTCGGCAAGAAAGAAGCGACCGAGCGCACCGTCTCGATCCGCCGGCTCGGCAACGACGGCCAGCAAGTGATGCCGCTCGATGCGGCGCTTGCCGCACTCGCCGACGAAGCAGTGGCGCCGGACATCCGGCGCAGGCAGAACGGCGGATAGAGAGGTCGTCATGTTGTTGCAAGCAGCGCTCGCGATGGTGGCGCTGGCCGTTGCTTCGGGCAACGCGCTGGCGCAGGCCCCTGCCCAACCGCCGGCCGTGGCGGCACCGACGCCGCAGCGCACCACCGCGTCCTACGAGGATTGGACGGTGCGTTGCGAGACGCGGGGCACGCCCGCGGTCAAGACATGCGAGATGGTTCAAGCGGTGACGACGCAAGGCCAGGCAAGCCCCGTCACTCAGATCGCGGTCGGCCGTTCCGGACCGAAGGAACCGGTCAAGGTGGTGTTCCAATTGCCGGTCAACGTCTGGATCCCGGGCGGCGTGAGACTTGTCTACGACGCCAAAGCGGCTCCCCTTGCAGCCGGCTTCAAATGGTGTGCGCCGGCCGGCTGCTTCGCCGATCTCGATCTGAACAACGACATGCTCAAGCGGCTGCGCGGGCTCACGGTGCAGGGCCGCTTCGAATTCAAGGATGCCGGCCAGCGCGACGTCGCCATCCCGGTGTCGTTTAAGGGCTTCGGCCAGGCGTTCGACGCGCTGACCAAGGAATAACGGTCAGCAGCGTTTCCCGCGGCGGCATTGCTTCCGCTTCGCCGGGCGCGTCGTCTTGCCAATTTCATAGACCGGCGCCGGGCGGCCATCGCGCAATTCGATCCGCGGCACCGGCGGGCTCAGCGGATCGAAAAGCTGCTGACGCTCGCGGCCAGGCATCGCGCTCGAGGGGATGCGCTGGGCGAAGGCTGCGTCGATCGTCACGATAGTCAGCAAGGACGCCGCTGCGACGGCCTTCAGCATCGCAAATCCCCTGTGTGTTCACCGACGGTGAAACGTGCTAATTCTGCCGCATAATTCAACAAATTTGCGGCATAAATGACCCCACCGCTCATCTCAGCCGTCATTCCGTCCTACAATCATCGGGGGTTCATCGGCGAGGCCATCGCTAGCGTCCGTTCCCAGACCTATCAGCCGGTCGAGATCGTTGTGATCGACGACGGCTCGACCGATGGCAGCTTCGAATATATCGAGCGCGAGTTCGGCGGATCGCTCGCCCACCTGTCGCGGCGCGGCAACCGCGGCGCGCACGCCACCATCAATGACGCGATCGCGCAGGCGCGCGGCGAATGGATCGCGATCCTGAACTCCGACGACGTCTACGCGCCAGAGCGCATCGCCAGGCTCTTCGAGTTTACCGCGCGCAACAACCACGACCTCGTCTTCTCCGATGTGTCGTTCTGCGACGAGCGCGGACCGTTTGGCCACGCCCATAAGGCGGTGCAGTCGCATGCCCGCGCCACCGCCGCCGCCGAACGCGGCAGCATCGAGCAGGCGCTGCTGCGCGGCAATTTCGCGCTCACCACCTCCAACCTGATGATGCGCAAAGCAACATTCAATGCGATCGGCCCATTCCGGCCGTTTCGCTACTGTCACGACTGGGACTTTCTGTTGCGGGCGATCGGCAGCGCGCGCATCGGCTGGCTGCGCGAGCCACTTCTGAACTACCGGCTGCACGCCGCCAACACGATCCGCGAGCCGGATCAATGGCGCCACATCACGGAACGCGGGCTGGTCTATGCGGCCTTCCTGGGCGGCGCACCGGGCGCCGCGACGGACGCGATGTCGCACTCCGGCTATGTGCTGGAATCTCGCGAGTTCGCCCCTATTGTGGTGATCTGGCTGCTGAGCGAGTGCCGACGTATTGGACTTGCCGCGATCTTTCGCGAGCTTGAATTGGGCCAGTTGCATCAGCGCCTGCGCGAAGCGTTCGAGCCGCATTTCGCCGTGCAGAACGCGGGTCTTGCGGTGCGCGATATTGAGAAGAATCTGAACATGGGGCTGCTGAAAAACACGCTCGCGCGGCTTCGCAACCTGACGCGGGCTGGCTGACCGAGCCATGACAGCGCTGCTCAGTCGGAGACTGGCCCCTGCGGCGGCCTTCATCGAACGCAACGAACTGCTGGCCAAATTCTACATTCTGATGCTGTGTCTGATCTTCGTGCTGCCCAACGTGTGGGCGGTGCGCACGATGTACTATGTCGTCCTGCTGCCGATGTTTTTCATCGCGGTCCGCAAGGACGAGCTTTGGGAGATCGCACGCTCGCCGGTCATGATTTTGGTGGGCGTCTATTTTCTGGTGTTCGCGCTCGCTGCGCCGTTCGCACCGGAATTCAATTTCAAGGGCTTTGCGGAGCATATCCGGAACTCGCTGCTGGTTGCATCGTTCCTGGCGATGACGGCGTACCTGGTGCGCCGCAACCCGCAATTTCCGTTTCAACTCTTCCTGTTTGTCGGGGTCGTTGCCGCGGTGGTCGGCGCCAACAACGTCTGGCACTTCTACAATGGCCTGCCCCCGCTCGACCGGCTGCCGCAACGCTTCGAGGGCGTTCCGGGCCTGACGATGTACTACAACTCGAACTGGATCGCGCAGCTCTACGGTGTCGCCTGCGTCGGCGCGGCCGCCGCGGCGACGCGGCCGCGCACACGCCCGGGCGCCGTCCCATTGCTGATGCTGTCGGCCGCCGTTCTGTTCATCTGCGTCGGGCTGACTCAGACCCGCAGCGTGCTGATCGGCGTGCTCGCCGGCTTTGCCATCATCATCGCGCTGTTGCCGGGCCAGACCCCGTTGCGGCGCGCGATCCAGCTCGCGGTGATCGGCGGCGCGATCTTCGCCAGCATGCCGTTTGTCGACGTCCTGATCGCAAGAGGCGACCCCTACCGCGTGGCGTTCTGGAAGGCCTATCTGAACCACGTGGAGGCGCATCCGTGGATCGGCTCCGGTCTGTCGGCACAGATCATCGCCAAGGCGCCCGACGGCATCGAAACCACGCACCCTCACAACATCGTCTATCACGCGCTGCTGCGGGGCGGCGTGTTCGCGGCGGCCGCTCTGGTGACCTTTCTGATCGCGACCTGCCTGCAGGCGGTTCGCGCCTGGCAGATCACCGGCGCGGCGATCTATCCGGCGCTGATCGTCACGGCGCTGCTGCCGTTGCAGCTTGAGTTCACCGTCATGGTTGGAACGGCGCCCGGCTGGGATTGGCTGGTGCTGTGGATGCCGATCGGACTATGTGTCGGAGTCGGCCTTCTCACTCGTCGGCAGGCTGCGACGCCTTAATCAGGGGCGCAGGATTTCGCGATGAATATTGGTGAAGTTCAGGTTGCCCGCAAGATCGCGTTTGGTGTCGCCATCGCTGCCAGCATTTTGTTGTTTTCCGTTACCAGTTCGCTCTACCCGAGCGGCGGCAGGATTCACGAGCTGATCGAATGGATCGGAATCGTTCTCATCGTCATCTGCATTCTTGGGCGCACCTGGGCTTCGCTTTACATCGGCGGGCGCAAGATCGAACAACTGATCACCATCGGGCCGTATTCGGTGACGCGCAATCCCCTGTATTTTTTCTCTGTCCTCGGCGCGGCGGGCGCAGGCGCCCAGCTCGGCAGCGTAACGGTCGGGTTGTTGTCCGCTGCTTTTGCCTGGCTGGGTTTTTACGTGGTCGTCATGATGGAGGAGCGCCTGCTCGCGGAGCGCTTCGGCGCAGCGTTTGCCGAATACACCGGATCGGTGCCACGCTTTTTTCCGAATCCCATGCTGTGGCGCGATGAGCAGATGCTGACCGTCCAACCGCCGCGCGTTCTCAAGACCTTTGCCGACGCGCTGGTATTTCTGCTTGCGGTTCCGGTGGCCGAGGGTTTCGAGTGGCTGCAGGAGATCGGCGTTTTGCCGGTCCTGTTTCTGCTGCCCTAGGCAAACGCCGGCCTAGCGCGCCAGCACTTCGATCTCGCCGTCGACGCCGGTGATGACCTTGAGGTCCTGCTGGTAAACCCGGTCGTCGTTCTTCGCGATCACGCGGTACTCGCCCTCGGCGAGGATCACGCGCGGAAACGCGCCCTTCGATTCGGTGATGGTGTCACCGGCCGGCGAGACCACCGCCCAGTCGGTGTTGGCGAGCGCCTCGCCGCCCTTGCGGCTCACCAGCTTGAACATGATCGCCGCGGCGCGATGCGTCACCGTCACGTCGGTCAGCTTGCCGGACTGCACGCGGATGTCGGAGCGCACCACCGAGTTGCTGTCGCCGTATTTTGACAGGATGTAGTAGGTGCCCTCGGGCAGCAGCGCGAGCTCGCCCGCCGACACGTTCGATACGATGGGGCGGCGATCGCCCGGATCGAACTGGCTGCCTTTGTAGATGTCGAACGCGATTTGGCCGGACGGGATGCGCACGTCGCCGACCTGGCCCTTGAGCGACAGCCCGCCGGCCGCGATGTCGAAAATCTCGCGCGAGTCGCCGCGCAACTGCACAGCCTTGACGGCATGCGCCAGTCCGAAGCTGACGTGCACCACGTAGCCGCCGCGCGGCAGCGCAAAGGTGGGCTGCGCCGAGCGGTCCTCCTTGATGACGCGGAATGCACCGCTCTGGTCCGGCTTGTCGGCGTAGATGCGCCAGTGCAGCCCGGAGGTGATCTGCGGCGCGTTGTGGCCGAAGCGCGCGGCGGCCGCGAGCGCGATCTCGCCCGGCCGCAAGGTCGGCGCGGCTTGCTGCGGCGCGCTCGGCGGCTGGGATAGCGGCGTCGTGCCGGGCGGGGGAAGCGGCGGCGGGAAAACGCCCGGCGCCAGAATGGTCGGCCCCGGAGCAGGCTGCGGCACGTTCGGGATGTCGGCCGGCGGCACCGGGTTCGCCTGGCCCTGTGTCATGGGGCCGGGCGACTGGAGAGCGGCAGGCCCGGGAGACGCTTGCCCTGAGGTTGCACCACGCGATTGCGCCAATGCCGTGCTGGCTGCGCCGAGCACAACAAGCACCGCCGGTAACACGCGGCCGAGAAAGCAAGATCCCCTGACAGTCATCAATGGAGTTTTTCGTCCGAAATCGCGGCAAATTCAAGCCGCCGCAGTCGTTTGTCACACCGTCCTGGCTATGCTACCGGCACGGTTGGAGCAACAATATCCGATGCCTGAAGCTTTAGATCTGCTAAAAACACGCCGCTCGATCAAGCCGATCGAGCTGAACGGCCCCGGGCCGTCGACGTCCGAAATCGAGACGCTGCTCACCGTCGCCTCGCGCGTGCCCGACCACGGCAAGCTGACGCCGTGGCGGTTCATCGTTTTCGAGGGTGACGCCCGCCTCGCTGCCGGCGAGAAGATCGCCGCCCAGTTCCGCACCAAGCGTCCCGACGCCACGCCCGACCAGGTCGAACACGAGCGCAAGCGCCTCGCCCGCGCGCCGCTGGTGATCGCGGTGGTGAGCCGCGCCGCGCCGCACGTCAAGATTCCCGAATGGGAGCAGATCATGTCGGCCGGCGCCGCCACGACCAGCCTCGTCATGG
>JBEVIJ010000153.1:0-14036 GCA_040510745.1 Xanthobacteraceae bacterium
AGCAATCCGCCAAGCCGATAGTGCAAAACGTACTTGCGGGAACCGCCTTCGCGCAGTCGCACACCGAACCCGCTCAGGTCGTCGTCGAAATAGATTTGATCGGGTTTGCCGTTGTTGATCTTCAGTCTGGGAATGACGTTCTGCGTGAGCTTCATTGCACCCTCTGTTTTTCCGATAACGGCGCGCCTGGGGTTCGAGTCCCTCCGCGCTCACCAAATGTTGGCATCGCAGGGCCACAGGGCCTGACGCACTGACAATCATCGTGCTGCTCGCGTCGATAGCGCCCTTATGAACAACAACGCGACACTTGTCATAGACGAAGATGGCCATGGGCGACGTCGTAGCTGATTTGTACGGCGACGAAAGCTGCGGCAGCGCAATTGTCGTTTACGGCTTTGTACTGATCCCTGCGCCATATCCAGAAGCCGCCTGATCAATTTGATCGAGGTGAAGCGCAAGTTTGGCGCAAGCCCGCAAGATGATTTGCATTGCAGTAGAATGTTCGGCCCAACCGCACGATCAAAATCGGCATGGGCCCATTTATCAAATGAGGAAATTTTCGATCTCTACACGACGCTCTTTACGAAGCTCAATCAGCTACCAATCTACAAGGTCGCGGTATCTTCAAAAAAGACTGATTGGCCGAAAGAAATTGAAGGCGCGCCCTGGAAGCACAAAAACCCGGATTTCGTCGGACCACACCCTTGGCAAGAAGGATTTAATTTGGGCGAAAAACATATTGCTGCTTTCTGCGGAAAAATTGGTCTTACGGAAATTGCCAAGGTTATTGATTTGAGAACGGTGCGATTATGGGACCGATCCAGACAAGACGCCAATTTCTCTAGCTGGTCAAAATAAGCAGGCAAGTCGCCTTGTCTCAGGTCAAATTAGATTGCCAAGTGGTTGGCAAGAAATTCGAGCAATGCCCATTGGTGACAAGAAACCAGACCTCATACAAATTGTCGATGCAGTCGCATTTATCGCGCGACGCTGCCTGGAGATGAAGCAGCGATCGCCAAACAATGACCGTCAGAGACGGCTGTTGGAATTGGTAAGCGCCAATCGTTACAGGTGGATCGAACTAAACACGCAACCTAGCTAGTCGATGGTGCATTCGTCGCGACGCCCCCTGCTTTTTTAAGCACACACCCAAACCTCCGCCTGAATGTCTCCGCGTCCTCCTGCCTCTGAAAACAAAACACGTCGCCCCGCACCACGACCGCCAGCCCCTCGCAGAAATAGCGGGCCAGGTAGTAGTCGCCGCCCCGCAGGACCGGCCGGATGTGGTGGGGAAACTGATCCATCTTGACTCTATGTTCACTATTTGTTCTATATGCTCCTCTTCGCGAACGGAACGGGATTCGATCCCCGTCGAGCCCGCGGGGTGAGCCGCCGCAGCGTTTTTTCACAGCGTGCAGAGGATTTGAAAATGGGAGAAGCAGCGCATGTCATTCCGACTGTGGCGGATACGCTGGAAGGCGATATTCAGGAGGCGCTGACGATCTGCGGCGGCGACGCGATCACGGCGCTTCGCATCACGCTGATCGCCAATGCGTTTCTCGAGGCGCAGATCGACGAGTTGAAGGAGCAGGTTTCCGCGGCTACGCCCGCGGCCGGACCCGCACACGCAAGGAGAACACGGAGAGGCACTGATGTCCGTCACCTATTTCGTCGCCCTGCCCTTCGTGCAAGCCGAAGACGGCCTTGCGCCGGGACAGCCGCAGGAGCTGCCGAACGAGCATTCCGCCATCGTCAAGGCGGAGGCGCTGGCAAGACAGCCGGAGAACGCGGGCGCGCTGGCGTTCAAGCGGACCGGCGATCCCAACATGGGCCAGTTCGGCGACGCGCAGGTGTTGCGGACGTTCGGCAAGGTGCCGGAGAATCTCGACGAGCTTTGAATCCACCGACTTGCGCCGCTACGCCCGCGGCGGGCGGCGCCGCTCGCTGAACCACGCGCGGTACTTGGTCATCTTGGCGCGCTGCGCCGACGGCGCCTGCCGCTTGCAGGTCGAGCCCTCGTCGCTGCGCCCCGGCGCGCCCCAGCGCAGCTCGACGCAGTCGTTCGGGTTGTACGCCATCTCGAGGTCGGCAGCGCGCTCGGCCACGTCCTTGAGCGCCAGCGTCCAGGGCGAGCCGTCGCTGCGCGGATAGGAGAACTTGCGCGCCGCCAGCTCCGAGGCCAGCACGCCCTGCAGCTCGGCCCTGACGTCGGCGACGCTCTTGCCGCGCGGCATCGCGTAGCGCTCGGGCCGCCGCGCCACGCGGTCGGGGAAGGTGCGCACCACGTCGATCGCGATGAGGAGGCGCAGATCGCGCGACGGCGTCGAGAAGTCCTCCCAGGCGCCGATCGTCTCGAAGATCGCCGGGCCGTCCGGCATCGTCGCCTCGCCCTTGCCGCTGTTCTGGAACTTGCGCCCGTTCTCGACCGAGGTCACGCGGGTCTTGACCTGCTCCTCGAGCGAGGTCATCGCCTCCTGCATGGCGCGCAGCGGATCGAGCGGCTGCGGCGACATCACGTCGTCCATCCGGTCGTAGAACTCGTCGACGCTCATCTTCGCCTGGTCGAGCGAGAAGTCGGCGTACAGCGGGTTCTTCGCGATCTGCTCGTTGGTGAGCCGCCGCAGCACGCCGTCGGTGCCGCGCACCACCGGGCGGAAGCGCTTGAAGCCGGGGCCGCCGAGGGCCGGATCCTGCGCGAACAGGAAGTTGCCGCGCCAGAAGCGCTTGCGCGCCACCGTGCCGTCGGGCTGGCCGTCGACGGCGAGGAAGACGCCGGCGCCGCCCTCGGTCTGTGGCACGCGCTTCACCAGCATCAGGATGTGGCCGTATGGATCGGCGTAGATGGTGCCCGGCCGCAGCGTCGCCTGCGACAGCGGCACCGGATAGTAGTCGGTGTTGTTGTCGGCGTTGGCGGTGCGCGCCGAGCCGGAGTGCACGCTGTCGCCGACCGTGCGCATGAAATCGCCGAACGAGCCGGCGAGCCCGAGCCGCGGCTTCGGCGCGGCCGGCGGCGGTTGCGGCGCCGGTGCGTTGAGCGCCGCCGGTGTGCCGGGCGGCGGCACTGGTGGGGCGGGCGGCGCGGGACGCGCCGCGTCGGCGTTCTGGATGCTGAACCACTGCGGGCAGGACGGCGCGCGGCCACCGCCGCCGCGCGTGCATTTCGAGAAGCCGAACGGCAGCCCCATCTTGAAGGCGAAGTAGGCGCGCAGGAAATACGGCAGGTCGGCGCAGTCGGGGCGCAGCACCATCTTCATCTCGTCCTCGCCGAGACCGAGATGGTTGAACAGCACGTTGCGCGACGGCTCGCGCAGCACGAAGTGCAGCGCGGGCCAGGACGGCGCGGCGTCGAGCGGATCGTCGAACAGCTTCTCGATCCAGGCCGAGAACAGGTTCTCTGTCTCGCGGTTCCAGACGCCGCGCAAGGGCCAGACGCTGCCGGCCACCGTGCCGGTCCGGGCCGGCGCGTCGGCGCGCACCGCGATCTCGCGGGTGACGGCGCCGCAGCCGGCGCGGGTGAGCGTCGCGCGCCAGGTCCCGGCGGCCGGCGACTTGACCTCGGCCAGCCAGAAATACGGCGGGCCGCCGTGGCGCTCGCGCGAGCGCGCGGCGACGTTGCCGTCGGGCGCGATCAGCGCAAGCTCGCCGTCGGCCGGCTTCTCGGCGGTGAATAGCACGCGCAGCGGCGCGCCCTTCCACGGCACGATCGGCGACGGCAGCATCGCGAGCTCAGCCGCGTCGTCGCAGCCGCCCTGTGCACGCGAGTCGGTGGAGGAGAACAGAAGCGCGAGCAACGCGAGCGGCAGCACGGCCGTCGCCGCGGCAGCAAACCGGCGCGCTGGAACCAATGGAGCCACCTTCGTATCCCTCGACCGCACCGCAGCGTTCATGCGCAAGCTCTCGCTCAATCTCCCGGCTGAATCATGGCACAATTCATCGGCTGGCGCAGCACACGCGACACAGCGCCTCACCGCACCTGCAGCAGCACGAACCATTTCTTGTCGTTGAGCGAGCACTTGGCCGACGCGCGGGGCGCACCCGCGGGCTGCGGCAGGGTCCAATGGCCCGCGCCGCCGCAATGGCCCTTTTGCGCTCCCGCGAACTTCAGCCCGCGCTTGAGGTTCAGCTTCCGCGCGGTGACCGACTGATTGACGTTGCCGCCGATGGTGTACATCTTGCGCGCCCGCGCATCGACATACGCCACCACCTCGCAATGGGTGCGCCGGATCGAGCGCGCCTCGGCGCCGGAGGCGAGCTCCATCCGGATGCGCTCGCGCACCGCCTCGTCGCTGACGCCGGCCAGCGCGGGCTCGCGCTGTTGGCAAAGCAGATCGCCCGCGCGAGGTTTCGTTGTGGCAAGCGGGCACGCGCGATAGAGCCGGTCGCCGGCTTGCTTGGCCGGCTCGGCCGCGCTCGCCGCGAACGCGTCGTAGATGTAGACGCGATGCGCGTTGGCGAACTGGAACGCGTTCGGCGGCGCGCCCGACTGCCGAATCACGTAGCTGACGAAGGCCGCCGACCACGACGTATCGATGATGGCCGCGCGCAACGCCGCCTCGCGCAGCATTTCGCGCTCCGCCGGGTCGGACGCGACGTCGGCGAGGCGCAACAGCCGCGCGGCGCTGGTTCGCAACAGCGCCGCGGTCTGCATCTCCTGCGTCACGGCTGAGGCGTCGTGATAGCCGCGCACCTCGAGCTTGTCGGTGGGATCGTTGTCGTACAGCGAGCGCCAGTATTTCATCACCTGCCACCAGCCGAGATGGCCGACGCTCGCCTGTCCGCTCCCGCCGTCGTCCTCCTCGTGCTCCGCCTCGGTAAGGCCGAAGTGGAACAGCCGGCCGTTGGCATCGATCCGGTGGCCGCCGAAGCTGGTGAACTCGTCGATCGCGGTCTGCGCGATGCGCTTGCCGAGTTCGCCCGGCGGCTTCGCGGCGGCGGCGTCACAGGTCGCCTGCACGGTTTTCCAGAACGCCGCCGCGGTGCGGTCGGCCTGCGCGAACGCCGGAGGCGCGGCCAAGGCCATCGCGGCCAAGTCCATGGCGGCCAAGCCGACCGCCACAACCAGGGCGCAGACAGGGGCACGCATGATCCCTCCAGGGCGGGTGAACGGCACGCCGCAGTATAGCGCGCCGCACAAGCGGAGGCCCCGATGCGCCAAAAACAAAGGGCCCCTTCCGGGGCCCTTTTTGCTACACCGCCATCTTGGCGGCTTTGACCGGTCTGGCCCGTACGATCTTTCGTGCCGGCTTGGCCTTGAACATCATCTCCTGGCCCGTGAAGGGATTGATGCCCTTGCGCTCCTTGGTGGCGGGCTTCTTGACCACGACGAACTTGGCGAAGCCCGGAACCACGAACACGCCGTTCTTCCTCAACTCCTTGTGGCCGACCTCGGTCAGCGCCTCCATCATGGCGCGCACGTCCTTCTTGGCCAACTCGCGCAGTTCCGCGATCTTCTCGATCAGTTGCGATTTCGTCATCTGGGTCTGCATTGTCTCTCCTTGGACTGGGAGGCCGAACCATATTTCGAGATTCGCCGCCCGGAGGCGCGGGGCTAGGGATTTGCACAGTTTTGTCGGGATCGGCCGACCCCGGCCGCACTGCGGAATCGGAACTTTTGTGACCGCCAGCACATCCGGCAGGGCTCGCCGGGCAAAGGATATCCTCACACGGGGGGCAACTGGGGTTGCCCATGGGCGAGAACACAAGGCGGCGCTATGAAAACTCCGACTTCCGCAAGGAAAAGCTGGTGGCGGCGGCCTGGCTGATGCTGTTTGCCGTGCTGGTTGGCGGATCGATCTACAACAAGCTGGGACGGCCATCCCTCGACGCTGCAAGCTCGGCTGTGGCCGGCGTTACCGCGGTTCCACGGTAGGAGGCAGGCGGCACTTCGACCGCATTTACCAACGAGCAAGCATCCGTCTCTAGGCTCCTCGAATCGCGAGGAGCCTCGATGGTCGAGCACCACTGTCCCGAATGCGGCAAGCCGATGACGCTGGTTCGGGTGCTGCCGGCGCTGGACGATAACCCCAGGCTCGGGGCGTTTTACTGCCGGCCGTGCGAGTTCGCCGACACCATCCCGGTTTTTTCCGAGAACCAAGTGCCGGCCCTGGCGCCGCGCTAAAGCCCTTCGCGTAGCGCGAAGAGACCCGCCCTACGGCCCTCGCGCCGCCCTGGCGCCCATCAGACCCATGATAAGCAACACCAGAAAGATCACGAGGAAAATGTAGAACAGCACGCGCGCCACGTCTGCGCTCGCGGCCGCCAGATCCGTGAAGCCGAACAGCGCCGCGAGCAGCGACACCACGAGCATGACCAATGCCCACTTCAGCAATGACATGACGTTGTTTCCTAGATGACGCCGAAGTACGACACGGCCAAGAACGCCGCGGCCAGCACCGCGCTGACGATCAGCACGGCCAAAACCGGACGGTCGAGGAAGCCTGCCCTCGCCTCGACCACCTGCTCGCCCTGTTTGCGCATCAGAGCCTGCCCATGAGCACCAAAATCAGCAGGATCACGATGACGAGGCCAAGCCCGCCGCCGCCCCAATAACCGGTGCCGTAGAACGGGCCGCCGCCGACGCCGCTGAACCCGCCGAGAAGGGCAATAACGAGAATGATGAGAATGATTGTACCGACGCTCATGATAAATCTCCTTGAGACTGGCGATCCAACTCCGTTGCCTTGAATGGGTTCCATTGCCCCCTTCGATCGGGCCTGCAGGGCCGAAACGGCCCGAAAATCAGCGCAATTGGTCTATTTGTAGCAACCATGAACACCGCCCGACTTCTTTCGCTCGCCCTGCTGACCCCCCTCCTCGTGGGATGCCTCACCTCCACCCCGCAGGTCACGCAAAGCAACGAGGACCGCTGCGCCGCCCGCGGCCACAAGCCTGACACGACGGCGTTCAGCGACTGCGTCGGCTCTTTGGAAAGCGTGCGGGAGCGTCGCATGGACGCACGGCGCAACGAGATGCTGGAGCGCTCGAACGTCCCGGCGGCCGCCAGCCGGAACTGATCGCGCAAGCTGGCGAGATCGCAGCGGCCACGCGGCATCGCGCGAGTTTTCAACATCCCACTGGGCGAAAACAGCAGCCGCCATGTTGCGTTGCGGCGGTCATCGGCTCTTCACAATGGCGTCGCGCTCACGCCACAGACTCCCTGCAAGAGTCCGGGCGTGAACGGAAAATTGGAAGATGGCTCAGGCCCAACCGGACCAAGAGGAGGACGTCATGTCACTACAGAGTGCGACGCCCGTTGTTCTCGCCTTCGCGCGCTACTTCGCCCGCCCTGCCTGCCCGCAATGCGGCGAGACGCAACTCGCGCCGGAGCATTCGAAGTTTGTCCGTGATGGCGTGATCCACCACAGCTGGGCTTGCGATTCCTGCGGCCACGAATTCCGCACCACGGTCGAGATAAACCGCGACGCTGCCTAAAACGCGGGAGGAACTGCGAAGGCCGCGCCCGCCCCGGCGCGGCCTTCGTGATTTCTGGATACCGTAATGTCGCCTGCACCTCAGGCGTCATCGCCCGGCATAGCCGTCCAAGGACGGCGTCGCTTCGCTCGCCTATCACCCGGCGATCCATCTTTGCGGAGAAAGATGAACCCAAGGGTCACGCCCGCGGGTGACGACGGTGGAAACTACTGCTTCTGAATCCCCGCCTTGGTGATCACCGCATCCCACTTCTTGATGTCGGCGACGAGGCGCGCGCGCGCCTCCGCGGGCGTCGAGGGCTTGAGGTCGATGCCCATCTCGAGCGCGCGCTTCTTCAGCACGGGATCGGCCAGCACTTCGCGCAGGGCCTTGTTGAGCGTGTCGATCACCGCCGGCGGCGTGCCGGCCGGCGCCGACATCGAGTTCCACGAGATCACCTCGAAGCCCGGCACGGTCTGCGCCGCGGACGGAACCTCCGGCATCGCCGGCGACGGCACCGGGCCGCTCCAGGCGAGCGCGCGGGCCTTGCCGTCGACCACGGTGCCGCGCAACGCGGCGTAAAAGTCGATCACCAGATGGACGTCGTCGCGCAGCAGCGACACCACCGCCTCGCCCGAAGTCTTGGTCGGCACGATGACGAAGTTCAGGTTGGCGCTCGACTTGAACAGCTCGGCGGTGAGGTGCTGCGTCGAGCCCGCGGTGATGGTGCCGACGTTGAGCTTGCCAGGTTGGGCCTGCGCGGCCTTCACCCAGTCGGCCAGCGTCTTGTAGGGCGAGCTTGCGTTGACGATGAACAGGCAATCAAAGGTGCCGATGCTGGAGACCGGCGCGAAATCCTTCACCGGGTCGAACGGCAGGCTCGTGAACAGCGCGGCGCTGATGGCGTTGCCGTTGGTGATCAACGCAAGGGTGTAGCCGTCATTGCCGCCGGCGAGCGCGGCGCGGGCCGCTGCGATGCCGCCCGCGCCCGGCATGTTCTCCACCACGAAGCGCTGGCCAAGCTTTTCGCCGAGCTTCTCCGCGACGAGGCGCGAGGTAACGTCGGCGACGCCACCCGCGCCGAACGGCAGGATGAACCGGATCGGCCTGGTCGGGTACGCTTGCGCCTGCGCGAAGCCGGCGGGCAACACGGCGACCAGCGGCGCGAGCGCCAGCGTCTTGCAGATACCGCGGCGGGACAGTTTGTCAGTCGATCGCATGGTCGCTCCTCATTGCACTGAATTCGGGGTGTTAGCTCACGTTCAGGCCAGCGTCACAGCGGCGCGATGTCGCCACGCTCCCAGCCTTCGCGGGTCGCGGCGCAGAAATCCGCAAAACGGCGTTGCGCGATCGCCTCGCGCACCCCAGCCATCAGGGTCTGGTAATAAGCGAGATTGATCGCCGACAGCAACATCTGGCCGAGCAATTCGTTTACCCGCACGAGGTGCGACAGATAGGCGCGCGAATAGGTGTGCGTCGCCTCGTGCTGACTGGCCTCGTCGAGCGGCCGCGGATCGTCGCGGTGCCGCGCGTTGGCGAGATTGAGCATGCCGAACCGGGTGAACACCGCGCCGTGGCGGCCGTTTCTGGTCGGCAGCACGCAGTCGAACATGTCGATGCCGCGCGCCGCCGCCTCGATCAGATCCTCCGGCATGCCGACGCCCATCAGATAGCGCGGCTGGCCTTGCGGAAGCAGCGGCGCGGTGTCCTCGACGACCTTCAGCATGACGTGCTGCGGCTCGCCGACCGCTAGCCCGCCGATTGCGTAGCCGTGAAAGCCGATGCTGGTGAGCGCCTTGGCGCTTTCGGCTCGCAGCGCCGTATTATCGCCGCCCTGCACGATGCCGAACAGCGCACGGCCGGGCGATGCGGTCTCGAACGCGCGCTTGCAGCGCTCGGCCCAGGCGAGCGACAGCCGCATGGCGCGCTCGATCTCGGCGCGCGGCGAAGGCAGCTTGATGCATTCGTCGAGCTGCATCGAAATGTCGGCGCCGAGCAGCGATTGGATCTCGATGGCGCGCTCGGGCGTCAGCTCCACCATGTTTCCATCGATGTGGGAGCGAAAGGTGACGCCGCGGTCGGTGATCTTGCGAAGCTCAGACAGCGACATCACCTGGAAGCCGCCGGAATCGGTGAGGATCGGCCGCGGCCAGTTCATGAACGTGTGCAGGCCGCCCAGCGCGGCGATGCGCTCCGCGCCAGGGCGCAGCATCAGGTGATAGGTGTTGGCGAGCACGATGTCGGCGCCGGAGCGGCGCACCTCGTCGAACGTGACGCCCTTCACGGTCGCCTGCGTACCGACCGGCATGAACGCGGGCGTCGCAATCGTGCCGCGCGGTGTCGATATCTCACCAAGGCGCGCCGCGCCGTCGGTTGCGATCAGGCGGAAGGAGAACGGCTCGGTCATCGGAACAGCAAGCATGCATCGCCGTAGGAATAGAAACGATAGCCCGATGCGATCGCATGCGCATAGGCGCGCTGCATCAAGTCGAGCCCGCTAAACGCCGACACCAGCATGAACAAGGTCGAACGCGGCAGGTGGAAGTTGGTCAGCAACACGTCCACCGCCTTGAAGCGGTAGTCCGGCGTGATGAAGATCGAGGTCTCACCGGAGAATGGCTGGAGCGTGCCGTCCTCCGCCGCCGCGGTTTCCAGCGTGCGCAAGGCGGTCGAGCCGACCGCGACGATGCGCCCGCCGTTGGCGCGCGCTGCGTTGAGCGCTGCGGCGGTCTCGGCCGTCATCACCGCATATTCCGAATGCATCTTGTGATCGGCGGTGTCGTCGGCATGGACCGGCAGGAACGTGCCCGGCCCGACATGCAGCGTCACCTTGTGCAGCGCGACGTCCCTCTCCTTCAGCTTGGCCAACAGATCGTCGGTGAAATGCAGCCCCGCGGTCGGCGCCGCGACCGAGCCTTCGTCACGCGCGAACAATGTCTGGTAGTCGGCGCGGTCGCGCTCGTCGGGGGGGCGCTTGCCCGCAATGTACGGCGGCAGCGGCATGTCGCCGCGTTCCTCGATCGCCTGATCGAGCACCGGGCCGTGGAAGGCGAACGCCAGCGTCACCTCGCCGCCGTCCCCCTTTGCTTCAACCGTGGCGTCGAGTTGGCCGAGGAAGCAGACCTTGCCCTCCTCGCCGAACCGGATGATGTCGCCAGGGCTGAGCTTCTTCGCCGGCTTCACGAACGCATTCCAGCGCGAGCCGTCGAGCCGCCTGGTGAGCGTCGCCTCGATCTTGGGCTCGGTCTCGCGGCCGACGCGGCGGCCCTTGAGCCGCGCCAGGATCACCTTGGTATCGTTGACCACCAGCGCGTCGCCGGCGTGCAGCAAGTTCGGCAGATCGCGCACCGTGCGGTCTTCCGGCGCGGCACCGGGACGCACGACGAGCATCCGCGCCGCATCGCGCGGCACGGCGGGCCGCAACGCGATGCGGTCGGGAGGGAGGTCGAAGTCGAAGAGCGAGGTGCGCATTTGAATCGCGGTGTCATCGCCCGCGAAAGCCGGCGATCCAGTAACCACCGAGCGTACTGGATGCCCCGCCATAGGCGAAGCGAAGCGACGCCGTCCTTCGGACGACTACGCGCGGGGCATGACAATCGAGGTCGGGGCGAGGATTATCCCTACGCCCCCATCGTCGCCTTGACGATCTTGTCGGGATCGCGCACCGGCTCGCCGCGCTTGATCTTGTCGACGTTGTCCATGCCCTCGATCACCTTGCCCCAGGCGGTGTACTGGCCGTCGAGAAAGGAAGCGTCGTCGAAGCAGATGAAGAACTGGCTGTCGCCGGAGTTCGGATCGGCCGCGCGCGCCATCGAGACCACGCCGCGCACGTGTTTTTCCTTGTTGAACTCCGCCTTGAGCTTCTTGCCCGAGCCGCCGGTGCCGGTGCCCTGCGGGCAGCCGGTCTGCGCCATGAAGCCGTCGATGACGCGATGGAACACGACGCCGTCGTAGAAGCCTTCGTTGACCAGCTCCTTGATGCGGGCGACGTGGCCGGGCGCGAGGTCGGGCCGCATTTCGATAACGACGTTACCCTTGGTGGTCTCCAGAGTGAGTGTGTCTTCCGGCTTGGCCATCTGTTCCGCCTTTCGCTGTTCTGTGTTCGCCGTTATTTCTCGATCGTCGCCTTTTTGACGAAGTCCATGCGCGGATAGTCCTTCGCCAGATAGGCGTTGCCTTCCATCTGCAGGCGGCCCTGGTCGGGGCCCTTGCCGCGCGGCGCGCCCTCGCCGTATTCGGCGTTGAGCTTGTCGACCACGTCCATGCCCTGGATCACCTGGCCGAACGGCGAGAAGCCGCTGGCGTCGAGGCTCGCGTTGTCGGCGAAGTTGATGAACACTTGGCTGGTGCGGGTGTTGGGACCGGCCATCGCGTAGGTGATGAAGCCGCGCTTGTTGCTCTGCGCGACCTTGTCGTCCTGGATGCGCGCCTCCCGCCATTTCGCGGAGATCGCCGGATCGCCGTTGATGCCGAACTGCACCATGAAGCCGGAGACGACGCGGAAGAAGCGGACGTTGTCGTAGAAGCCATTCTTCACCAGGTTGTAGAAGCGGTCGGCGCCGTTCGGCGCCCAGGCGCGGTTGACCTGGACGACGAACACGCCCTTCGAGGTATCGAAGCGCACCTTGTAGGACGCCGGCGCCTGCTCGTTCAGCGCGGCGGGATTGCCGAGATTGCCCTGGCTGAAGGCGGGTGAAGCGAAGGCGCACATGAGCGCGAACGTGCCGGCGATGAAACGGACCATGGATTCTCCTGGGACCTTAGGATTGGGATGTAAGATCAGCCGGCCTTGCCGGCAAACTTCTTCTTGAGTTGCGCAGCAACAGTAGCCGGCACGAAAGCCGAGACGTCGCCGCCCATTGCAGCGATCTGCCGCACCAAAGTGGCGGTGATCGGGCGGACCGCCGGCGAAGCTGGCAGGAAGACGGTCTGGATGCCGGGAACCATGGTCCCGTTCATCCCGGCCATCTGCATCTCGTAGTCGAAATCGGTGCCGTCGCGCAGCCCGCGGATCAGCAGCGTGGCGCCCGCGCGCTGCGCCGCCCTCACCACCAGATCGGCGAAGGTCGTGGTCGAGATTTCGCAGCCCTTGTCGCGGCCGACCGGCACGCAAACCGCGTCCAGCATCGCCAGCCGCTCCTCGACCGAGAACAGCGGTGCCTTGCCCGGATGGGTGCCGATCGCCAGCACCAGCTTGTCGGCGAGCCCTGCCGCCTGACGGACCACATCGAGGTGACCGTTGGTGACCGGGTCGAACGATCCAGCGTAAAGCGCGATCCGTGGCATGCCCCCGGGAGATACCCCGCCAAACCCCGCCGGACAAGCCGGTCACCGCCGGATGGGCGCCCAATCAGGCGGGATTCGGCGCCTTTGAACCTCCCGGCATGCTGGCGCGACGAAGCTCATAGAAGGCCGAAAAGGCCTCGACAGGGGCGTGTCATGTTGAAGAGCTTCTTGAAGACCATTTCCGTGCTGGTGACTGCCACCGCAATCGTCGGCGGAGCGACCGTGCTGTCCCGCGCCAAGGAAACGGTGTCCGTGACGATCCCCATCACCAGCGGCAAAGGCGACCGCCTCGACATCCGCGCCGTCGGCCCGGACTGCTCCAGGCAGGCCTGGCCCTATTACGAAGCGAGCTGCGTGAAGGATCGCCGCGAAGCGATGAGCCAGGCCAAGCCGACCCGCATCGTCACCGCCGACCGCGTGCCGGCCACCATCAAGCGCTGATCACTCGAACCAGCCGCCGTCCACCAAGCCCGCCATCACGACAGGGCTGGTCTCGTCCATTCGCGCCGGCTCGCGCACCGGCTCAAAGGCGATGGCGCGCGCCGGTACGGCAAACATTCTCGGCGTCCCATTATTGGGCGACATCGCGACGTGAATGCCGGCGATCCGGATTTCGTCGTCCGCCCCGCTGACCAGGATGGGTGCGCCGGAATAGCCGCGCATGCCGCGACACGTATGCAGCATCATCCGGCCGCCGCCCGCGCCCAGCTCGCAGTCGCGGTCCGCCGTCATCTTGTGGGCGCGGTCCTGCGGGTAGCCGGCGATGATCGCCCTGGTACCAGCCGGGGCCGCGGCCTGGCTCAATTTGAGCGGTGCGATCTCCTCCGGGAGATTTTCGGCGAGCGTCAGGATCACCCAGTCGGAATCCATCGTCTCGGTCCAGCGCAGCGGGTCGAAGCCCGCCCCCGTCTCATAGGACGCGACGCGGGCATGCACCGCGGCCCGGCCGCTGCGATAGCCGACCATGAAGTGCAGCGCGGAGGCCAGCAGGAAGCGCTGCGTGCGCTCGTTGTAGACGCAGTGCGCCGCGGTGAGGATCTTGTCGCGCGCAATGATCGCGCCGGTGCATGAGCCGCCCGCCTCGTTGAACAGCTTGCCGATCGCCGACCACGGATAGCTCGCGACATCGACCGGCTCGCGATGAACCGAGCCCGTCACATCGGTGTCCGCCGCCGCAACCGGCGCAAGCATGCTGAGCGCCGCTGTCAAGAGGCAGCGCGTGAGTTTGCCGACCTTCCACGTATCCCGTCCGGCGTCTTGAAGACGCTCTGATCGGGCGGATGATCTCGCTTTCGGATTTCAGTCCCGTTGAGAAACAGGATGTGCGTTGTGTTGAGAAA
>JBEVIJ010000154.1:0-10737 GCA_040510745.1 Xanthobacteraceae bacterium
CGGGTTCTCGAGGAACTTGCGCGCCGCGTCTCGCGCCTGTGCGAGTGAAAGAACGGGGTACCTGCCAAGCTTCTTGTATCGTGGCCTGCCCGATGCGTAGAACAGTGCCGACCATGTCTTCGTGCCTCCTGGATTGAGCCCCAAAACAAGGCCAGGCATTCCAGCATCGAAAAAACTGACTTGTTTTCCTGGTACCGGATTTAGTTTACGAACACTCTCTTGGGTTAGTCGTTTCCGTGGCATAGTTTTCCTAGCAAATGTATACTGAAGGCAACGCCAATTATTTTGAATGAGCAGAGCTGCAATGTAATGAGTAGCTGTGTTTTGCAAAACCTCCATTATTTCGAGTCATTGTAAGTAAGATGTGAGCAGCTGTGAGTGGGAATGCAAAAGTATCAATGGTGACTCAAAATCAGGTACCGCAAGGTGTGCTGGTTCGAGTCCGGCCAGGGGCACCACACCCACGCGTAATTCGGCCAAGATCGTGCCGCAACGCTGGAAGCGCATGACCACACTGTCCCTCGACCGCATCCGCTCCGAGCCGATCGTGCCGGCTGCCGTGGCCATCGCGGTGATCGGTCTCGCCACCATTCTCGGCGCTTATTATTTCCAATATGTGCTCGGCTACCGGCCATGCCCGCTCTGCCTGGAGCAGCGCTACGCCTATTACGCCGCGATCCCGCTGGCGGCCATGGTGCTGCTCGGCGTGTCGGTCGGCTCGTCGCACAAGGTGATGTTGTTGGCGTTCGTGGCGATCGGCGCCGCGATGCTGTGGAACACCGGGCTCGCCGCCTACCACTCCGGTGTCGAATGGCAGTGGTGGGAAGGTCCGAAGGATTGCTCGGGGCCGGTGAGCAACTTCGGTCCGGCCGGTGGCTTGCGCGACCTGATCCAGAACACCCGCGTGATCCGCTGCGACGAGGCGGCGTGGCGTTTTCTCGGCCTGTCGCTTGCCGGCTACAATGTGCTGATCTCGCTGGCGCTCGCCGCGATCGCGGCGTGGGGCGCGCTCGGCGCGTATCGCAGTTGGAAGGCGAGCGAGGCGCAGTAGCGGCCGCCGAGAGATCGGCCAGCAGACCGGTCAACTTTGCCTCGCAGTCGAAGATAACTTTGCGGGACCAATGGCTTGACGCTCAAGCAGATCGGCCAGAAAGGTTCCGACCCAGGGTTTGAGATCGGCCAAAAGATCGGCCAGATTTTGCAATAAATTGTTGTTTATTGTATTATTTCAATGGCTTATAATTCTATCAGGTCGGCCAGAATATGCCCCTGGAAACACCACAACGCATCGAGCCAGGCCGGCTAGACGAGCCGACGGTCGCGGTGACCGATGCCGTCGCCGAATTGGTTGCGGCTGCGGCGACCCTTGGCAAAGCATTGCATCCCAAGACGGCGGCAAACCTCGCAAGCCTCGTTCGGGTCATGAACACCTATTACAGCAACCTGATCGAAGGGCATCACACACGGCCGCGTGACATTCAGCGCGCGCTTGTGGGCCAACTCGATCAGGATGAGAAGCGCCGCAATTACCAGATCGAAGCCGCTGCGCACGTTCGCGTTCAGGCAGAGATCGAGCATCGCGCAGCGGAAGGACGGCTGCCCGAACCGGCTTCAGTACAGTTCATTCAGTGGTTGCATCGCGAATTCTATAAGGATGCTTCTGAAGAGATGCTCCTCATCAAAGGGCGAGATCTTGAATTCATCATGCGGTCCGGCGAGTGGCGTTCGAAACCTGAGCAGGACAATGCAGTTGGCCGACACGTGCCGCCGTCGAGCGAGCACGTCGCCGATTTCATGAATTATTTCGAACAACGATATTCATTCGCGGGGCTCGGTAAAGCCGGTCGCATCATGGCGATTGGCGCCGGACATCACCGTTTCAATTACATCCATCCGTTTCCGGATGGGAACGGCCGCGTGAGTCGCCTTATGAGTCACGCCATGGCGCTTTATTCAGGAATAGGAGCGCACGGGCTTTGGTCTATTTCACGAGGGTTGTCGCGCGGCCTTGCCACGGGACCTGAAGGTCGAGCCGAGTATAAGACGATGATGGACTCTGCCGATGCGCCGCGGCAGGGCGACCTGGACGGTCGCGGCAACCTTTCTCTGCGTGCGTTGAGCGAATTTGTACTCTGGTTTTTGCATGTGTCTCTCGATCAAGTCACGTTCATGGCAGGACTGTTCGATATCGATACGCTTGCCAAGAGGCTTCGTGCCTACGTCGAGCGTAGCGAGAACTTGAGGCCGGAAGCATCCAGGCTGTTGGAAGAGGCCCTGATACGCGGCGAGTTCGAACGGGGAGAGATCGAGCGAATTACCGGGCTGCCCGAACGAACGGCGCGACGGATTCTCAGCTCGGTTATCGAAGCCGGACTGCTTGCATCCGACACAGAAAAAGGGCCTGTTTCCTTGCGCTTTCCCGATGAGGCCCTTGAGGTTCTGTTTCCACGGCTCTATCCGGCCGGGGCGACGAGCTAGCGTCCAGATGTGCGTCGGTGCTTATCTCAAGCGCTAGCGCAGCCTACGGATCCAGCTCCGTATCCCAGTAGAGATAGTCCAGCCAGCTATCGTGCAGATAGTTCGGCGGGAACAGCCGGCCGTTGCGGTGCAGGTGCTGCACGCTCGGCTGAAACGGCATCTGCGACGGGAACATTCGCGCTTCTTTGGTCGTCATGCTGCCCTTGCGCAGATTGCAGTCCGAGCAGGCCGCGACCACGTTGCTCCACGTCGTCATGCCGCCGCGCGAGCGCGGCAGCAGATGATCGAAGGTGAGGTCGTCGCGCGAGCCGCAGTACTGGCAGGAGAAGCGGTCGCGCAGGAACACGTTGAACCGGGTGAACGCCGGATGCGTGGACGGCTTCACGAAGGTCTTCAGCGAGACCACGCTCGGCAGCTTCATTTCCAGGCTCGGTGAGTGCACCGCCTGATCGTACTCCTCGACGATATTCACCCGTTCGAGGAAAACCGCCTTGATCGCGTCCTGCCACGACCACAGCGACAGCGGGTAATAGCTCAGCGGCCGGAAGTCTGCATTGAGCACCAGAGCCGGAAAGCCGCCGGTAAATCCATGCGCAGTCAAATGAGGCTCCTCCACAAGCCTTTCGCCGCGCCTGCCAGCGGCGACCGCGATTATTCTAACGGAAGCGCGACAGGAATGTGAAGCGATGGAAATGCCTTAGCTGTGAGCGAATCACCCGGCGGGCGTGCCACAATTTCGGAGATTCAACCGCGCAGGCCGAATCGCCGGGCCAGGAATTCGCCGCCATGGCGCAGGCCCTCCGGGTCGATGCCGTGCCCCACATTGGGCGAGATGTGCCATTCCACCGGCACTTCGAGCGCGGCCAGCGCTTGCGCTCCCATCAGCAGCGCCTGCACGGGGATCAGCTCGTCCTGATCGCCGTGGATCAGCAGCACTGGCGGCTTGGACTTGATGTCGCCCGCCACCGCGTCCGGCGCCGCCTTGTCCGGCAGCACGAAGATGCCGGAATAGCCGACGATCGCGGCCGGCGGCGGCGCCCGGCGCAGCCCGGCGTGCAGCGCGATCATGGTGCCCTGGCTGAAGCCGACCAGCGCCATCGCCGAGGAGGTGAGCTTGCGGCGGGCGAGTTCGGCATCGAGAAATTGATCGAGCGCCGGCGCCGCGGCATTGCAGCCGATCCAGCGCTCGTCCGGATTGCGGAAGGTCAGTGGGAACCACTCGCGGCCTTGCGGCGCCTGCCCGCAGGGGTGCGGCGCGTGCGGCGAGACGAACGCGGTGTCCGGCAGCAGGCCCTGCCACGCCCGGCCGATGTCGATCAGGTCATTGCCGTCGGCGCCGTAGCCATGCAGGAAAACCACCAGCCGCTTGACCTGTCCGCTCGGCGGCTCGAGCCGCGGATCATTCAGTTCAGCGGCCATTCGCCTTCGCCTTTTTCTTTTTCACGGGAGTTGTCGTCACGACAATGGTCTGCGGGGTCACCGGCGCGCCCTCGCGCCGTTTCACCGCGTGATAGTAGGCCCAGAACAGATGCGCGGCCACCCCGCGCCAAGGCCGCCACGGCTCCGCGAGCTTCACCATCGTCTTGGCGTCGGGCCGCGTCCGCAGATCGAACGCGATGCGTGCGGCCTCCTGGATCGCCAGGTCGCCGGCCGGCCAGGCGTCGGCGTTGCCGAGGCAGAACAACAGATAGATGTCGGCGGTCCATGGGCCGATGCCGTGCAGCGCGGTCAGTGTTGCGTGTGCCTCGTCGGCCTCCATTCGACCGACCGCGTCGAGGTCGATCCGGCCTTTGGCGACCGCGGAGCCGATCGCCTTCAGCGTCTTGATCTTGGGCCGCGACAGGCCGAGCCGCGCCAGCCGCTCGGCGCGCGAGCGACGCAACGTGTCATGGTGGAAGGGGTCGAACGCCGCCGCCACGCGGCCCCAGATCGCGGCGGCGCTGGCGGTCGAGAGCTGCTGGCCGCACACGATGCGGCACAGCCCCTCAAAGCCCGCATCGCGGCGCCGCAACGCCGGCATCCCGGCCCTCTGCAGCACGGGTGCGAGGCGCGGGTCTTGGGCAACCAGCGCCGCCATTCCGGCGGCGAGATCGGCTTCGGTGTGGATGAAGGAAGTCATACGTCTTTCGTCATGGCCGGGCTTGACCCGCCTGCGGGCCAAAGCACTCTACGTTGGGTTGCCAGTCGATGCCCTCCGGCGGGCGAAGGCCCGGCCACCCATCTAGCTTTGGTCTGAATGCTTTCAAGAAGATGGACCCGGGGGTCAAGCCCGCGGGTGACGGTCATGAGCGTTTTCCGTTTCGCGCCGAGCCCCAACGGCTACCTGCACCTCGGCCACGCGCTGTCCGCACTGTTGAACTTCGACATGGCTCGCGCGGCGGGCGGCCGCCTGCTGCTGCGCATCGAGGACATCGACCGGACGCGCTGCCGGCCGGAATACGAGGCGGCGATTGTCGAGGACCTCGCGTGGCTGGGCGTCCGATGGGAAGAGCCGGTGCGCCGGCAGTCCGAGCATTTCGACGAATACCGCAAGGCGCTGCGCGAGCTTGAAGCCCGGCGGCTGACGTTTCCGAGCTTCGAGAGCCGTTCCGATCTGACGCGGATGGTCAGCGACCGCGAGTCACACGCGCGCTGGCCCCGCGATCCCGACGGCGCGCCGCTCTATCCCGGCACCGCGCGCGTGATGGCGGAAGGCGAGCGGGAGGCGCGGCTCGCGCAGGGCGAGCCCTACGCCATCCGCCTCGACATGATTTCCGCGATGGAATGGGCGGGCCGGCTGCGCTGGAGCGAGACGGGCACCGGCCCAGGCGGCGAAACCGGCGAGGTCGTCGCCGATCCCGCGGCGTGGGGCGACGTCATCCTCGGCCGCAAGGACACGCCGACCAGCTACCATCTTTCCGTCGCGGTCGACGACGCGCTGCAGGGCGTCACCCATGTGTTGCGCGGCCAGGATCTATTCTGGTCGACCAGCGTGCACCGGCTGCTGCAGGAGCTGCTGGGCCTTGCTGCGCCGGTCTATCACCATCACCGGCTGATGCTGGACGCCGACGGCCGTAAGCTCGCCAAGTCGACGCAGTCCACCGGCCTGCGCGAACTGCGCGCTCAGGGCCTGACGCCGAAAGATATCCGCAGGTTGGTTGGGCTTGCCGAGTAGCGGCGAATCCTGCGCCGTGGCAGGGTGATCCGAGGGGCGCGGGCGGGGGTCCGGTGCCGAAACGGCGGAAGAAAAAATCGACGATGACGCGCCGGGCCATGACGCCGAGGCGGCGCACGCGCGCGCCTGCGCGCAAGCCGTTGCACCGCACCGGCGCCGGGGTCGCGCTCGCCGGTCTGGCCCATGACATCCGCACGCCGCTTACTGGCATGCTGGCCTTGTCCGACCTTTTGCTCGCCTCCAATCTGCCGGAGCGCGAGCGCGGCTGGGCCGCGGCGATCAAGGATGCAGCCGGGCATCTGGCGCGGCTCACCACGCTGGTGGTCGACGCGGCGAAGGCGGGAACCGGCAAGCTGATCCTGCAACCCGAGCCGTTCGCGCTGCGCGATTTCATCGATGCCGCCGCGCAATCGCTTAAGGCGCGCGCCGACGCCAAGTCGATCGGCGTCGAGATTTCCATCGACGACGCGCTGACGGTCCGCGTCAGCGCCGATGCAGTGCGGCTGCGCAGCGCGCTGGAGAACCTAATCGATAACGCGGTGAAGTTCACCGAGCGCGGGCAAGTATCGCTCGCCGTTGTGATGGAGCCGTCGGCGCGCCGGCGTTTGAAGCTGACATTCACCGTCGTCGACACCGGCATCGGCATCGTCGCCGCCGATCTGAAGCGGCTGTTCCGTCCGTTCTCCCAGGCCAATGAAAGCGTGGCGCAGCGGTTCGGCGGCTCGGGCCTGGGGCTATCATTTGCCAGGCGCATCGCGGCGGCGATGGGCGGCTCGTTGACGGTGAAAAGCAGGCCGGGGCAGGGCAGCACCTTCCGCCTCGTTGTCCTGGTCGATCCGGCGCCTCCCGAAAAGAAAGCGGCGAACGCGAGCGCGGATGCCCTCACGGGGCTTCGCGTGCTTTGCGTCGAGGACAATCCCTACGGCCGCGTCGTGCTCAACACCGTGCTGAGCGAGCTCGGCCACCAGGTCTCGTTCGCAGAAAGCGGAGAATCGGCGCTCACCGCGGTCGCACGCGGCGGCTACGACGCCGTGCTGATGGACGTCGCGCTCCCCGGCATCGACGGATTCGAGACCACGCGCCGCATTCGCGTGCTGCCCGGGCCGTGCAGCGCCATACCGATCATCGGCGTGTCTGGTCGTACGGGCGAGGAAGATGAGGCGGCGGCATACGACGCCGGAATGAGCAGCTACCTGCGCAAGCCGGCGAGCCCGGCGACTCTCAACGCGGCGCTGGCGGCCGTCGCGGTCCTGAAGCGGAGACGATGAGGATGGTCGATCTGCGCCGATTGATCGGCTTATGCAGCGCGGTGTCGTTTATATGTGTCAGCGCAGCTTCGGCGCAGACGCCGGCCTACATCACCGCCAAGCCGGACGGAGTGGTTCGCGCCTACGGCAACGACGTGGCGCGTAAAATTTTCTCGAACGCCTACACGCCGGTGCGCCAGCAAGCCGTGCTGCGCTCGCAGAAGTCGATCCCAGGCTTCGACTGTCCGTCCGACCCGCAGATCGCGCTGGCGGAGGTCATTCCGTATCCGGTGAAGCAGGGCACGACGTCGTGGATCGAGCGTTACGTGCTTGGCTGCACGCCACGCACCATGCGCAACTTCCTACTGGTGCTCGAAGGCGAGCAGCCGCGCATGATCGACCTGCTGCCTGGCAACACCAACACCGACCCGCTGCTGCAGAGCGACGCGCTGAAGGGCGGCTACACGGCGGTCGGCGCCATGGCCGCGAAGGATTGCGACAAGGCGGCCGTCTCCGACACCCGGCTGACGTCCAAGATCGAGCGCGGCGCACCCTGGACGGAGCGCTGGGTCTTCGATCTGTGCGGGACCAAGGCGGAGGTGGAAATGACGTTCACGCCATCCGCCACCAGCGGGACGAGCTGGACGGCTACCCTGGTGAAATAGCGCGCCGGGACAATCTCCGGCGCGCTGCAACGCGGTCAGGCGCGTTTGATCAATCCGATGATCACCAGCAGGATCACCGCGCCAATGGTGGCATTGATGATCGAGGCAATCATGCCTCCGCCGATCACGATTCCGATCCGCGGCAGCAGCCACGCGGCGATGAAGGCGCCGACGATGCCGACCACGATGTTGCCGAGCAGGCCAAAGCCCATGCCCCGAACGATTAGACCGGCCAGCCAGCCGGCGACCGCACCGACGATCAGGATGATGATGATTGCTTCTAAACTCATGGCGCCTTCCCTCCCTTGACGGGACGGTGCGTGCCGCCCCTGTTCAACGCGGCAAGCCTAACGCGGCAAGGCAAGCCTGTCAGGGGGGCATGGGGACGATTGGCCGTGACGGCAACACAATCGTCAAACGTTGCTGGCGTTGTTCGCCCGTTCCACGATCCGCACCACATCGGACATGATGCGGTTGAGCTCGAAATCCTTCGGTGTGTAAACCGCGGCGACCCCGGCGTCTTCCAGCGCCTGCGCGTCCTCCGGCGGAATGATGCCGCCGACCACCACCGGCATGCCGGCGAGCCCGGCCGCCTTCATCCGGCCGACCACGTCCATGACCAGGGAAACGTGCGAGCCGGACAGGATCGACAGCCCGATCACGTGTGCCTTCTGCTCTTGCGCCGCGGTGACGATCTCCTCCGGCGTCAGGCGGATGCCCTCGTAAACCACCTGCATGCCGGCGTCGCGCGCGCGCACCGCGATCTGCTCTGCGCCGTTGGAATGGCCGTCGAGACCGGGCTTGCCGACCAGGAAGGTGAGGCGGCGGCCGAGCTTGCGCGACACGCGGTCGACCTCGCCGCGGATGTCGTCGAGGCCGGTGACGTCGTTGCGCATCGCCGTTCCGACGCCGGTCGGCGCGCGGTATTCGCCGAACGCCTCGCGCAGGGTCCAGCCCCATTCGCCGGTGGTGACGCCCGCCTTGGCGCAGGCGATCGAGGCCGGCATGATGTTGCGGCTCGAGGTCGCGGCGAGCTTGAGCTCCTTGAGCGCGGCGGCCACGGCCTTGCCGTCGCGCGCGTCGCGCCAGGCTTTCAGCCGCTCGATCTGGTCTCGCTCGGCTTCCGCCGGCACCGTCATGATGGTGTCGATGCCGCCCGTCAGCGGCGACGGCTCGGTTTCGAGGAACCTGTTGACCCCGACGACGATCTGCTCGCCGCGCTCGATCGCCTCGAACCGCGCGCTGTTGGATTCGACCAGCCGCTGCTTCATGTAGCCGCTCTCGACGGCGGCGATTGCGCCGCCGATATCCTCGATGCGCTTAAGTTCCTCTTTGGCCTCGGTTTTGAGCGCCTCGACCTTCTCGTCCATCACCTTGGAGCCGTCGAACAGGTCGCCGTATTCGAGCAGGTCGGTCTCGTACGCCAAGATCTGCTGCATGCGCAGCGACCATTGCTGATCCCACGGCCGCGGCAGGCCAAGCGCCTCGTTCCACGCCGGCAATTGCACGGCGCGGGCGCGCGCCTTCTTCGACAGCGTCACAGCCAGCATCTCGATCAGGATGCGCGCGACGTTGTTCTCGGGCTGCGGCTCGGTGAGGCCGAGCGAATTGACCTGGACGCCGTAACGGAACAGCCGCTGCTTGGGGTCGGTCACCCCATAGCGCTCGCGGGTGATCTCGTCCCACAGGTCGACGAACGCGCGCATCTTGCAGATTTCGGTGACGAAGCGCATCCCCGCGTTGACGAAGAACGAGATGCGGCCCACCACCTCGCCGAATTTCTCCTGCGTGACCTCGCCCGACTTCTTCACCGTGTCGAGCACGGCGATGGCGGTGGCGAGCGCGAAGGCGAGCTCCTGCACCGGCGTCGCCCCCGCCTCCTGCAGGTGATACGAGCAGATGTTCATCGGATTCCACTTCGGCAGCTCGCTCGTCGAGAAGATCGCGACGTCCTTGATCAGCCGCATCGACGGTGCCGGTGGGTACACGTACGTGCCGCGCGACAGGTATTCCTTGATGATGTCGTTCTGGATCGTGCCGGTCAGCGCCGAGCGCGGCGCGCTCTGCTCGTCGGCGACCGCGATATAGAGCGCCATCAGCCACGCCGCGGTGGCGTTGATGGTCATCGAGGTGTTCATCGACGCGAGCGGGATGCCGTCGAACAGTGCGCGGATGTCGCCGAGATGCGAGATCGGAACGCCGACCTTGCCGACCTCGCCGCGCGCCAGCACGTGATCGGAGTCATAGCCGGTCTGCGTCGGCAGATCGAACGCGACCGACAGGCCGGTCTGGCCTTTGGCGAGATTTTTCCGATAGAGCGCGTTCGACTCAAGCGCCGTCGAGTGCCCGGCGTAGGTGCGGAAAATCCAAGGTTTGTCGCGCATTTCAGACCGCCCGTGTCGCCGGCGCGGGGCCGCCGGATGACCCGGCATTTTGCAATGCAAACAGCATGGTAGCCCGAAAAACCCCTTTAGTCAGGCCATATTTTACACGGCTGACACAATTTTTGTTGCTCTGCAACAAAGCCTGACGCACACTGTTTGGGCTGGGAATTGACGTGATCAACCGCTGACCGGAGAGCGGACGCCATGGCCACAGTCACGCAGCTCAAGCCGACCAAGTCGGCCCCCGTCAAAGACCTTTACGCAATCGGCGAAATCCCGCCGCTCGGCCACGTGCCCGAGAATATGCACGCCTGGGCGATCCGCAAGGAACGCCACGGCCCGCCCGAAACCTCCATGCAGCTCGAAGTCGTGCCAACCTGGCCGGTCGGCGAGGACGAAGTGCTGGTCTACGTGATGGCGGCCGGCGTCAATTACAACGGCGTCTGGGCGGGGCTCGGCACCCCCATTTCGCCGCTCGACGGTCACAAGCATCCGTTCCACATTGCAGGCTCCGACGCCGCCGGCGTGGTCTGGGCGATCGGCTCCAAGGTGCGGCGCTGGAAGGTCGGCGACGAGGTGATCGTCCACTGCAATCAGGACGACGGCGACGACGAGGACTGCAACGGCGGCGACCCGCTGCTCTCGCCCTCGCAGCGTATCTGGGGTTATGAGACGCCGGACGGCTCGTTCGCGCAGTTCTGCCGCGTGCAGTCGCGGCAGTTGATGCCGAAGCCCAAGCATCTGCCGTGGGAAGAGGCGGGCTGCTACACGCTCACGCTCGCCACCGCCTACCGCATGCTGTTCGGCCA
>JBEVIJ010000155.1:0-27372 GCA_040510745.1 Xanthobacteraceae bacterium
CCGTCGGGCAGCCCCTGCTCGTAGTCGAGGCCGGGACTGAAGAACAGGTCGACAGGGCGTTCGCGATGATGGCGGAGCGCAACGTCGCAGCGATCGTTTATGCAGCAAACCTATTCTTCCAAGTGGTCGGTGAACGTCTCGTGGCGCTCGCGGCACGTTACCGGATTCCGTCGCTCTACGAATGGCGCGAATTCGTCACAGCGGGTGGTCTCATGAGTTACAGTACAGATCGCAACGAAGTCGGGCAGTCAGCAGGAAACTATGCGGCGCGTGTTCTGAAGGGCGAGAGGCATCTGATCTGCCGGTTGTACAGTCGTCGCGCTTCGAGTTCGTCATCAATCTGAAGACTGCCAAAGTGATGGATCTTGAAATCCCGCCAACATTGCTCGCCCGGGCGGACGAGGTGATCGAATAGGGAAGCTGATGTCCGTTATTGGCACAAAGCGGACATGCTGGGCGCGTCAATGAATGACTGCTTTCAACGCAAAAGCGGACATCCCAACGGCGTGTTTTATGAGTACACGCCTTGGGGCGATAGCCCCTAAGATACCCATCCTGCCGCCTGAGGCCCTGCCGGGACATCATGCCGCTTACGCCTGCGCTCGCGCCGTTTCGGATCCGCGCCTACCGCTTCCAGTGGCCGGCCGACCTGCTGGTGTCGTGGGCTTTCGAGATGGAGACGCTGATCCTCGGCTGGTACGTGCTGGTCGAGACCGGCTCGGTGCTCTACCTGACGATCTACGGCGCCCTGCTCTACGGCGGGACGCTGATCGCGCCGATCATCGGCGTCGCGAGCGACCGCGTCGGACATCGCAGCCTGCTGTCCGCGATGCGCGCCACATACGCGATGGTGGCGGCGATGCTGATGGCGCTGGCATTCGCCGGCGTGCTCACCCCGTTTGTGGTCCTGATCCTCGCCGCCGTGTCGGGCCTGGTGCGTCCCTCCGACATGGGGCTCCGCGGCGCGGTGGTCGCCGACGCGATGCCACCCAATCTGCTCACCGGCGCGATGAGCTTCTCGCGCACCACCTCGGACATCGCGCGCATCACCGGAGCGCTGACGGGCGCGGGATTGTTCGCAGCGTTCGGCATCGCGCCGGCCTATATCGCGATCACGATCCTTTACGCGCTCGGGTCGCTGCTCACCTGGTTCGCCGCGCCGAACCGGCAAGAGCCCTCCGGTGAAACACCACCGGTGACGGCGCCGTCCAGCACGTCGGCCTGGACCGAGCTGCGCGAAGGCATCGTGCACATCTGGAACACGCCGAGTCTGCTGGCGATCGTGTGGCTCGCGTTGCTCTTCAACTTCACCGCGTTCCCGCTGACCAACGGATTGCTGCCCTACGTCGCCAAGGAGATCTACCGCGTCGACCAGGCCGGGCTGGGCTATCTGGTCGCCTCGATCGGCTTCGGCGCCCTGCTCGGCGCCCTGGTCATGACCTGGTTCAGCTCCGAGGTGCGGTTGCCGCGGCTGATGTTCATCTCGGCTGTCGTCTGGCACATTCTGATTCTGATCTTCATCCAGATGCAAAGCCTGACCGGCGGCATCGTCATGCTGTGCCTGTGCGGCGTAGCGCAAAGCCTCACGATGGTGTGCCATACCGTGATCCTGTTGCGCACCGCGACCCCACGCTTCCGCGGCCGCGTGCTGGGCGTGCGCATGCTCGCGATCTACAGCCTGCCGCTCGGCCTCCTGATCGCCGGCGCGCTGATCGAGCGGATCGGCTTCCGCTGGACCGCATCGCTGTTCGCCGGCACCGGCCTCCTGTTCACCGCCGTGATCGGGGCGAAATGGCTCAAAAACCTGTCGCAGGCAGAGACGGCGGAAACTTAGCGAATGCTGCCCCCGTCTTGTTACCCGGGTGCGCCGGGTCTAGCCTTCGTCTGTTGCTGAAATCTTTTTGCGGGTTCTGTCATGAAATTGCTCGCGATAGGCTTGGCGCTGCTGACCTCAGCCTTGTTCGGTATCCAGGGCGTCACCGCGCAGCCTTATTGCGCGTTCTACAACGACGGCACCTCCTCTTGCGGCATTCCCACACTGCAAAGCTGCGACGCTTCAATCAGCGGCGTGGGCGGTTACTGCGGACCGGACCAATCCGCGCAACTGCGGCCGAATCTCATCGAGCGGCTGGAGCAGGACAATCTCCCGCCTCCGCAGTTGCAGCCGAACACGCCGCAATCGCAACAGCCCGGCGGCCTGAACTGGATGCCGCCGCCGCCCCAGGAATCTCGGTAAACAGTTATTGTTTGAGCATGATCTTTCCGAAAACCGGTTCCCACTTTCCGGAATCGTGCTCACGGCATCTCGCTGAGAAATTCGCGCACCACGCCCAGCGCGCCCTGGGAATCGAGATCGTTGTGGCCGGCGCGCGGAAAGCGCACCAGGCGCTTGGGCTCGTTGGCGAGCACGAGCAGCCGCTCGCCTAACGCCAAAGGCACCACCCGGTCGAACGCGCCGTGCAGGATCAGTAGCGGCGCCTTGACCTTGCCGATGCGCTCGTCGGACCGGAACTGATCCTTCATCAAGAGCCGCACCGGCAGGAATGGGTACGCCGCGGCGCCGATTTCGGCCGCCGATGTGAACGGAGCCTGCAGGATGATGCGCCCGACCTTGCGTTCGGCCGCGAGCGCGACCGCGACGCCGGTGCCGAGCGACTCGCCGAACAGCACGATCCGCTCGGCCGGATAGCGCGCGATGGCGAACTCATAGGCTGCCGTGGCGTCGGCGATCAGACCCGCTTCGGAGTGGCGGCCGGTCGAGCCGCCGTAGCCGCGATAGCTCAGCGCGACGAGGCCGGTGCCGTCGCCGGTGAGCGCACGGAACCGATCCACACGATTCATCAGTGCGCCGGCGTTGCCGTGGAAATACAGCACCACGGGCTTGCTGCCGCGCGGCGGCAGGTGCCACACGATCACCTTTTCGCCGTCGGCGGTGTCGAGCACGACCTCTTCGGCATCGCGCAAGCCGGCATCGCCGGGCGGCGTGCGCAACGTGTCGGGGAAATACATCATCGAGCGCTGCGCGACGTACATGAACGCGACGAAGCCGCCGAACAGCACGATCGCGCCGATGAGCCATTTGAGCAGCGTCATGTTAGGTCCCTTGGCGCGTTGATAGCATGACGCCGGGACTCGCACAGCGGTTGCATGGATTTTGAACCACTCCTAGATTGCCTGCATGAAGAATCAACTGGTTATGAGCCAGGAAGAATGGGTCATCGTCTGGCGTGTGCTCGGCGCGATGATGGTCGGCGCGCTGATCGGATTCGAGCGCAGCTTCCACGGCCGGCCGGCCGGTTTTCGCACGCATGCGCTGGTCTGTATCGCTTCGTCCATACTAATGATCGTCACCGTCTACCAGAACGAGTGGATGACGGTGGTGCCGCTTGACGCCATCCGCACCGACCCGACCCGCATGGCGCAGGGCATCATGACCGGCATCGGCTTCCTCGGCGCAGGCGTGATCTTCAAGGAAGGACTTACGGTGCGTGGGCTGACCACCGCCGCATCGATCTGGGTGACGTCCGCGATCGGCATCCTGATCGGCATCGGCTTCTGGTTTGCCGCATTGGTCGGCACGATCGCCACTCTGACGGTGCTGTCGCTGTTCCGCCTGATCGAGGGCAGGCTTCCCTCGGAATTCTACGCGCACCACGTGCTCGCCTTCACGCGCGACAAAGTGATGACGGCCGACAAGATGCGCGAGATGCTCGCCATCCATGGCTTTTCGATCGCCAACCTGTCATCGCGCCTAACCGATGGGGGCAAACAGTTCGAGTACCGCATGGTCCTCAAGAGCCGCGACCCGAAGAGCGCAGAGCGGCTGTCACAGCACCTACGCGGCTTGCCGGAGGTCGTCGAATTCCGCATTTCGCCGACCGGCGATTGACGCTGCAAGCGGCGAAAAATATGAGCGAACTTGACGTCGCGGCGTATCTGGCCAGGATCGGTTATCGAGACGAGCGCTCAGCTACGCTCAGAACGCTGCGCGCCATCCACCTGCTGCATCCCACCGCGATCACCTTCGAGAACATCGACGTCCTGCTCAAGCGGCCGATCCGGCTGGAGCTTCCCGCCATTGCCGACAAGATCATGACGCGCGGCCGCGGCGGCTATTGCTACGAGCAGAACACGCTGCTGATGGCGGCGTTGCGTGCGCTCGATTTCTCAGTGCGCAGCGTTGCCGGCCGCATCCAGTGGAACATGAACGGCCTTGTCACCGCGCGCAACCACATGGTGCTGCTGGTGTCGCTGCCGGACGGCGAGTACATCGCCGATGTCGGGTTTGGCGGCCTGACGCTGACCGCACCGCTCAAGCTTGAGCCAGGCTTGGAGCAGGAAACGCCACACGGCTGGTACCGGATCGTCCGCGCCAACGACGAATTCCAGTTGCAGGCGAAGCTCGATGGGCAGTGGAGCGCGATGTACCAGTTCGCGCTGGCCGATGAGGCACCCGCCGACTGGGAAATGGCCAACTGGTTCATTGCGACCTCGCCGGACTCGATTTTCACCAAAGCGCTGATCGTGGCGCGGCCGGCCAGCGACCGCCGCTATGCGCTACGCAACAACAGGCTGCGCATTCATCACGCGGACGGCAGCACCGAGCAGCGCATGATTGCCAGTTCAAATGAATTGTTCAGCGTGCTGCGCGGCGAATTCAATCTCAAGCTGCCAGACCATGGCGAGCTCGACGCGATCGCGGCGGTCGCTGGCGTCTAGATCACATCGACTTGACGATATTCTCGGTCATCTTCTTGGCGTCGCCGAGCAGCATCATGGTGTTATCGCGGTAGAACAGCGGATTGTCGATGCCGGCGTAGCCCGACGCCAGCGAGCGCTTGTTGAACATCACCGTGCCGCCCTTCCAGACCTGCAGCACCGGCATGCCATAGATCGGCGAGGATTTGTCCTCCTCCGCCGCCGGGTTGGTGACGTCGTTGGCGCCGATCACGTAAACGACGTCGGCCTGCGGGAATTCCGAGTTGATGTCCTCGAGCTCGAACACCTCGTCGTACGGCACGTTCGCTTCGGCGAGCAGCACGTTCATGTGGCCGGGCATGCGTCCGGCGACCGGGTGGATGGCGTACTTCACCTCGACGCCCGCCGCCTTGAGATGGTCAGCCATCTCCCGCAAAGCATGTTGAGCCTGGGCCACCGCCATGCCGTAGCCCGGCACGATGATGACCTTGCCGGCGTTCTTCATTATGTAGGCGGCGTCCTCCGCCGAGCCGAGCTTGACCGGCCGCTGCTCGGCCCCGCCGCCCGCCGGCCCCGCGACCTCGCCGCCGAAGCCGCCGAGGATCACCGAGACGAAGCTGCGGTTCATGCCCTTGCACATGATGTACGACAGGATCGCGCCCGACGAGCCGACCAGCGCGCCGGTGATGATCAGCGCCATGTTGCCGAGCGTGAAGCCAATGCCGGCGGCGGCCCAGCCGGAGTAGGAGTTGAGCATCGAGATCACCACCGGCATGTCGGCGCCGCCGATCGGGATGATGATCAGGATGCCGAGCGCGAGCGCGATCCCGGTCACCAGCCAGAAGTCGACCTGGCTCTGCGACACGACGAGACCGTAGATGAAGAACACCAGCGCCGCGGCGAGCGCGATGTTGATGACGTGGCGGCCGGGAATCATGATCGGCGCGCCGCTCATGCGCGCGGACAGCTTCAGGAACGCGATGATCGAGCCTGTAAAGGTGACGGCGCCGATCGCAACGCCAAGCGACATCTCGACCAGCGACGTCTTGTTGATGTTGCCGCGGGTGCCGATGCCGAACGCCTCCGGGGCGTAATACGCGCCAGCCGCGACCAGCACGGCGGCGAGGCCGACCAACGAGTGGAACGCCGCGACCAGCTCCGGCATCGAGGTCATCGGCACGCGGCGCGCGATCACAGCGCCAATGCCGCCGCCGAGCACCAGGCCGCCGATCACCAGCGCCCATGACGTGATGCCGACCGGAGGATGCGAGCCCAGTGTGGTCAGCACTGCGATGGTCATGCCGGCGATGCCGAACATGTTGCCCATGCGGCTGGTCTCCGGGCTGGAGAGCCCGCGCAACGCCATAATGAACAGGACGCCGGAAACCAGATAGAGCAGCGCGACGACGTTGGCGTTCATGAAGTTGGAGCTCATGGCGCGCTCACTTCTTCTTCTGGTACATCGCCAGCATGCGCTGGGTGACCAGGAAGCCGCCGAAGATGTTGATCGAGGCGAGCACTAGCGCGACGAAGCCGAGCGCGCGGGCCAGGATCGGCCCCTGCTCGTCGCCGGCGAGCGGCACTCCGATCGCCAACAGCGCGCCGACCACGATCACCGAGGAGATCGCGTTGGTCACCGACATCAGCGGCGTGTGCAGCGCCGGCGTGACCGACCAGACCACGTAGTAGCCGACAAACACCGCGAGCACGAAAATCGAGAGCAGGAAGAAGAAGGGATCGATGGAGGCGACTGTCATGGGATTTCCCTGTCCTGCTGCCGCATCATGCGCTAGGCCGCGCTTTTCGGGGCGAAGCTCGGATGGATCACGGCGCCGTCGCGGGTCAGCGCGGTGCCCTTCACGATCTCGTCGTCCCAATTGATCGCCAGCGCCTTGGTGTTCTTGTCGATCATGGTCTCGAGGAAGGTCAGCAGGTTCTTGGAATAGAGCGCCGAGGCCGACGCCGCGAGCCTTCCTGCCACGTTGGTGTGGCCGACGATCTTCACGCCATTCACACTCACCACCTCGCCGGCCTTCGCGCCCTCGACGTTGCCACCGCGCTCAACCGCGAGATCGACCAGCACGGAGCCGGGCCGCATCGAGGCCACCATGTCGCGGTTGACCAGCTTCGGCGCCGGACGGCCGGGAATGAGCGCCGTCGTGATCACGATGTCCTGCTTCTTGATGTGCTCGGCCACCAGCGCGGCCTGCTTGGCCTGATACTCCTTCGACATTTCCTTGGCGTAGCCCGCCGCGGTCTCGGCCTGCTTGAACTCGTCGTCCTCGACCGCAATGAACTTGGCGCCGAGGCTCTGCACCTGCTCCTTCACCGCCGGCCGCACGTCGGTCGCGGTGACGATCGCGCCGAGCCGCCGCGCGGTGGCGATTGCCTGGAGGCCGGCGACGCCGACGCCCATTACAAAAACTTTCGCGGCCGGAATCGTACCGGCGGCGGTCATCATCATCGGCAACGCGCGGCCGTATTCCGACGAGCCGTCGATCACCGCGCGATAACCGGCGAGATTGGCCTGGCTGGAGAGCACATCCATTGACTGGGCGCGCGTGATGCGCGGCATCAATTCCATGGCGAAGGCCACCACCCCGGCGCTCGCCATTGCCTTGAGCGCAGCGTCGTTGCCGTACGGATCCATGATGGCGATGACGGCAGCGCCCTTCTTGTAGGACTTGAACTCTGCCTCGCCCGGCCGGCGCACCTTAAGCACCACGTCCGCGCCAGCGGCGACGTTGCTGCCGACGCTCGCGCCGGCCGCTTTGTAATCTTCGTCGAGAATACCCGACTTGATGCCAGCGCCCTGCTCGACCGCAACCTCGGCCCCGAGCGCAACGAACTTCTTGACGGTATCCGGCGTCGCCGCAACCCGCGGCTCTGACGGATCGGCTTCAGCGGAAATTGCGATCTTCATCCAGTGCTCCTTCGTCCACCCGCCCCGGCGGCGGGCAGGAAGGGCGCTCGGAGGCGCCGGACGTTCAGGTGAGGAAGTAGGCCATCAGCAGGAGGAGGATAACGATGTGGAGGACGGCCCACTTCGTCATCGTCAGGAACGTTCGGTAGGTGCGCTCGTGCTCGGCGTAGTCGTTGCCGTCCGCCGTCTCGTATTCCATGGTGCCGTGCGAGGCCATCACCGCATTCCCTTGTCAAAGCCGTCGAGCCAAGGATTAGCGGAATAGCCTGGGGCGGGCAATGCCGCGCGCCCACTGTCCCAGCCTAGATTTGAGCGATTTTCGCCCGCGCAGGCTGCCTCAGCGGCAATCGACCCGGGTGGTCTTGCGCAGCGACGCCAGGTCGTCCTCGTGCCCGCGCACGATATCGGCGACCATGGTGCCGACCTCCGGGTCCTTGAAGCAGCCTGACTGCTTGAGGGCGGCGATCTGATCGGCAAGCTTCGGCTCCAGCACCCGGGCGATCCGGCAACCCTCGGCGACCAGCTTCGCGCTGCGCCCTCGCTCCATCCGCTTCGTGACGCGCTGATAACGAGTGGAGAGCTTCTCGGTGTCCTTGGACATCAATTTGCTGATGGTCCCGGCACAGTTGGCGCGCGCATCGCCAGACGCAAGAACGGCGACCGCGAACGCGAGACAACATGCCAGCCGAACAAGCATTCAGTCACCCTGATGTCGGAAACGGGATTCAACTCGTTTTGCTGCGGCGGGACCGCGGCGAAAGCAAGCCCAATTAACGCGAACCGTTGCCGGTGTCCAACCTCAAGCCGCCGATTGCGGCGCAACAGTGGAAAATCTCACTCTGGGACGCGATGCCGCATTCGCCCCCTGTGCTCAATCCCGGGCCCTGGACCGGAGAGCGCGTCCCGTTATGATTGAAGCAACAACAGGGTGAGGAAATGACGATGGCGCGTTCGCTCGGACTCGTCGCAATGGCGCTGATCCTGCCTGGTGCGGCGGCGGCGCAGGACTGGCCGGGAAAGCAACCGATCAAGATCGTGGTGCCGTTCACCGCCGGCAGCGCCACCGACATCACCGCCCGCACCGTGTTCGAGCAGGTCGGCAGACAGGTCGGCCAGACCTTCATCGTCGAGAATCGGGGCGGCGCCGGCACCACGCTCGGCATGACGCAAGTCGTCAAGTCCGATCCCGACGGCTACACCATGCTGGTGCATTCGACCTCGCACGTCGTGGTGGCGTCGACCTATCCGAACCTGCCGTTCAACGTTGCGGAGGAATTCGCGGCGGTGAGCGCGCTCGCAGACGTGCCGTTCGTCATCGCGGCCGCAACCAAATACAAGACGCTGAAGGACATGATCGACGCCGGCAAGGCGCCCGGCGCGGTGATTCACTATGGCTCAGCCGGCGCCGGAAGCTCCGGCCATCTGTTCATGGAGCGCTTCCGCCTCGCGGCCGGATTTTCTGCGACGCACGTGCCGTTCCGCGGCACGCCGGAAGGCCTGACTGAAGTGATCGCGGGCCGCATCGACGCGTATCCTGCACCGGCGGTCAACGCCGTGCCGCTTTCCAAGGACGGCAAGGTCAGCGCGCTGGCGGTGAGCTCGGCCAAGCGGCTGCCGCTGATGCCCGACGTGCGAACCGTCGCCGAGGCCGGCCTGCCCGGCGCGGAGTACAACTTCTGGGTCGGCGCATTTCTTCCCGCCAAGACGCCGAAGCCGATCGTCGAGCGCCTCAACAAGGAGATCGTCGCCGCCCTCAAGGTACAGGCGGTCGCCGACAAGATCGTCTCGCTGGGCGGCGCGCCGATGCCGATGACACCGGCCGAGTTCGATACGTTCGTGCGCAAGGAGATCGCGGTCAACGCCGAGATCGTGAAGGCGTCGGGTTACAAGCCGCAGTAGCGCTTACTTCCCCGCCAGAATCGTCGCCGCGACCTTCTCGCCGATCATGATGGTCGGGATGTTGGTGTTGGCGCACGGCACCGACGGCATGATCGATGCGTCGGCGATCCGCAGCCCGCCAATGCCATGGACCCGCGCCGACGGATCGGTCACCGCACCGGGATCGCCGGCTGCGCCCATCCGGCAGGTGCACGACGCATGCCAGTGACCGAGCACGGCGCCGGCGATCCAGTCGCGGCAGGCGCCGTCGTCGTTCGCGAGATCGTCAAGCGAGGGCGCGTCAGCGATCAGCTTGTCGAGCATGAAGCGGCGCAATGCCGCAGAGGACTCCATCACCATCGCGCCGGCAAACGTCTGCGCGGCGTTGAATCTGGAGTGTACGGCGAGCTTGCGCGCCCAATCGCCGAAGCTGATCGGGAACACCTGCTCGACGTGCTCGCGGACCGCCGGATCGGCTGTCAGACGGCATAGCAGCCGCACGCCGATCACCATGCGCTCCATGTCGCGCCGGTCCGAGCACATGTTGAAGTCGATATCGAGCGGCGCGCCGGGATCGGCGGATGTGAGCTTGACCTCGCCAGTCGAGAACGAGCGGTTGACCCATAGCATGATCAGGCCGAGCCGCTCGCCGATCGCGTGCCACTGCGCCTTGTTGGACGGGATCAGGTACATGTCGCCCGGCGGGCAATCCTCATAACCCGACGACCAGCGCAATCCCGCGAACATTTGCCGGCGCAGCGTCTTCGGCAATCGCGCGCCCGGCTTGAGCCAGCAACCGAAGTTGACGCCGGGATGTTCCATCAGGTGCTTGCCGACGCCGGGCTTGTCGAGCGCTACGGGAATGCCAAGCTCAGCCAATTCGCGCGCGGGGCCGACGCCGGAGCGCATCAGCAGCGCCGGCGACTGCAGCGCGCCGGAGGAGAGCACGATCTCGCTGGCGCGCAATTCGAAGCGTTCGCCGCCGCGGCGCACCGCGATGCCCACAGCCCGCAGGCTGTCGAACAGAATTCGCTCGACATGCGTATCGCCCCTGATGGTGAGATTGGGCCGCTTCCGCACCGCCCTGGTGAGATAGCGCCACGCCGCTCCCATGCGTTGGTCATCGGTGTGGCTGTGCGCAACCGGCGCGAAACCGTCGGAGAACGCGCCGTTCTGGTCCTTGATGTTGCGCCAGCCGGCCCGCTCGACGGCGGTCAGCACGCCGCGCGTGAAACCCGGCCATGCGCTCTCCGGATAGCGCTGGACATGGATAGGCCCGTCCTTGCCGTGCAGGGGGCCGTCGAAGTCGCGATCGGATTCCAGCTTCTTGAAGAACGGCAGCACCTCGTCCCACGACCAGCCGCCCGCGCCGCGCTTAACCCAGTTCGCATAGTCCGACGGCAGGCCGCGCAGCGCCGCCATGCCATTGACCGACGACGTGCCTCCGATCACCCGGCCCTGGTTGTAGAGGCGCCGCGGCCGGGTGTCCGGCGCGTTGCCAGGCCGCGGGGAGAACTTCGCCGTGCTGTTCGGCCAGATGAAGCGCGGATTGGCGTAGGCCGACGCCCCGTAAATATCGAGGATTTCCGCCGGCTCCTCACCGGGCGGATAGTCGGTGCCCGCCTCGACCAGCAGGACGCGGTTGCGGCTGTCCTCGGAGAGCCGTGCCGCCAGCACGCAGCCGGCCGAGCCGGCGCCGATCACGATGAAGTCGTGTGAATCCTGTTGCGCCGCCACCGCTGGCCCTCGTTCCGCGCCGACACTAATATCGCGATTCAGAAGTTCGCTTGAATTCTCAGCACGCTCCAAACGAACTTCCGAATCAAAGCGACACTAGCAACTCAATGATTCTAGTGCCCCTTTGCCGAAGTTCGCAAAGGCGCTTGCTGCACAATTGTGCGAACGTCGGGTTCGGGACACTAGCGCGCCGCATACCACTGTCGAGCGCTGCCTTTGCACCGGATGCTCCAGCCCATGCATCGCCTGCAAAGACTGGCGCTCAATTGCGCGGCTGCTCCAATCCCACCGCGGCCAGTGCTTTCGATTGCCGGTCGGCGACACGCTTGAGTGAGAAGTCTCCCATCGCTTCTTCAAACATGCGGTGGAAGTTCAATTCGGCGCGCAGATGCAGGAACACGCCGCCGAGCCCGATCGCCGCACGATCCATCAGCACGAACTCGCGCGGCACCTTGACCGGCCCGAGCCGGCGCAGCTCCTTCCGCACCGTGAAGGCCTGCTTGCGGCCGTATTCGCCGGGCTTCACGCCGTCGGCGATCGAGCGAACGCGATCCTCCATCAGCGGGCCGTAGATGAACCGCGCCCAGATGTTCAACGTGTCGATCAACTCGCGCGACAGCTTCTTGAAGCCCCAGGTCTCGTAGGCATGCACCACCAGGCTGTCGTCGCCCGTGCGCAGACCGTTGTAGAGATCGACCACACCGCCGACGAACTTGGGCGGAAAGATGCGGATACAGCCGTAGTCCATCAGGTTGATGCCGGCGGGCTTCCCCTTCTCGAAAAACACCGAGTAGTTGCCGAGATGCGGGTCGCCGTGGATGACGCCGATCCGGATGAACGGGAACCACCAGGCGGTGAACATAGCGGTTGCGAGACGATTGCGCACCGCAAGCGCGGCGTCCTTGTGATCGAGTAGCTTCGAGCCTTCGAGCCAGTCGAGAGTCAGCAGCCGCCCGGTCGACAGCTTGGGCCAGACCTGCGGCACGCGGATGAGGTCGACGTCGGAGAGCATGTCGCGATAGAGCGCGACATGCTTCGCCTCGCGGCGATAGTCCAATTCCTCGCGCACCCGCGCGCCGATCTCCTTGATGATCTCGCTGGTGTCGATCGCCGGATCGAACCTGCGGCGGATCGCGAACAGGATTTCGAGCTGCCTGATGTCCGCCTCGACCGCGGATTCCATGTCGGCATATTGCAGCTTGCAGGCCAGCCCGCTGCCGTCGAACGCCTTGGCGCGATGGACCTGGCCAAGCGACGCCGCGGCAGCCGGTTGATGCTCGAAGTCCGCGAACCTCTGCTGCCAGTCGGCGCCGAGCTCCGCTTGCATGCGGCGCTTGACGAACGCCCAACCCATCGGCGGCGCCTGGCTCTGCAATTTGGTGAGCTGCTCGATGTATTCCGGCGGCAGCGCCTCGGGAATGGTGGCGAGAAGCTGCGCCACCTTCATGATCGGGCCTTTCAGCCCGCCGAGCGCGGCGGCAAGCTCCGCCGCGTTCTTGGCACGGTCCAATTCCATCCCGAAGAAACGCGCGCCGGCGAGCCGCGCGGCAACGCCGCCGACGTTGGCGCCGACGCGGGCGTAGCGGCGGGCGCGGGCGGCAAAACGGTTTTTTTCGATGTCGGGCATCAACTCAACTTAGTACGGCAGCCGGGCTACGTTGAGGCGTCCAAACTCTCCAGCTCCCCAATCATTCGCTCGATCACGCCGAGCCCGCCCTTCCAGAACGCCGGATCGCGGGCGTCAAGACCGAACGGCTTGAGCAGCTCGGAGTGATGCTTGGTGCCGCCGGCTGAGAGCATGTCGAGATAGCGCTCGGCAAAGCCAGCGTTGGCCTTCTCGTAGACCGCGTAGAGCGAGTTCACCAGGCAATCGCCGAACGCATAAGCATAGACATAGAACGGCGAATGGATGAAGTGCGGGATGTAGGTCCAGAACGTCTCATAGCCGGGACGCAGGTCGATCGCAGGGCCGAGACTCTCGCGCTGCACGTCCATCCAGATCTGGCAGATGCGCTCCGCCGTCAGCTCGCCGTTCCTTCGCTCGGTGTGAATGGCGCGCTCGAAGCTGTAGAACGCGATCTGCCGCACCACCGTGTTGATCATATCCTCGACCTTGGCGGCGAGCATGGCCTTGCGCTGCTTCTTGTCCTTGGTCCCGGCCAGCAACTGCTTGAAGGTGAGCATCTCGCCGAAGACGCTCGCGGTTTCCGCGAGCGTCAGCGGCGTCGGCGCCATCAGCGCGCCGTTCGGCGCCGCCAACACCTGGTGCACGCCGTGACCGAGCTCGTGCGCGAGCGTCATCACGTCGCGCGGCTTGCCCTGGTAGTTCAGCATCACATAGGGGTGTGCCGACGGCACGGTCGGGTGCGAGAACGCGCCGGGCGACTTGCCCGGACGCACCGGCGCGTCGATCCAGCGGTCCTTGAAGAATCGCTCGGCGATCGCCGCCATCTTCGGCGAGAAAGCGCCATAGGCCGAGAGCACGGTGTCCTGCGCCTCGCCCCACCGGATGGTGCGCATGGGGACCTGCGGCAGCGGCGCGTTGCGGTCCCAGTGCGCCAGCTTCTTCTTGCCGAACCATTTCGCCTTCAGCGCGTAGTAGCGGTGCGAGAGCTGCGGATAGGCCGCGCGCACCGAGGCGACCAGCGCGTCGACCACCTCAGGCTCGACGCGGTTGGAAAGATGACGCGAACCCGCCACGTCTGCGAAGCCGCGCCAGCGGTCGGAAATTTCCTTATCCTTGGCGAGCGTGTTGGTGATCAGCGTGAATAGCCGCAGATTTTCTTTGAAGGTCGTGGCCAGCGCCTCGGACGCCGCCTTGCGGGTCTGCTCCTTCGGGCTTTGGAACAGGTTGAGCGTCTGCTCAATGCTGATGGTCTTACCGGCAATCTTGAAGCGCAGGCCGACCATGGTCTCGTCGAACAGCCTGTTGAACGCGGAATAGCCGGTCATCGACTTTTCCTGGAACAACTGCTCGACGCGATCTTCGAGCTGGTAGGGCTTGTCGCGGCGGATGTCCTCGAGCCACGGCCGGTAGTGACCGAGCGCGGGATCGGCCATCGCCTTGTCGAGCACCGCGTCTTCGATGCGGTTGAGCTCGAGCGTGAAGGACAGCAGATGCAGATAGGCCGCCGTGAGGCGTTCCTGCATGTCGCCGTAGAATTTGGACAGCACGGGGTCGGCGGCATTGCCGGCGTGAAGCAGACCCGCATAAGAGCTCAGCCGTCCCGCCACATCGTCGATCTTCTCATAACGCTGCACCGCCTCGACGAGGCCGCCGCCGGTCGCAAGCGTTTCAAGGTTGCCCTTGAAGGCCTTCTCGAAGGCGACACATTCGGCCTCGGTCCACTCGATGTCGCGCTTGAGCTCGGCCGATTCGATGCCGGGATAGAGATCGGCCAGGTTCCATTCCGGCAGCGAGCCGAGCGCCCTAGCGGCGCTTTTGCGGCCGGCAGACCCGCGCGCCGGCGCCTTGATCGAGGATGAGGTCATGCGGCCGTCCATGTCCGAGTCGACAATTCCAAGATAGAGCGGCGCGCGCGGACGGCAACGCCCACGCGGCAAATCTTCCCGACTGTGACGATTTGGACGCTTACGCCAGCGCGGCGAGATGCGGCGCCAAATGGGTGATAACTTCCATCGGCTCCGCCAGGACCGGCTCGACCTTCTCCTCGAAAAAATCGCGCACCGCGCACCAGCACACCGTCAGCCGGGCCAAAATTTCCGTCTTGCGCTTGCGAAGCGCGCCGCAGGTCTGCTCCGCCATCAGCATGATGTTATCGTTCTCGAACAGCACCTGGCCCTTACCGTCTTCCAGCACATAGAGGCGGCCGAGCCGCGAAATGGCCAGGATGCAGTCGTGATCGGGCGCCGGACCGAGCAAATAGAGCTGCGGATCGCCGTATTCGCTCGTCCCGACCTCCCAGCCGCTGACGTCGCCGCTCGGAATCGAGGCCGCGCAGGCGTTGGTGAGCTTGGCGAGTTCGTTCGCCTGCCACCCCTTTGGCAAGGTCTCCGGCACGCGAGGGAAATGGATCACGTTCATTTCTTCACCTCGAACAGCAAGCGGTACAGCTCGGGCTCGTAGAAGGACAACAGTTGCTTGGCGAACGGCTGTGGCTCTGCGCCGAGCGCCTTCGCCCAAGCTTCCATGCTTTCAACGGGCACCCGGCCAAAGCCGTTCTCCACCTGAGAGATGAACGTGTAGTATTTGAAGCCCAGGATGTCAGCGAGCTGGATCTGCGACAAACCAGCCCTCGCCCTAAGGTCCTTGAGCCAGGCGCCTGCTTGCTTGCGCAGTTGCTTCGACCGCGGCTCGGCCTTTACGATTTGCATGTGTCTATCCCGGCCAGATGGAACCATCTTGCATCGGCTGATGTTTCGTGTTTACTAAACTAGTTTATAATAAACAGTACATCGCTAGACGGAACATAACACAATTCGCAGCATCGGATAAGGCTGTAGCCCCGCCCAGTTACGGCAGGCAGGAGGACCGCCATGAGGATCACAAAATCCCTTTATGGCCAACGCAACGGGCCGCTCGGCATCGGTCCTCAGTTTGTGTTTGCAGCCGCAATATCGGCCAGCGTTGCCTTCTGGATCGGCCTGACCACGACCCCACCCACGGACTTCGTGCTGCCGTGGGTCGCCACGCTGTTGCTGGTGCTCGCGGCCAGCTTGGCAGTGGTTGCCTGGCGCCGACACAGCCAAGACCCGACGCGCGTGACCTACGCCGACGTCGCCGGCGCGCTCGTGCTGATCGGTCTTTGCGTGGCGGCAACGATCGACCCAGACCAAATGGTGCGCATCATCGACAGCGATTCACGATCCCGATGACGGGCGATCATCCTGCGCCCGCCCGGACAGAAACGGAAACACTGAAATCCAGCAACCCAACACACTGAACACCAGCCCGGGCCCCTCTGGCAGCGCCAACGCTGCGATGTCGGACTGGAACATCCAAAGGAGTGGCCCTCATGAACCTGCAAACCAAACCGGCTGCGATCACACCTCTCGATCGCACTCGACCCCCCCTGGCCGACACGAGCGCGCCGCACGGCAAGCCGGCCGAAGCGGTCGTGACGGCGCTCGGCTCCAACGCCGCACGCGGCCTGAGTTCGTCCGAGGTGCAGAAGCGCCTGGAGCAATACGGACACAATCGGCTGAAAAGCGCGCCGGAAACGCCGTGGTGGAAACGGCTGCTGGAACAGTTCGAAAATTTCCTGGTGATCATCCTGCTGGTCGCCGTTGTGATTTCGGTGATCGAATGGGTGCTGCAGGACCCGCGTGAGAGCGCGCTGCCCTACGAAGCCATTGTCATCATGGCTATTGTCGTGCTCAACGCGATGCTCGGGTTCATCCAGGAGTCGCGCGCGGAGAAATCAGTCCGTGCGCTGATGGCGCTGGCCGCGCCGGAGGCCACGGTGATTCGCGACGGCGATCGGCAGCGCGTCGCGACACATGACATCGTCCCCGGCGACATTGTCCTGATCGAAGCCGGCGACAAGATTCCGGCGGATTCCCGCCTCGTCGAGGTGGCGAACCTTCAAACCGACGAAGCGCCGTTGACCGGAGAGAGCGTGCCGGTGTCGAAGGAGACCAAGCCCATCGAAGGCGACACCGGGCTCGGCGACCGCCGCAATATGCTGTTCTCCGGCACGGTTGCCACCTATGGCCGCGGCCGCGCCGTGGTGGTCGCCACCGGCATGTCGACGGAAGTCGGCCGCATCGCAGGCCTGCTGGAGGCGGCTGAGAAAGAGCCAACGCCGCTGCAGCAGGAGCTCGACCGCACCGGCAAGCGGCTCAGCGTCATCATGCTCGGTATCTGCGCCGTGGTGTTCGCGGCCGGCCTGTTCAGCACCACCACCTTCACGCTCAACGTCGTGCTGGGGCTGTTCCTATTCGCGGTCGCACTCGCCGTCGCCGCTATCCCCGAGGCGCTGCCCGCTATCGTCACAGTAGGCCTGAGCCTCGGCGTGCGCCGCATGGCGGCGGCCAATGCCATCGTCCGCAAGCTGCCGGCGGTCGAGACCCTGGGCGCCGCGACCGTGATCTGCTCGGACAAGACCGGCACGCTGACCCGCAACGAGATGACCGTGCGGGCCATCGCCACCGCCGACTCGCTGATCGACGTCGGCGGCAGCGGCTATATCCCCGAGGGCGACTTCACGATCGAAGGCAAGAAAATCGACGGGCGCTCGCTGCACCGCGACGCCGTCACGGAATTGCTGCAAGCAGCAGCGCTTGCTAACGACGCGGCGCTAGTGCAACGCGAAGGCCGGTGGATGGTGCAGGGCGACCCCACCGAAGGCGCGCTGGTCGTCGCCGCCCTTAAGTTCGGCATCGATGCCCGTAAGCTGCAGCGGTTTCCGCGTTTCGCTGAAATTCCCTTCACGTCCGAGCGTAAGCGTCACGCCACGGTCCATGTCGACCGCGAAAATCCCGAGGACCTGCGCGTTTTCGTCAAGGGGGCGCCGGAGGTACTGCTGGCGAAATGTCGTTTCCTTTGGCAGAACGGCAAAGCCATCCCGCTCACGGAAGAAGGACGCGTTAATCTTCTGCAACGCAACGAAGGGCTCGCCAAGCAGGCACTGCGCACGCTCGCCATAGCCACGCGCACCTTGCCTGCCAAATCGCTCGGCGTCGACCCCCAGGCGGCCGCCAAGGGCAATGTCGAGATCAATCTTCCCGAGAGCGTGGAGGACGACCTGGTGCTGCTGGGCCTGGTCGGCATGATCGATCCGCCGCGCACCGAAGCAAGAGACGCGGTCGTCACGGCCAAGCGGGCGCACATTCGCACCGTAATGATCACCGGCGACCATCCCGCGACTGCCGAAGCGATCGCACGCGAACTTACCATCTTCGAGCCGGGCGCCCGGATTGTGACCGGCGGGGAGCTTCGCACCATGGCCGAGGGCGAACTGGACCAAATCGTCGAGCAGGTGCGCGTGTTTGCCCGCGTCGACCCCGAGCACAAGCTCCAGATCGTCGCCGCGCTCCAGCGCAAGGGCCACATCGTTGCCATGACCGGCGATGGCATCAACGACGCACCAGCGCTCAAGTCCGCCAACATCGGCGTCGCCATGGGCATCACCGGCACGGACGTGTCCAAGGAGGCAGCCGACATGGTGCTAACCGACGACAATTTCGCCAGCATCGTGAAGGCGATCGAGGAAGGCCGCGGCATCTTCGACAATATCCGTAAGTATCTGCTCTATTTGCTGTCGTCGAATGCCGGCGAACTGCTCACCATGTTCGCGGGCGTGATGCTCGCGGGATTGCTCGGGCTCACTTCGGTAGACGCCGGCTTGTTCCTGCCGCTGCTCGCCGCGCAACTGCTCTGGATCAACCTCGTCACCGACGGCCCGCCCGCACTCGCACTCGGCATCGACCCGCGAGACCCCGACGTCATGGAGCGCGAGCCGCGGACGCGCGGCGCCGGCATCCTCTCCGCCGAAGACTGGTGGCGGCTTGCCGCGATCGGCACGGTGATGATGGTCGGCACGCTCGCCGTTCTCGATGCCTACTATCCTGGCGGGCTGTTCACGCTGTTCGCGACCGGCAACGCGCCTAACGCGGCCGACGAGGCCTACGCGCGCAGCATGGCGTTCACCACGCTGATGATGTTCCAGCTCTTCAACGTGTACAATTGCCGATCGAGCTGGCGCAGCGCGTTCAGCGGCTTCTTCGATAACATCTGGCTGCTAGGCGCGGTTGGCCTGTCGCTGGTCACGCACGCGCTGGTGATCTACGTGCCGTTCCTCCAGGTTGCATTCCACACCGTGGCGCTGTCGGGGAGAGACTGGCTCGTTGCCGCTGGCGTCGCCTCGGTTCTGCTCATCGGCATGGAACTCTTCAAGCTGGCGCTGCGCGCTAAGCGGCGGGCAGCGTCCGGTGTGACGGCAGGCGCCGCTGGCGGCGTGTCTCCGTCCCACGCCTAGGGTCCGTCCTCAATAACCAGAGCTATTCGCCCTCCGCCCGCCGCGGTCGGAGGGCGAATGATTCCGGAAGCCGCCGCAACGCGACGGTTTTGCCACGCCGCGGTATGATATTATTGCAAAGAATTCATACCGCCACGGAGGGCTCCGGGGGATGCGAACAAACGTCCGGCTCGTTCTGTTTGCAGCGCTGCTTTTGTCTTACGCCTCAAGCGCCGCCCGAGCCGAAACGCCGGAAGAATGGATCAAGCTCGGCGCGCGTGTGCACGGCGGGTTCGGCGCTTTCATTCCGGTCGGCATCCGGATCGGTGAGGACGCGGTGCGGCGCCTCAATGCCCAGCCGCGCGAACTTGCGGTCATCTATTACAGCGGCGAAAAAGTCCCCTGCGCGTGTTCGGTCGATGGAGTGATGCTGGCGGTCGGCGCGAGTCCGGGTCAGGGCACGGTTCAAGTGGCGGCGGAAAAATCGCCGCCCGGCACGTTCGCCGTCGTCATCATCCGCAATCGCAAGACCGGCGAAGGGCTCAAATACACAGTCGCGGAATCATGGCTACCTCAACTCAGCAAGATCAACGCGACGATCCTGGAGCCGCTGGCGCGCTATAACTCGGTGATGAACGCGGCCGACCTGTTCACGGTCGAGTCGATCGCCAAATGGCGCATCGGCCGCGGTCCCGAGCGGCTTAACAGACCCTTAAGCCAGTTGGAGGACAGTGACCCGAAACGGCACAAGTTGCGTTGAGGGTTGTGATGTCCGAGCGCGTACTCATCGTCGATGATGATCCGGTCCAGCGCCGTCTTGTCGAAGCCATGGTCGGCAAGTTCGGCTACACGCCGGTGATCGCCGAGAGCGGCGAGCAGGCCGTCGCCATGTTGACCGGCAGCGACCGCTTCGACTGCGTCGTGCTCGACCTGGTAATGCCCGATCTCGACGGCATGGGCGTGCTTACGCGGCTGCGTGAAGCCGGTATCAGCGTGCCGGTGATCGTGCAGACCGCCCACGGCGGCATCGACAACGTCGTCTCCGCGATGCGCGCGGGCGCTGTTGATTTCGCGGTCAAGCCGGTCGGTGCCGAGCGCCTGCAGGTCTCGCTGAAGAATGCGATGGACAAGAGCGCGCTCGAAGACGAACTCAACCGCATCAAGCGCGGTAAGTCCGGCACGCTCACCTTCAAGGATATCATCACCCGCAGCGGCGCGATGCAGGCGGTGCTGCGCACCGCGGAGAAAGCCGCGGCATCGACGATTGCAGTGCTGATCGAAGGCGAGTCCGGCGTCGGCAAGGAGTTGATCGCGCGCGCGATCCACGGCTCCGGCGACCGCCGCGCCCGGCCCTTCATTGCAGTCAATTGCGGCGCGATCCCCGAGAATCTGGTGGAATCCATCCTGTTCGGCCACGAGAAGGGCGCCTTTACCGGCGCGACCGAGCGGCACATCGGCAAATTCATCGAAGCGACCGGCGGCACGCTGTTCCTCGACGAGGTCGGCGAGTTACCGGCAGCGGCGCAGGTCAAGCTGCTGCGCGCCATCCAGGAGGGCGAGGTCGAGCCGGTCGGCGCACGCAAGCCGGTCAAGGTCGACGTGCGGCTGGTCTCCGCGACCAACCGCAATCTCATTGCGGATGTTAAGACCGGCCGCTTCCGCGAGGACCTGTTCTATCGCCTTCATGTGTTTCCGATCTCGGTGCCGCCGCTGCGCGCACGGGCCGAGGACATTCCCGACCTGACGCGCCACTTCCTCGCCCGCTTCGCGGCCGAGGAAGGCAAGCGCATCCGCGCGGTCAGCGCCGATGCGCTGGCGCTTTTGGCGAATCACCGCTGGCCAGGCAACGTGCGCCAGCTTGAGAACGCCGTGTTTCGCGCCGTAGTGCTCACGGAGGGCGACATCATCGGGGTCGAGGAATTCCCGCAGGTGGCGGCGCAGGTTGCGAACCCGTCCGTCACCACGGTGCCGGACACGCCGCCGCAGGCTCTCGTCGAGGTGCCGCAGTACGTCGACATCGGGCCGGCCACCGCGCCCGGAATGCTTCCGCCCGGCGCGGCGACGGGAACGTTGGGCGTGCTCGACAGCGAAGGCGAAGTCCGCGCACTCGAAGAGATCGAGGCCGACGCCATCCGCTTCGCCATCGCGCACTATCGCGGGCAGATGTCCGAGGTCGCGCGCCGGTTAAGGATTGGGCGCTCCACCCTCTACCGGAAGCTGGAATTCCTCGGACTCGGCGACAAAGACGGCTCAAATCACGACGAGCCCGCCGACGCGCGCTAACCATGACCGCAAGAATCCCGGAAAACGCCGGTTTAACGTTGCGTTAACGGGCATGTGGACGCCACATTGCGGTGGCGTTCGAGGGCGGGGCTTCAGCTTCGAAATCATCGGACGTTTGCGACCGACGCCAATCCGAATTATCCTGGCGTCGGTGAGCGCAACGCGCCGTCCCACGACGCCGGTCCACGATCCTCGAACATGTTCTCGCCGTCCGATGGGCCGGCTCATGAGCAGCTGCACTGGTCCGAGACAGTGGAGTTCGTCCGATGCGTCACGTCCGTTTGAGCATCCTCGCCGGCACTGCCGTTGCGCTCGTCATGGCCGCAGCGACCGCCGCAGGCGCCAATCCGAATTATCCTGGCGTCGGTGAGCGCAACGCGCCGTCCCACGACGCCGGTCCACGATCCTCGAACATGTTCTCGCCGTCCGATGCGACCACCCGCTCCCGCGCGGTGACGCCGCGGCAGAACTATCAAACGCAGCAGCCCGACGCGCGGATTATCTCGACGCCGCCGGCCGCAACTCCCGCCGAGCCGGTCAACGCCCCGATGCGCGTGATCGCGCCCGCGCAGGCTGTCGTGAACCAGCAGCCGGTTGCTCCGCCACCCGCTCCGTCCATGGCGCCGCCTCCAGCAGCGCCGGCGGTCATGGCGCCGGCCGTCGGGCCGCCTGCACAGCCTGTCCCGATGGCCGCGCCGGCACCAGTGGCGCCGCCGGCCGTTGCCGCCCCGGCCGTCAGCGAGCCGCCCGCACGCGCCGCAGCGCCGAGCTTCGCCGCCTCCGATTCCGAAATCGCCAACAAGGTGCGTGAGCTGATCGCCAGGAAGCAGCTTGAGCGCATCGCGCCGCGCAAGAACGAACGCGATGCCATCGACGCGTTCTATGTGAAGAACCGCACGCCATGCCGCTGTGGTTTGCCAACGGCCAGCCCAGCGAGCGCACCAGGGATGCCGTGGCGCATCTGCGCGGCATCGATGCCGACGGCCTCGATCCCGCCGAGTATTCGCCGCCGGAAGCGGCATCGAGCGTTGACGCCGCGGCGGAAGCCGAGCTGCGGTTCACTGCGACGATCCTCACCTATGCGCGCCATGCCATGAACGACCGCGTGCACTTCAGCCGCGTCAGCCCGAATGTCGACTACAAGGAAAACTTCGACCCCGCCGATGCGATGGCCAAGATCGCCGCGTCGACCGACCTGCGCCGCAGGCTCGACGGCTTCAACCCGCAGCATCCGGGCTACAAGGCGCTCAAGGCGAAGTACGCCGAAATTCGCCACCAGTCTGGCGAGCCCAGTGGGGCGCGCATTCCCATGGCCCGGTGCTCAAGTACGCCCGCGACAAGAACGGCCGCGAGACCTTCATGCTCGATCCGCGGGTCCCGCAGCTTCGCGAGAAGCTCGGCCTGCCGGCGGCGGCCGACAATCGCTATGACCGCGCGCTGGTCGACGCGGTGGCGAAATATCAGAAATCGAACGGCATCACCGCGAGCGGCCAGCTCACCGCCGCCACCATCGATACGCTCAACGGCCCGAGCCGCCAGAGCCAGATGGACGCCGTCGTCGCGACACTCGAGCGCTGGCGCTGGATGCCGCGCAATCTCGGTGCGACGCACGTCGCGCTCAACATCCCGGACTTCCATCTCAGGGTGATGAACAACGGCCAGCAGGTCTGGAAGAGCCGCGTCGTGGTCGGCAAGCCGACGCAGGCGACGCCGCTGCTCACCGAGACGATGAAGTTCATCACCGTCAATCCGACCTGGAACGTGCCGCAGTCGATCATCTACAACGAGCTGCTGCCGCTCTATGAGTCGAGCGATCCGAACATCTTCGCCCGCATGGGTCTGTCCGTGGAGCGCAAGCCGAACGGCGAGGTCCGCGTGTTCCAGCCGCCGGGCGAGCGCAATGCGCTCGGCCGCATCCGCTTCAACTTCCCCAACAAGTACCTAGTCTACCAGCACGACACGCCGGAAAAGCACTACTTCGCGCACGACAAGCGCGCCTACAGCCACGGCTGCATGCGCGTGCAGGATCCGATGAAGTACGCCGAGGTGCTGCTGTCGTACGCCGCGCCGCGCGGCAACCATACGGCACAGAGCCTACAGAAGATGTTCGGCGGCGAGGAGCGCCAGATCGACTTCGCCCAGCACATCCCGGTGCACATCAGCTACCAGACCGCCTTCGTCGACGACGCCGGCAAGCTGGTGTTCCGCGACGATGTCTACGGTCTCGACAAGCCTGTAATGGCGCAACTCAGGGGCAGCGAGCGGGCGGTCGCAGACGTCGCGATCGAACGGCCGGCCGATCCGAACTTCAAGCCGACCGCACAGCATGTGCAGCGCATGCACAGCGCCGCCCGCGGCGGCAGCTCGTTCTCACTGTTCGAGCAGTTGTTCCGGTAAGCCGATCCTCCCAGGCATGAGTTTTCCACCCGGGTCCCACTCCGCCGGCGGGGACAGCCCGGCCGTGGCGACGCCAATTGTGGCAGACAATCTCAAATTCCTTGCAAGAACAGTTAGATCCGAGGTGAAAACGGCACGATTCCACGGTCATCCCGGGTTCTTCTCCTGTTGAACCTGGCTGGAAGCCCTGGATTTCCTGGGCCTTTTTTCGCCATACTCCCGCCCCAGGGTGTCTTGACGGCGGCTGGGGAGGCGGGGGCATAAAGTCCGCATTAACCCGTCCCGGTAAGACTGCATTAGCCATGTCGCTGCGGTGCAAATGCTCGCAGCGACAGGGTGTTGGCTTTTAGCGACCCCGTAATTGAGGCCGCACGTGCGAGCTGGTGGCGCATTCAAGACCGGACTGAAGCCGCGCCCTGCGCGCCGCATCGGATTCGCCGCTTTGCTTTTGATGTTATCAGCGCATGGCGCGAACGCCGCCGGCGAGACGCGCACGCTCCGGCTGCACAACATCCACACCCACGAAGATCTCACCATCACCTACAAGCGCGACGGCCAGTTCGACGATGCCGCGCTCAAGAAGCTCAACGCCTACATGCGCGACTGGCGTCAAGAGCAAGAGACCAAGATGGATCCGCAGCTGTTCGACATGCTGTGGGAGGTCCACCAGGAGGTGAAGGCCACCGGCCCGATCCACGTCGTCTGCGGTTACCGCTCGCCCGCGACCAACTCGATGCTGCGCAGCCGCAGCAAGGGCGTCGCGCAAACCTCGCTGCACATGCAAGGCAAGGCGATCGACTTCTCGATCCCGAGTGCTGAAGTCGCGGACGTACGCGCTGCGGCGCTTCGCATCCAAGGCGGCGGCGTCGGCTACTACCCGACGTCAGGCATCCCGTTCGTGCACATGGACGTCGGCAACGTCCGCCACTGGCCGCGCATGACGCGCGATCAGCTCGCCAAGGTCTTCCCGAGCGGCCGCACGCTGCACCTCTCCACCGATGGCCCGCTGCCCGGCTATGAGCTTGCGCAGGCCGATGCCGAGCGCGGCGGCAATCGTCGCAGCGCCGCCAGCGACCAGACGCCGAAGCGCGGCCTGATCGCCTCGCTGTTCACCGGCTTCCGCAGCCCGCAGGACCCGGAAGAGACCGACGACAACACCACGACGCGCCAGATTCCAGCGCCGACGCGCCGCGGAGCCACGACGACCGCCGCGGCCCCGGCTGCACCCACGGCCGCAGCACCCGCCGCTTCGCCTGAGGTTGCCGCCATTCCGCTGCCGCCGACACGGCCGACCTACCAGATCGCATCAGCCAACGAGCGCTCGGTGCCCGCCCCTGCCCCGCGCACCGTGCGCACCACCAACCTTGCTTCGCTCACGCCGAACCAGATCATCGAGGCGCGCGGCTACTGGCAAGGCTTGCCTGAGATGCCGCGCGAGACCACCGGCGTCAGCAGCATCTCCGGCGCGCGCCGCGTCGCCAGCGCCGATCTCACCGCCAGCATTGGACTGATCGCGCGCAACGACCGCGTTGCGCCGGATCTCGCGCTCGCCTACGCCGTGCAGCCGCCCGCCTCGCGCGGCGCAAGCGCCGTCGTAACCCAGCAGGGCTCGGCTTCGATCGCTGCCAAGCCTACGAACGCCGAAGTCGCCTCGACCCGCTCGGTGCAGTCCGAGGAGCGGTTGAACAATCCCTGGACGCGCGGCCTGGTGATTGCGCCGAGCGTGCAGAATTCGATGGTGACGACGACGTTCGGCGTGCCGGACTTCCGCGCGCTCACCCCGTTCATGCGCAAGCCCGCTTCCGCCATGGTGATGACGTTCACCACCAGCGATCCGCACCTCGGCATGACCCATGACGAGTTCAGCGGCAGCGCCGTGGTGTTTCAGGCGACGGTGACGTTTGGAATGAAGACGGCGGCGTTGCAGCAATAGCACTGCTCGCCTGAGACCCAGTTTCCACCCGGCCTTTGTGCCGGGATTTTTATTTCCCGCTGCCGATCTGCTTCACCAGATCGCCCCACAGCGCGGTCTCATCATGCAGCATCTTGGCGAATTCAGCCGGCGTGTTGGCGACCGCCACCGAGCCGAAGTTTGCCATCTGCTTCTGCACCGCCGGATCCTTCGCCATGTCCGCCGCAACCTGCGCCATGCGCTCGATCACCGGCTGCGGTGTGCCCTTGGGCGTGAACAGCGCGTTCCAGGATTCGGTGTGGTAGCCGGCGATGCCCTGCTCAGCGAGCGTCGGTACGCTCGGCGCCGACGGGCTGCGCTGCGAGGTGGTGACCGCGAGCGCCTTCACCTTGCCGCCTTCGAGCTGACCGACCACATCCGACATGTTGGTGAAGACGAGCTGCACCTCGCCCGCGATCACCGCGGTGGTGGCGGGCGCGCCGCCGCGATAGGGCACGTGGGTCATCTTGGTGCTAGTCTTGGCCTTGAACAGCTCGGCGGAGAAATACATCAGGCCGCCGAGACCGCTCGACGAATAATTCAGCTTGTCGGGCTCGGCCTTGGCGAGCGCGATCAGCTCCTGCACCGAGTTCGCCTTCACGCCCGGGTTGACCAACAGGATCAGCGGATTGGTGTTGAGCAGGCTGATCGGCATGATGTCGGAGAGTGGATCGTACGGCAGCTTTTCGGTCGCCGGCGCAATGGTGATGGAGCCGATCGAGCAGACGCAGAACGTGTAGCCGTCGGGCGCCGACTTCGCCGCGGCATCGGTGCCGACGATACCGCCGGCGCCGCCCTTGTTCTCGATCACGACATTGACGCCGAGCGCCTTCTGCATCTGCGCGGCGGTGATGCGCGCCACCGCGTCGGTGTTGCCGCCGGCCGCGAACGGCACGATCAGCTTGATCGGCCGGCTCGGCCACTTGTCCTGGGCCAGCGCCGGTTGCGCCAGCAAAATGGTCGCCGTGAACGCAAGGAGCAGCCGTCTCATGTCGCCTCCAACTTCATTGGCGCGTTCGCGCCGCACACGTATGATGCCAGCGAGACGCATCAAGCAAGACGCCTGCCATCGCCGGGAGAATGCATTGAGTATACCGAATACGGTCCTGGATACCCGCTTTCGCTCGGCGCTGGACCGCATGGCGGAGCGCGGCCGCCTGCATACCTACGGCGCCCCGGCCGACCCCTATCTCGACATCGCCGGCATCATGAAGAAGCTCGACGGCGGGCCGGCGCTGCTATTTTCAAAGGTCGACGGCTACGACATCCCGGTGATCGGAAACCTGCTGTCGTGTCAGGCCAATGTCGAAGCCGCGTTCGGCGCCGATTTCCGCGACGTGCGCGAATTCGTCGGCCGAGCGCTCGGCGACCCGAAGCCGCCCGTGCTAATTGAGCGCGCACCGGTGCAGCAGCAGGTCCACACCAAGAACATCGAGATCGGACCGCTGCTGCCGGCGCTCCATCACACCGCCGACGACGCCGGGCGCTACCTCACCGCCGGCATCGTCATCGCGAAGGACCCCGACACCGGCGTCTACAATGCGTCCTATCATCGGCTGATGCTGGCCGGAGGCAACCGCGCTGCC
>JBEVIJ010000156.1:0-13988 GCA_040510745.1 Xanthobacteraceae bacterium
AGGCTGCCGCGCTGGCCAAGACCCGTTCCGATCACGCGCGCATCCTCGCGCAGGCCGAAGAGGAATGGCTGGCGGCGGGCGAAGCGCTTCAGGCAACCAGTTAGCTTCGCGCTAGACCGTGATTCAGCTACGCTGAATCACGGTCGTCGCTTACTTTTTGTTTTGAGCATGAACTTTTTCCGAAAACCCGTACCCACTTTTCGGGATCAGGCTCAAGTTGCGGTGCGTTTGGGCGGCGCCCGCCGTTGCGGCTTGGGCGGCGCAGGCGGCTCGGGCGCTCGCTCGATCGACGTCAGGCGGCCCGATGCGAAGCGATAGATGCCGGGCCGGGCTCCGCCCAGATAGGTCAGCACGACGGCGCGCTCGCCGCGCTCGTTGGTGCCGAAATTGACCTGTCCCGGCTGGCCGGCGCGCTTGACCACGTCGCATTCGGTCATGTCGAGCGCGACCGCAGTCGGGATCATCGGGATGTTGTCCTGGTGCTGGCCCATCGGCAGGTTGGGATCGGGCCCGAACGGCACCCCGGCGCAACGTCCTTCGGTGTCGACCAGATCCTCATTGGTGACCGGCCTCACCGGCGTTTCGCGCAAGGTCGCCGTCGTCTTTGGAGCAATGATCGACAGGTCGGGCGCGCGGAACGATTCATAGTCGATCGTTCCGCCGCAAGCGCCGAGCGCGAGCGCCGCCGGCAACCACAACATTCTTGCAAACAGCAGCACGGCCAAATCCCGGTTTGAGGCGCCCTGCGTCCGACTCAAAACGCGACATTGCGTCACCATCGCGGCAGCCGCAACCATCAGGCTTTTTTGACCCACCGGCCCCGCTCGTCAAGCTGCCAGTAGGTGGTGTCGAAGCCCTTGGCCTTGACGTCGCTCCAGCACGCCCGGGCGGCGGCCACCGCGTCCTCGTCCTCGCCGTCGAAGATCAGCGCGACGCGCTCGTAGGCGGCGGCGGCGGCCGGAACCGGCGCGCCGTCGATCAGGAAGCGGATCTTGGCGCCGTTCGGATTGTGCTCCGCGGTGGTCAGCAGGATCGGCTGCTCGGCGGCATCGGCTTCCTTGGCGGTGCCGTGCGGCAGGAAGTTGTCATCGCGGTAGGTCCACAAAAGGGCGTCCAGCGCCTCGATGCGCTCGTCCGAGGCGCCTTGCACCACGGCGCGCCAGCCCTTTTCGAGCGAACGCTCGAGGAGGTTGGGCAGCACCTGCTCCAGTGGCCGGCGTTGCAGGTGATAGAACCACACTTCGGTCATTCGTCCGCCGCTTCTATTTTTCGTAGTGGTCCGCGACCAGCGCATTGAGCAGCCGCACGCCCCAGCCCGAGCTCCAGCTCTTGTTGATGTCGGTCTGCGGCGAGCCGAGCGCCGTGCCGGCAATGTCGAGGTGCGCCCACGGCGTCTTGCCGACGAAGCGCTGCAGCAGTTGCGCCGCGGTGATCGAGCCGCCGTAACGGCCGCCGGTGTTCTTCATGTCGGCGAACTTGGAATCGATCATCTTGTCGTATTCGGGGCCGAGCGGCATCCGCCACACCCGCTCGCCGGTCGCCTGGCCGGCCTTGCTCAGCCGATCGCACAGCCTGTCGTCGTTGGAGAACAGCCCGGCATACTCCTGGCCCAGCGCCACGATGATCGCGCCGGTCAGCGTCGCCAGATTGACCATGAACTTCGGCTTATACTTGGTGTTGACGTAATGCAGCACGTCGGCCAGCACCAGGCGGCCTTCGGCATCGGTGTTGATGATCTCGATGGTCTGGCCCGACATGGTCTTGACGATGTCGCCGGGCCGGTACGCGTTGCCGTCCGGCAAGTTCTCGACGAGGCCGATCGCGCCGATCGCGTTGACACGCGCCTTGCGCGACGCCAATGCATGCATGAGCCCGACCACGCAGGCGGCGCCCGCCATGTCACCCTTCATGTCCTCCATGCCGGCCGCCGGCTTGATCGAGATGCCGCCGGTATCGAAGCAGACGCCCTTGCCGATAAACGCAACGGGCTCCGCGCCTTTCTTGCCGCCGTTCCAGCGCATGATCACGACGCGGCTCTCGTGCACCGAGCCCTGCCCCACCGCGAGCAGCGAGCCCATGCCGAGCTTCTTCATCGCCGCGACGTCGAGCACCTCGACCGAGACGCCGAGCTTCTTCAATGCGGTGGCGCGCCGCGCGAACTCGGCGGGATAGAGCACGTTGGCCGGTTCATTGATGAGGTCGCGCGCGAGCAGCACGCCCGCGCTCAGCCCTTCGCGCGCCGCCCACGCCTTGCTCGCTGCCGCCGGATTGGCGACCGCGATCGTGAGGTTGGTGGCGGCCGGCGGCTCCTCGCCTTCCTTATGCTTGGTCTTGTAGCGGTCGAACCGGTAGGCGCGCAGCGTCGCGCCATCCGCGATCTCCGCGGCCTGGTCCGGCTTGATCGCGCCCGTGGCGGTTTCCGCGACGATCATCGCCGCGGCCGCCGAGGACGGGACACGTCCCATCGCCGCGCCACCGAGCTTGACGAAATCCTGGGTCTTCCCCGCCTTGCCGATGCCCATCACGATGAGGCGCGACACCGGCAGCGATGCCGGCGCAACGATATCCAACGCGCTACCGCTCTTGCCGGAGAAGCGGTCAGCCGACGCCGCGCGCTGCAGCAGATCGCCAGTGGCGCCGAGCATCTTGCGCGTCGCCGGTCCGAGCTTCAGGCCCTCCTCGCACAACACGATCAGCACGCCCTTCGGCGGCGTGGAAAATCCCTGGAATCCGAGTTTGAGGGCCGCGGCCATCTGCATCATTCCTCGTTGCGGGGGGTTGCTAGGCTCTGTCGGCGCAATCTCATGCGACGACCGCGCCGTCGACGCCGGTACTGTCCGCAGCCCGGGAACCTATCGGAGTGCCCCGCCGCCGCCAATGCGGCCACCGACCGGGCCGCCCGGTTGCTGGTGAGCATCGGGTTGGGCCAGCGGCCCAGTCCGCGCGCCGGGTCAAACCCGCGCGGTCGGCCAGCGACCTACAAATGTGGCCGGTCCGGGAGATTTCTACCAAAAATTGCAAGATGTGGAACCACAGCCATTTTCGCCTGCGGGACCGGTCAATTCGCTTTCCGGAACCCGCTAAAAAGGCCCGCCCGTAGTACCTTGCATTTACTTTTTGTTGTGTATGTTCAACAGCTTTGCCTTGGCGAAGCCATTTTGTCGGCGGATCAAGTACCAGGGGATCGGACCGCCTTTGAGGATGCGTTGCGCCGGACGGGGTTCGGGTGCGCCGCGTGGCTGGGCGACAGGGACGGCGCGGGCGGATGGGGTCGATTGGCGTATACATTTTCCGCACCACGTTCGGTGCGTTTCTCCTGGTGCTCATCAGCCTGACGTCTGTCATCTGGATCACCCAGGCGTTGCGCGACGTCGACCTGATGACCAATCGCGGTCAGTCCGTCTTCGTGTTCGTTGGAATCACCAGCCTGATCATCCCGCATCTGGTCCTGATCATCGCGCCGGTCGCGCTGGTGATGGCGATCGCCCATACGCTCAACCGGTTGGCGACCGATTCCGAGATCATCGTGATGAATGCGGCCGGCATGCCGCCGTGGCGATTGTTTCGGCCTTTCCTCGCGGTCACCATCGTCGGAGCGCTGGTGATCACTTGCATCGGCGCCTACGTCGCGCCGGAGGGGCTGCGGATGCTCCGGCGCTGGCTCACCGAGGTGCGCACCGACCTCATCACCAACATCGTGCAGCCGGGCCGCTTCACGTCGATCGATCGCGGTCTCTCGTTCTTCATTCGCGAACGTCAGCCGAACGGACTTCTGGTCGGAATTCTGCTCGACGACCGGCGCGACGAAAAAGAGCGAGTCACGATTCTCGCCGAGCAGGGTGAGATCGTCAAGAATTCCGCCGGCTCGTTCATCCTGTTCGAAACCGGCAGCATTCAGCGCCACGAGTCGAAGCAGCCCGATCCCAGCATCGTGCAGTTCGACCGTTACGCGTTCGACCTGTCACAGTTCGCCGGAGACTCGCAAGTCACGCACTACTCGGTGCGCGAACGCTACCTGTGGGAGTTGTTCCGGCCCGACCCCAACGACGCCCTGTTCAAATTGGTGCCGGGACAATTCCGCTCCGAACTTCACGACCGGATACTCGGGCCGATCTACCCGTTCGCGTTCCTCGTGCTGGCCTACACGTTCCTCGGCGCGCCGAGCACGACCCGTCAAAGCCGGATCTGGTCGATCGTCACGCTCACGGTTGGTGTGGTCTCGTTGCGGCTGATGGGATTCATCTCGTCGATCGTCGGTCAATCGGCGCCGCTGCTGATCGCCGTCCAGTATCTTCTGCTCGCCACAACGATCGGAGTGTGCCTGTTTGCGATTTCGCGCGGCATGATCATCGAGCCGCCCGCCAGCCTGACCAACCGCGTCAACGCGCTGATCGGATACGTCAAGCGCCGCGCATTGGCGATGACGGGGGCGGCGCGATGAGCTCCACCCTGGCCCGCTATTTCGGCGCGCGCTTCCTGGTGACCTTCTCCGCGATCTTTGCCGGCGTGTTCGGCCTGGTCATGCTGGTGGACTATCTTGAGATGATGCGCCGGCACGCCGACGTGCCTCATGCGTCCGCTCTGATGATCGCCAAGGCGTCGCTCTACCGGGTGCCGCAGATCGTCGAGCGCATCCTGCCGTTCGCCGTCCTGATCGCGGCGATGTCGTCGTTCCTCAACCTGTCGCGGCGGCTGGAGTTCGTGATCGCGCGATCCGCCGGGATGTCCGCCTGGCAATTCACCGCGCCGGCGCTGATGGCCGCGCTGGCGGTCGGCGCGATTGCGACCGGTGTCTACAACCCGGTTGCCGCGCTGCTCGCCGAACAATCCAAGCGCATGGAGGCTGAGATCACCGGCCGCTCGCTGCTGGCGCCGGGATCGACCAGCACCGGCATCTGGCTGCGCCAGCGCGGCGCCGACGGCCACTCGATCATGAACGCCACGACCAGCCGCGAGCAAGGCCTGCTGCTCGGCATGGTTACGATATTCGCGTTCGATCAGAGCAACCGTTTCGTGGAACGCATCGAAGCCAAGGCGGCCCGGCATGAGACCGGCCAGTGGCGGCTTGAGCACGCCCGCGTGTTCGCGCTCGGCGCGCCGCCAGCCGATCGCGTCACCTACCTGCTCAGCACCAACCTGACCGCGGAGCAGGTGCAGGAGACGTTCTCCACGCCGGAAACCGTGCCGTTCTGGCAACTGCCGGAGTACATCGTGCGCGCGGAGAACGCGGGGCTCTCCGCGGCTGCGTTCCAGTTGCAATACCAGAAGCTGCTGTCGCGGCCGTTCCTGCTCGCGACCATGGTTCTGCTGGCGGCCGCGTTCAGCCTGCGCTTCTTCCGGTTCGGCGGCGTGCAAAAGATGGTGCTCGGCGGCGTGGCCACCGGATTCCTGATTTACGTCGGTTCGAAGCTCACTGACGACCTGAGCAAGGCCGAACTGATCAATCCCATCATCGCAGCCTGGATGCCGACGGCGGTCGGCGGCCTCGGTGGATTTCTTGCGTTGCTGTATCTGGAGGACGGGTGATGGTGCGATCCGGCACCACTCGTCCGCTGTCGTGCTGGCGAGTGTGTATCGCGGTGGTTGCGTCTGTGCTGCTGGCGACCTTCGTCGCCGGCGGCTGGAGCGATGTTGCGCACGCGCAAACGGGACGGCTGCTGAGCTTCCCGAAGCGGCCGAAACCGATCGTTCCCCAAGCGCGTCCGGCTACCGAAAAGGCGCCGATGCTGCTGCAGGCAACGGAGATCAACTACGACTACGTCAACAAACGCGTGTCCGCCGTCGGCAGCGTGCAGATCTATTATTCCGGCTCGACGCTCGAAGCAGACCGCGTGATCTATGACGAAACCACCAAGCGGATGCACGCCGAGGGCAACGTCCGCTTGACCGATGCCAACGGGCAGATCACCTACGGCGACCTGATGAACCTGAGCGAGGATTTCCGCGACGGCTTCGTCGATTCACTGCGCGTCGAGACGGCGGACCAGACCCGGATGGCTGCGGCGCGCGCCGATCGCAGCAGCGGCGATTTCACGGTGTTCCAGAGCGGTGTCTACACCGCCTGCGAGCCGTGCAAGGACGATCCAAGGAAGCCGCCGCTCTGGCAGATCAAGGCGAGCCGGATCATCCACGACACCGGCGAGAAGATGATCTATTTCGAGAATGCGAATGTCGAATTTTTCGGCACGCCGATGGCGTATTTTCCATACCTCTCGACGCCCGACCCGACCGTCAAGCGTAAGTCCGGCTTCCTCTATCCCGTCGCGCTGTACAGCTCGGTCTACGGCGCCGGAATCCAGGTCCCGTATTACTGGGCGCTGGCGCCGGACTACGACCTGACGATCACGCCGCGCCTGATGTCGCGTCAGGGTTTGCTGATGAAGGGCGAATGGCGGCAGCGCCTGGACAGCGGCTACTACACCATCGCGTTGTCCGGAATTTATCAGCTCGACAAGGATTACTTCCTCGATAAGTACCACACGACGAACTATCCGAGTTACCGCGACTTCCGCGGCAGCCTCGAGACGCGCGGCCGTTTCGCCATCACCGACAAGTGGAACTGGGGCTGGGACGGGCTGGTGCCAACCGACTCGCTCTACTACTCGGACTACGGGCTTTCGAGCTATCAAAGGAACGCAAATTTCGTCCTCGCCGGATTCACCGAGGGGCTCAATCAGGTCTACATCACCGGTCGCGGCAACCGCAGCTACTTCGATGCGCGCAGCATCTACTACTACGGCTTCTCGGTGGCCGACGTGCAGAGCCAGATTCCGATCATCCACCCGGTGGTCGACTATTTCTACACCGTCGACCAGCCGGTGCTCGGCGGCGAACTGGGCTTCCGCACCAACCTCACGAGCCTGAGCCGCAACACCGTGTCGTTCGATCCCATCTCGCAATTCGCCAACGTCACCGGCGTCTGCGCACCGGCAAGCGCCGACCCGATGGCCAAGATCCCGGCCAACTGTCTGCTGCGCGGCATTCCGGGTAACTACAGCCGCTTCTCCGCCGAGGCGAACTGGAAGCGCACCTATACGGACACGATAGGCCAGCAGTGGACGCCGTTCGCGTCGCTGCGTGGCGACGTGATGCAGATGTCGATCGAAAACCAGATCGGCGTTTCGAATTACATTGCGCCCGGCGACCGGGGCGAAGTCCGAGCGATGCCGGCCGCAGGCCTCGAATACCGATATCCGTTCATCAATGTGCAATCCTGGGGCACGCAGACCATCACGCCGGTCGCACAGATCATCGTGCGGCCGAACGAAACCTTGATCGGCAAGTTGCCCAACGAAGACTCGCAAAGCCTGATCTTCGACGACAGCAATCTTTTCAAGATCAACAAATTCAGCGGCTGGGATCGCATCGAGGGCGGCGGCCGCGCCAACGTCGGTCTGGAGTACACCGCCCAGTTCAACCGCGCCGGCTTCGTGAACATGATGTTCGGACAATCGTATCAATTGTTCGGCGTGAATTCCTTTGCCGTCGGCGACACCACCAACACCGGCTTGAACTCGGGCCTCGACACCACCCGGTCCGACTACGTGGCCCGCCTCGCTTACCAGCCGGACAAGACGTACACGTTCGTGACCCGGTACCGGTTCGACCAGGAGACTTGGGGCTTGAACCGCTTCGAGGTCGAAGGCCGCGCCGTGTACGACCGCATCTCGGTGTCTGCGATGTACGGCCAGTACGCGCCGCAGCCGGAGCTCGGCTTCCTGACCTGGCGCCAAGGCATTCTCGGCACCGCCAATCTCAAGCTCAGCCAGAACTGGGTGGCGACCACTGCGCTGAACTACGACATCGATGCGCGCAAATTCTCCAGCACGCAGTTCGGTCTAGGCTACATCGACGATTGCTTTATCTTCGCGATGAATTACATCACCGCCTACTCGTACAGCAGCGTAGGCCTCCTGCAAGGAGGCGGCACCCTGCCGATCGTCGCGCCGGTGCTCGACCATCGCGTCATGCTGACGATCGCGCTGCGGACCATCGGCGCGACGGGCACGTCGCAGTCGCTGGGTAGCAGCGGCCTGTTCGGATCGCAGTAAGGCTTGCACGATGGCGACCGGCACCGATAGAAGGGACCAAGCAAGGGATAATGCGATGCCGAACCCGCTCGATATATCGGCGTATCGCCGCCTGCTGGCTGTGGTAGCCGTCGCGGCCGCCCTGCTCGCCGCCACGCCGGCCCAGGCGCAGCACGTCATCGTGCTCGTCAACGGCGATCCCATCACGGCTTTCGACATCGAACAGCGCAGCAAGCTGATCCAGCTGACGGCGAACAAGACGCCCTCACGTCAGGAGGTGGTCGACGAGCTGATCGAAGAAAAATTGAAGCTGCAATTGCTCAAGCGCTTCACCATCGAGGGCATGGACCTCGAAGTCGACAGCGCCTACGCCAATATGGCGCGGCGCGCACGGATGACCTCGCAAGGCCTCACCGACACGCTCGAAAAAAGCGGCATCAAGCCCGGCACGCTCAAGTCGCGCCTCAAGGCCGAGCTGACCTGGAACCAGGTCATCCGCGGCCGCTTCCAGAGCAGCTTCCAGTTCTCCGAAAAGGACGTGATGGAGAAGCTGGGGCCCAGCAATCCGGAAACCCCTTCGATCGGATACGACTACACGCTGCGTCCGATCCTGTTCGTGGTGCCCCGCGGCTCGCCGGACGGCCTGCGCGACACGCGGCGCAAGGAAGCCGAAGCGCTGCGCACGCGCTTCATGAGTTGCGACGAAGGCGTCAGGCTGGCGCGCGGCCTGCGCGACGTCGCGGTTCGCGGCAGCACCGTGAAAAGCTCCGCCGATCTCGCGCCCGCGCTACGCGACATTCTCGATAAGACGGAAATCGGCAAGCTGACCCCGCCCGAAGTGACGGCGCAGGGCATCGAGGTCTACGCGGTTTGCCGCCGGGAGAAGTCCAGCGCCGAGAACACGCCGGACAAGCGCAAGGTCCGCGACGAGCTGGTGAGCGAGCAGTTCGCGGCCAAGGGCCGGGCCTACATGAAGGAATTGCGCACCCAAGCCATGATCGAGCACCGGCAATAGCGATGTCGGGACCTCTGGCGCTAACGCTTGGCGAACCCGCCGGGATCGGCCCCGATATTACGCTGGCGATCTGGCTCCGCCGCAACGAGCTCAAAATCCCGCCGTTCTACGTCATCGCCGACCCGAAGAGCCTGCAGCGCCGCGCCAAGCAACTCGGCCTGACGGTGCCAATCGCGATGGTCGAGCCTCAGGATGCGCCCGTGGCATTCGCGCAAGCGCTGCCGGTCGTCGATCTCAAGCTGCCAGCCGGCGCCGAACCCGGCGTTCCCGACGGCGACAGCGCACGCGCCGCGATCGCGTCGATCGACCGCGCCATCGCCGACGTGATCGGCGGCATTGCTGCAGCGATTGTCACCAATCCGATCGCCAAGAGCGTGCTCTACAAGTCCGGCTTCGCGGAGCCGGGGCACACCGAATATCTCGCGCGGCGCTCGTTCGAGTTGACCGGCGACCCGGCCTGGCCGGTGATGATGCTGTGGTCGCCCGAGATCGCGGTGGTTCCGGTCACCATCCACGTGCCGTTCAAGGAGGTGCCGGAGCGGCTGACGCGCGACCTGATCTTCGAGACCGGCCGCGTCGTCGCGCACGACCTGAAGCGGCGCTTCGGGATCGCGCGCCCAAGACTCGCGGTCGCGGGGCTTAATCCGCACGCCGGCGAAGACGGCACGATGGGCAAGGAGGACTCAACCATCGTGCAGCCCGCCATCGAGCGGCTGGCCGCCGACGGTATCGACGTGCGCGGCCCGCTGCCCGCCGACACGATGTTCCATGAAGCCGCGCGCAAGACCTACGACGTCGCGCTCTGCATGTATCACGACCAGGCGCTGATCCCGATCAAGACGCTGGCGTTCGATCACGCGGTCAACACCACGCTCGGCCTGCCGTTCGTGCGCACCTCGCCCGATCACGGCACCGCGTTCGACATCGCCGGCACCGGCAAGGCCAATTCATCGAGCCTGGTCGCGGCGCTGCGGCTTGCGGCGCGGCTCGCGCTCATGGACGAAACGCAACGGATCCCGGCGGCTGCGGCGTCATAGATGAGCGGCCAGCCCGATGACCTGCCGCCGCTGCGTGAGGTGATCGCCCGCCATTCGCTCGCCGCCAAGCGCTCGCTCGGCCAGAACTTCCTGCTCGACCTCAACCTCACCGGCCGGATCGCCCGCGCAGCGGGCCCGCTCGACGGCGTCACCGTGATCGAGATCGGGCCCGGACCCGGCGGCCTCACCCGCGCGCTGCTCGCCGATGGCGCGCGCAAGGTGATCGCGGTCGAGCGCGACGACCGCGCCATCGCAGCACTCGGCGAAATCGCGCAGCGCTACCCCGGCCGGCTCGAGGTGATACCGGGCGACGCGCTCGCGATCGATCTCAAGTCGCACGTGTCGGACGGCCCGGCGCGCATCGTCGCCAACCTACCCTACAACATCGCAACGCCACTGCTGGTGTCGTGGCTGACCACCGAACCCTGGCCGCCGTGGTTCGACCGGCTGGTGCTGATGTTCCAGCGCGAGGTCGCGGAACGCATCGCCGCGCCGCCGGGCGGCAAGCAATACGGCCGGCTGTCGGTGCTAGCCGGCTGGCGCACCCGCGCCAAAATACTGTTCGACGTTCATCCATCCAATTTCGTTCCGCCGCCGAAGGTGACGTCGTCGGTGGTCGAATTGGTGCCGCGTCGCGACGCACCTGCCTGCGACCGCGCTTTGCTGGAGCGCGTGACCGCTGCCGCGTTCGGGCAGCGCCGCAAGATGCTGCGCCAGAGCTTGAAGTCGCTCGGCGTCGATCCACTGCCGCTGCTCGCCGCGGTCGGCATCGAGCCAACCGCGCGCGCGGAAGAAATCTCGGTCGAGGGATTTGTCGCGCTGACCAGAACTCTTCAAGACGCTACGCTCGATCCATGACCAAACTCCGCCGCCTGTCGCTCACCGCCTACGAAGCTCCGCTCTGCGAGACCATCGTCGACTGCCCCGCCCCGCAAGGTAGCGAGGTGCTGGTTCGTATCGACCGCTGCGGCGTCTGCCATTCCGACCTGCACATGCAGGACGGCTATTTCCTGCTCGGCGACGGCAAAAAGCTCGACGTGCGCGCCGGGCGTACGCTGCCGTTCACGCTCGGCCACGAGATCGCCGGCACCATTGAGAGCGCCGGGCCGCAGGCCTCGGGCGCAAAGCCCGGCGCCAAGGTCGCGGTCTATCCCTGGATCGGCTGTGGAATCTGCGCCGCCTGCCGCGCCGGCGAGGAGAACTTGTGCTCCACCAACCGCCACCTCGGCATCTCGGCCGATGGCGGCTTCGCTTCGCATGTGCTGGTGCCGCACCCCCGCTACCTGATCGGCTACGCGCCGCTGTCGGCGTCGTTCGCCGGCGCGCTGATGTGCTCCGGCCTTACCGCATACTCTGCGCTGAAGCGGCTCACCGATCACGCCAAGCGCGGACCGGCGTTGCTGGTCGGCATGGGCGGCGTCGGCATGATGGGCCTGTCGATCGCACGCGCGATGTTTCCGCACGCGCCGATCGTCGCCGATATCGACGCCGGCAAGCGCGAAGCCGCGTTGAAGGCGGGCGCCGCCGCGGCGTTCGACCCGGCCGATCCGGAGGCCCGCCGGACCATCGTGAAGTCCACCGGCGGTGGGGTGTTCGCCGCGGTCGATTTCGTCGGCTCCGAGAAATCGCTCGCCTTCGCCAGCGGCGCGTTGGCCAAGGGCGGCAAGGTCGTGATTACCGGCCTGCTCGGCGGCAATTTCGCCACGCCGGTTGCGATGTTCCCGCTCAAGGCCCTGACCATCGAAGGCACGCTGACCGGCACGCTCGATGAGACCAACGAAGTGATGGCGCTCGCCCGCGCCGGCAAGATTTCAGCGCCGCCGATCGCCGAGCGCCCGCTCGGCGAGGCGCAGGCCGCGCTCGACGACCTGCGCGGCGGCCGCGTGGTCGGGCGAGTCGTGCTCTCTACATGACCGATTGACGACGCCGCCTGTTGGCAGCGCACCGCTAAGTCCCAACCCCTGCGGCATATTTCATGGTTAACGAATTCTTAACGTGTCGCCCCGCAGCATGATTCGGTCCGAGACGACAGGAGCGGGTCATGACACTGCAACAAAGCGGTGGCGTCACGCGTCCAGTGCTCTTCGGTGTCACAGCAATCGGAATGCTTTCGCTGACGCTGGCTCATGCGCATGGGCCGGCGGCGTGGATCCAGCAGGGCGGCTACAAGAACGGCCTCGGCGAACTGTGCTGCGGCGAGCGCGACTGCGTCGAGCTTGCCGCCGCCGATATCCAGATCACGCCGGGCGGTTATGTGGTGAAGGCCACCAGCGAGACAATTCCGTTCAGCGAGGCGACGCCCTCACCGACCGGAACTTTTTGGCGCTGCGATTGGGGCGGCCAGCGCAAGTGCTTCTTCGCACCACCGGGCAGCACCTGACGGACGGGCTGCCGCCGCGCGCTAGATGTTCTTCTGCAAGCCCCGCACGAATGCGGTCAGGCTGGGCTGTCGTTCGCGCTTGAGCCGCTCGGCGTGCAGGATGGCACGCACATCGTTGAACGCCCGATCAAGATCCCGATTGATCAGGACGTAGTCGTACTCCGCCCAGTGGCTCATCTCGTCGCCCGCTTTTGCCATTCGGGCCCGGATGACTCTCTTGTCGTCCTGCGCGCGGGTGTGCAGACGGCGCGCCAGCTCGCCGCTTGACGGAGGCAGGATGAACACGCTCACCAGGTCCGCGCGGGCGTGCTTGCGAAGTTGTTTGGTGCCCTGCCAGTCAACGTCGAACAGCACATCGCGCCCGTGCTTGAGCGCCTTCTCGACGGGCGGCCTCGGTGTTCCGTAAAAATTGCCGAACACCTCGGCGTATTCCAGCAACTCACCGGCCTTCACCATCTGATCGAACTTCTTGCGGTCGATGAAATGGTAGTGCCGCCCGTGAACCTCGCCCGGCCGCCGTGCCCGCGTCGTCACCGAGATCGACAGCATAATATTGTGTTCTTCAGTCAGCAGCATGCGTGACAGCGTGGTCTTGCCGGCGCCCGATGGCGACGACAGCACCAGCATCATGCCGCGCCGGGCGACGGCCTTGCCTTTCGCAGCGCGCGCCATCGTCACTCCAGGTTCTGCACCTGCTCGCGGAACTGCTCGACCACCGCCTTGAGCTCCAGGCCGATGTTGGTGAGTTCGACGTCGTTGGCCTTGGCGCACAGGGTATTCGATTCGCGGTTGAGCTCCTGCGAAAGGAAATCGAGCTTGCGGCCGACCGGCCCGCCGTCGGCCAGCAGCTTGCGCGCCTGCGCGACGTGGGCCGCGAGCCGGTCGAGTTCCTCGCGGATGTCGGCCTTGGTGGCGAGCAGGATCGCCTCCTGGTGCAGGCGGTCCGGATCGAGCCGCTGCGATGCTTCGAGCAGCGTTGCCACCTGTTCGGCGAGCCGCGCTTTGACCGCCTCGGCCTTGCGGCCTGGCGTCGCCTCGGCGCGCGATGCGAGCGCGGCGATTTCCGAAAGCCGGTCCGCGAGCACGCGGCCGAGCGCCGTGCCCTCGCTGCGGCGCATCTGCTCGAGCCCTTTCAAGGTCTGCGCAAAGCCCGCGACGATGGCTGCCTCGGCGGCCTTGCGCTCGTCCTCGTTTTCCTCCGGCTCCGTCACGTCCATCACGCCCTTGAGGGACAGGATGCCATCGAGCGTCGGCGGCGAGGCGTTGGCCTTGCCGCTGAGATCCTTGAGGGTCGCCAGCACCGCGGCAAGCACCGGCTCGTTGATGCGAGCAACCGGCGCGATACCCTCGCGGCTGACCGTCAGGTTGGCGAACACCGAGCCGCGCGCCAGCGCCTGCGCGGCGCTGCTGCGCACCGGCACTTCGACCGCGTCCCAGCCGGACGGCAAGCGGAGCTTGAGATCGAGCCCCTTGGCGTTGACCGACTTGAGCTCCCAGGCCCATGCGTAGGCGCCGGCGATGCCGTG
>JBEVIJ010000157.1:0-7324 GCA_040510745.1 Xanthobacteraceae bacterium
CACGGCATCGCCGAGAAACGAAAACGCCGGCCCTTCGGCCGGCGCTTTCTTGAATTCGGTGGTGGTCGTCTACTGGCGATACTGCTGGATGCGCGTGGTGCGCAGGCCGGCAAGACCATGCTGTTCGATCGAGGCTTGCCAGGACAGGAATTCTTCGACGGTAAGCGTGTAGCGGGCGCAGGCTTCCTCGAGCGAAAGCAACCCGCCGCGTACAGCCGCGACAACCTCCGCCTTGCGGCGGATCACCCAGCGCTTCGTTCCCGGTGCCGGAAGATCCGCGATCGTAAGCGGACTACCGTCGGGCCCGATCACATATTTTGCCCTCGGGCGGTGGGGCTCGGTCATCGACATACTCACAACTACTGACTGACTGGACTGATAATAACTGACTTACGTTCGACCGTACTTGCCGCGGCTTAAAATTTGGCTAAGCAGACAGCGCAAATAGGCAGAACTTGCCGCCTATGAAACTTTAAATCAGGATCGCAGGCAATTTCGAGGGGATTTTTGCGCTTTACGCGCTAGCAGCGGCCAGGAAATGAACGAAATATTACCGTGAAAGTTCCGGGCGCGCACTTTCTTGTTCGAGCATGATCTTTCCGGAACCGGCTCCCGCTCCGGGATCATGCGCTAGTGGCGCACCACGCGCTTCACCTTGTCGAGCGTGAAGTCCTGACCGGCAACCGAAAGCACCGGCGGATTCTTGGTGAGGTCGGCGCTGTTGACGAGGCCTTCCACTTCGGTCGGCACCGAGATGCTCTGGCCGGACGTATCCTTGGCTGTCACCGTCATCGTGTAATTGCCCGACGGCCATTGCGTGCCGTTGGTGCTCTTGCCGTCCTAGGTGAAGTCGTTCACGCCCGCCTGCATCGTATAGCTGCCGCTGAAGACATTCTGGCCGGTCGAGTTGCGGATGTTGATCGTCACCGTGGCGGGCTTCGGAACATTGAGGCTCCAGTTGGCCTGGCCGCTCACCAGGCTCGCGGTCGAGCCGTCGACCACCACGGTCTCGCCGACGAACCCGAGCGCGGCGGTCGATTGCGCGGTCTTCTGCAGCGATACCAGCGTGGCGAGCTGATCGTTCTGCTTGAGCTGCTGCGCGAGCTGCTGGGTGAACTGGTTGGTGTCCAGCGGATCGAGCGGGTTCTGGTTCTTGAGCTGCGTGGTCAGCAGGGTGAGGAACTGGCTGAAGTTCTTGGCCAACGTGTCCCCATCGACTGCGGTGGCGGAGCCGGTCGTTGCCGAGGCGATGGTGGAGCTGACCGCCGGATTGATCGCTGGGATGGCCATGGGTGTTTTCCTTACACGCGGATGTCGAGGCCGCTGCCGAGACCGAGCAGTCGTCCATAATTGTGCTGGATGGTGTCGAGCGAGGTTGCGCCCTCATCGGGCACCACCAAGCGGGTGGCATTCTTTTGATTGTCGTCATCGCGCTGCGGCGCCTGATCGCGCAGCGAGAATTCGAGCGCATTGTCCGAAGTCTTGAGGCCGGCCTGCTGCAGCGCACGCTCGAGATGCGGCGCAGCATGTCGAGCGTTTCCGAGCGCTCCACGATCAGGCGCGATTTGACGTGGCCGTCGCCGTCGATCTCAAGGCGAACGTCGATACGGCCGAGCTCCGGCGGATCGAGACGGATCTCGAAGCGGTTCCTGCCGGCGTTGGATTGCGCGGCGATTTCGACGGCGAGGCCCGCCACCGGCACGGTTGCGGCTGGTGCCGGCGTTGGAGCGGCGGCAGCGGCGGCGTTGGCTGCCGCGGTGCTTTGGGTCGGCGCGGCGTGGTGCACGGGAGCGTTGACGCCGAGGTTCTGCACCAGGTCGGCGCCGGTTTTCACCGCCGCGGCGGAATCCTGCGAGCGCATGGCCGGATCGGGAGCCGCCTCGGCCTTCGGAGCCGGTGCTCGCTCGGCTGAGACCTTCTCCGGACGGTTGGACATCTGATCGGCAAGCGCCTTGCCCGCGTCGCCTTCAACAGTTTCGGTGGGTGGCACGGCTGGCGTGGCCGGTGTGGCCGATGTGGCGGGAGCCGCCCGCGTGGCAGGTGTGGCAGGCGTGGCCTTCACCGCCGGCCGCGCGTTCACAGCGGGCGTCTCGCCGCCGTCACCGGCCACGACAGCAGGCGCGGCGGGGGTTTGCGCGGCGGGAGCAGCAGGAGCGGCGGCGGCTCCGGCGGCCGGCGCGATTTCGGTGGGTACTGCTGCCTGCACAACCGGCGACGCCGTTTCGGGAAGGACAACAGCTGCCACCGCGACCGTCGGCGCGGCAGCGGCCGGGGCTTCTACAGCGGCGGCGGCCGGGACAATGGCGTCCGCGGCTGCGATCATGACGGTCGCGCCATCGGTGGTGGTGTCCGTGGCCACGTCGGCATCCGTGGTTGCGCTTTGAGATTCAGTGTTCGCCGGTTCGGACGAGGCTTCCGCCGGTTTGTCGTTCGAAGCTTGCTGAGCATCCCCCGACGTTTCTTCGGTTTTCGCCTCGGCCGTCGTTTCGGTGGGCTCCGAAGTCTCGTCCTTGGCAGCAGCTTTGTCCTTGGCGCGTTTCGTGTGCGCGGCATCGTTGCTGCGCCGGTTGCCCTTCGCCGCCGCGGCTTCGTCGCTGCGCTCGCGCTTCGAACGAGCGGGAGCTTCACGGTCGTCGGCCGGCTTGCTGTCGAGCAACTGGGCGAAGCCGCCAGGCTCCGCGCCGACGGCATGGTCCTGCGCGCCCGCGCCACGCGGACCGGGCAGGGGACGCGCCGCAGGGAAAATCTGGGATTCAGACGCCACACTTGCCACGGCAATGCCTCGCATCGGGATTTTGATGCGCTGTTGGTTTGCAAGCCGTGGGCCATCGGGCGGCAAACAAATTGCCATGCAAAATCAGAACCTTGGTGGCAAGGCGCGGCGGCTTTCGACGCGGTGCCCCGGCACACGCTGCTTGGACCCGGCAAAAACTGCCTGAAAGATTGAAAACTCGCCCGAACGGCGCTGTCCCGATTGCGGGCGCGCATTGCGCCGGCGGGGTCGGCACATGTAGTAAGAAGCTGTCGCAACCCATCATTTCCAGATGCCGGGAGCGCGGCCTTCGCCGCGGCAGCAATGCTCAACAGCCTCGACACCGAGGGTACGCCCGCGAAGACCCGGGTCGTCGTCGCCATGTCCGGCGGCGTCGATTCTTCGGTGACCGCGGCGCTGCTCAAGGCCGAGGGCTACGACGTCGTCGGCATCACGCTGCAGCTTTACGACCATGGTGCGTCGACCCACCGCAAGGGCGCCTGCTGCGCCGGGCAGGACATCAACGATGCTCGTTCAGTGGCCGACCGGGTCGGCATTCCGCATTACGTGCTCGACTACGAGCGCCGTTTCAAGGAGTCGGTCATTGACCGATTTGCCGAGAGCTACGTCGCCGGCGAGACGCCGGTGCCGTGCATCGACTGTAACGTGGCGATCAAGTTCACCGACCTGCTGTCGACCGCCCGCGAGCTCGGCGCCAAGGCGCTGGCGACCGGCCACTACGTCGCCTCGCGGCCGCATCCCGGCGGACGCGCGCTCTATCGCGCCAGGGACGAGGACCGCGATCAGAGCTATTTCCTGTTCGCCACCACGCGCGAGCAGCTTGGCGTGCTGCGCTTTCCGCTCGGCGAGCGCACCAAGGCGGAGACCCGCGCGCTGGCGCACCGCTTTGGGTTGGCGGTTGCCGACAAGCACGACAGCCAGGACATCTGCTTCGTGCCGACGGGCCGCTACACCGACGTGATCGAGCGGCTCAAGCCGGGCGCGTCGGTGGCCGGTGACATCGTCGATCTCGACGGCAAGGTGCTGGGTCGCCACGACGGCATCATCCATTTCACGGTCGGGCAGCGGCGCGGCTTGAAGATCGCAGGCGCCACGCCGTTCTACGTGGTGCGGCTCGATGCCGTGCTGCGCCAAGTCGTGGTCGGCCCGCGCGAGGCGCTGACGATGCGGCGCATCCAGTTGCGCGACGTCAACTGGATCGGCGAGGGCCCGCTGGAGGCGGCGATCGAGAACGGCGGGCTCGAGGTGTTCGTCAAGGTGCGTTCGACCCGCACGCCGCAGGCGGGGCGGCTGTTCGCGGCTGGCGGCAGCTACGAGGTTGAACTGGCGGATGGCGAGGACGGCGTGTCTCCAGGGCAGGCCTGCGTGTTCTACGATGGATCACAAGGCCAGGCGCGCGTGCTTGGCGGCGGCTTCATCCGCAGCGCGGAAGCCAAGGCGAGGGCGGCATAGCGCCGCGCAAAAATCCGAGCGTTTGGCATCAGCATCCGATAGGATTGTTCCTACAGTTGGTATTGCGTGCTGAGGCGATGACGGACGAAATCGACAAGCAGACGATGGCCAGGGCCTATGCCCGCTGGGCGCCGGTCTATGACCTGGTGTTCGGCGCGGTGTTCGAGCGCGGCCGCAGGGCCTCGATCGAGGCGGCGGAGCGGGCTTGTCCTTCGGCTGGGCGCATCCTCGACGTCGGCGTCGGCACCGGTATTTCGTTGCCCGACTACTCGCGAAACAATCGCATCGTCGGCGTCGACTATTCCGAGCCGATGCTGCGCAAGGCGCGCGAGCGCGTGATTGAGCACAAGCTCGACCACGTCGAGTGCGTCGCGGTGATGGACGCCAAGCACTTGGCGTTTCCCGATGCGTCGTTTGACGTGGTGGTGGCGCAATACGTCATCACGGCGGTGCCCGAGCCCGAGGCGGCGCTCGACGAGTTCGCGCGCGTGCTCAAGCCCGGCGGCGAGATCGTGCTGGTCAATCACATTGGCGCCGAGACGGGCTTGCGCCGCGCATTCGAGCAATGGTTCTCGCCGGTGGCGCGGCGGCTCGGCTGGCGGCCGGAGTTTCCGTGGGGGCGGCTCACCCGCTGGGCGGATCGCTACGGCGCGCACCTCATCGAGCGCCGCCCGATGCCGCCGCTCGGGCATTTCTCGCTGATCCGGTTCGGCAAGGCGGAGGCGAAGACGAAGGCGTCGATCGCCACACGCGCCGGCGGCTGATTTCGGCAAACGGAACCTGTCCGCCGCTCGTTCGTTAGCTTGATTGGCGAACGAGCGGAGCAGCATCATGGCCAAGCAGACGCAAGGCAAGCGCACGGCGAGCAAGGCCGCGCTGAAGAACGCGCCGGCGGGCCGCCGGCGCCTCAAGGCCAAATCAAACAGCGCGTTTCCAGGCGGTGCCAGCAAGAACGAGCGCGAGGTCGAGCGGATGGTGCCGCGGGTGACGCGGTCATGACCCGGTCCGCCGCCATCGCGCTGTCGGCGCTGCTCATCGGCACCGGTTTGGTGGCGGCGCAGGACCGTCAGGTCGCGCCGGCGCCGCAGCAACAGCCGTCGGCGGTCGATCCCAAGGCATGCGCGCCAGGCGATCGGCTGCAGGCCGGCTCGCCGAACCCAAGCGCGCCGGCGGGGACGACCGGCGAAAGCCTGACCGAAAAGCTGGCGCGCACCGACGGCGTGATCTGCCCGCCCAGTGTCGATCCGGGCATTCGCGCGCCGACGCCGGACACCGGCACGATGAAGGTCATTCCGCCGCCCGGCACCCCTGGCGGCGACCCCAGCGTGAGGCCGAAGTAAGAACCACCGCTTGTCATTCCGGCGTAAACGCGCTTATGGCACGCGAACCTGGAATGACAATCAGGAATGCAGGGGCCGGTACGGGCCTTCGAACATCCGCACCAGCAACTCCTCGGGCTGCTCACTCGCCTTGTCGGTGGCGAGCATGACGTTCAGGTCGTCCTCGTCGATGAACTCCCAAAGCTCGGCGATGGTATCCTCGTCGCCGAGTGTCTTGCGCCGCGACACCACCTCCTCGACGGCGCGGATCACGCTGACGAAGCGGTCCCAGCGTGCGCTGCGCAACACCAATTGCACGCGCTCGTCGGCCAGCATCGCAGCGATGGTGTCGACCACGGTCCGGTCGGAAGGATGGTGCGGGGGCGCGATCAGCGACGGCGTCAGCGCGGCCTGCATCCGCCGCACCACGCATTTCTCGAACTCCACCGCGTCCCAGCTTTCGAACGCAAGCAATCGGCTGGTGGCCATAGTTTGTGTTGTCCTTGTCAGCCGCCCCGCCGATTCCCAGTACAACAGTAGGCTCGGGCGGCGGTTCCGCGGCGGAATTGCGGAACTTGTGCCTTGTTCGGGGAGTTCCCCGCCGGGTTCCCCAAGGCAGGATCGACGCGATGGTGCAAAACCGCGAAAACGAACGAATGGCGCAGGCGCTGGGCGCAGCAGTGATTTCGCGATGGGCGGAATTGCCGCAACCCATTCAGGAAAAATTGTTCGAGGCCGCGATCGTGCTCGGCCATCAGAGCGAGCGGGACGAAAACCTGCGCGAGCAACTGGCCAAGTTCCTGCACGACCACCACAAGCGCACGGCGCCGGAGGAAACGCGCAACGACGGAGCCGCTTCCTGACCGGAGCCGCACATGAGCGAGCAACTGGACCGGCTGGCGCAAGTTGTGCTCAAGCGCCGAGGCGTGCGGGATTGCAGATCGTCACGGCGGAATCCTGCACCGCGGGCAAGCTCGCCTACACGCTGTCAAAGGCGAAGGTCGAGAGCGCAAACGTGCCGCGCCATTCTGGATGAGGCAGCGACCGAAGCGCTCATGTTCCTGCGCGCGGCTTGCGTGGAATAGTACCGCGCCAGAACAGGCGCTCACCTCTTGCGCGGAACCTTCTTTCCCTTCTTGCGCGCCTTGGAGAGCCCGATCGCGATCGCCTGCTTGCGGCTCTTCACCCTGCCGCCCTTGCCGCCGGGTCCGCTCTTGGCAGTGCCCCTCTTGTAGCGGTGCATCTCGTTCTCGACGTCCCGGCTTGCACTAGGCGAATACTTCCGCTTCTTGGCCATCCAATCCTCCATGCGATGACGCCGTCGCGATGACGGCCGCCAGCCGCTTCGACAACGCTGCGGTTGCGGAGGACGTTCCGGCCGAACTGCGCCTCGCTCACGCAAATGAAAGAGCCGCCTCGAAGGCGACTCTCTCGGCTTGCTATGTCAGCGCCGCGGTTATCGGCGCATCTTCTTGGAGCTTTTCTTCGCGCGCGTGCCGCTCTTCACCGCCTTCTTGGCAGGGCCGCCCGCGCTCTCCATCTGGCCATCGGACTTCTGTCCGGTCGGCGTGGCCTGCGCATGGGCGTCGCCGGACACGGCAACCAGGCCGAATGCGGCGGCGGCGAGAAGGGCAACAAGGCGCAAGGACGTTTCCTTTTCCTCATGAAGGGGCGACCGGTGATGCCCCACAATAGCATATTGTTCCGGGGTGCAAGGCGACCGCTATTCCTCTTGGAAAGGCGCGCCGGATGCCCTAGATGTGGCCCCCGCCGGAGCCAA
>JBEVIJ010000158.1:0-7258 GCA_040510745.1 Xanthobacteraceae bacterium
ACCGGCCACCAGCGCTCGATTTCGGATTTTTGATACGCCGCAAGCGCGGCGGGCGTCTGTTGCTCGCGGAGGGTGATTTGCTGTCCGATATCGATCAGCCGCTGGCGGATGGAGGGGTCGGCGAGTGCGGTCACTGCCGCGGCGTTGAGCTTGTCGATCACGTCCTTCGGCGTGCCCTTCGGCACCCAAAATGCGTGCCAGAAGTAGAAGCGGAAACCAGGCAGTCCGGCCTCATCGGTCGTTGGCACATCCGGCACGACGGGAGAACGCTTGTCGGCCGTCATCGCGAAGGCCTTCAGTCGTCCTTCACGCACGTGCCCGCCGGACGTCGATGCGGTGTCCATCATGAAGTCGATGGTGCCGGCGAGCAGATCCTGCGAGGCCGGTCCGGCGCTGCGGTACTGAACGGTCGTGATTTTCCCGCCGATCGTGTTCTGGAAGAAGAGGCTGGAGACGTGGCCCGGGCTGCCGATCCCCGCGTTACCTGCGGTGACCTTGCCGGGATTCTCTTTGATGTAAGCGATCAGCTCTTTCAGATTGTTGGCCGGAAGATCCTTCCTGCCGACGATCATCGAGGGCTGCGTCGCGATCAAGGCAACGGGCTCGAGATCGGTCAAAAGATTGATCGGCAGATCGTACACCGCGCCGCTCGCAACATTGGTGCCCCACTGGCCGATCTGCATCAGGTAGCCGTCGGGCGTCGATCGCGCGGTGCGGATCACGCCGGTCGAGCCGCCAGCGCCGGGCGCGTTTTCGACGATCACCGGCTGGCCGAGGTGATGACGGATGCCTTCCGCCATGATGCGGCCGATCGTGTCGGTCGAGCCACCGGGCGCGAGCGGGACCAGAACCGTGACCGGACGATTCGGAAACGATTGCGCGTGCGCACCCATTGTGCCGAGCGCGACGAGCGCGGCGGCCGCGAGCAACCTCTTCATTCACTTCCTCCCTGCTTTTGTCTTGGTTCTTGATCCGGTCAGTTCTGCTTCACGGCGGCCTTGATGACCGGCCACCATTTCTCGACTTCGGCTTTGTGATAAGCCGCAAGCGCTTCCGGCGTAGCCTCGGTGGCTGTCGGGATCACCATGCCAAGTGAAGCAATGCGCTTCTGTACCGTTGGATCGGCGAACACCTGGCTAACCGCCGAATTGAGCTTTGCGATCACATCCTTCGGCGTGTTCTTCGGCGCCCACAGGCCGTGCCAAAACGGCAGCACAATGTCGGCCGAAACAGTCTCGGCCATGGTCGGCACGTCCGGCAGCGGTCCCCAGCGCTTCTCCGACAGCGTCACAAACGCTTTCATCTTGCCGGCGCGGACATGCTCGAGCGTTTGCGACGCCTCCGCGCAGAACAGGTCGATCTGGTTGCCGACCAGGTCCTGCATCACCGGCGCGCCGCCCTTGTACGGCACGAACGTGCCGCTGACGCCGACCTTTTCGTTGAAGTAGACCGAGCAGACATGCGCGCCGCTGCCGTTACCGACGTTGGCGATCGAGGCCTTGCCCGGGTTTGCCTTCATCCAGGCCATCAGCTCGCGGATGTTCTTGGCCGGCAGGTCGTTCTTACCAACGATCATCAAGGTCGAGACCGGAAATTTCGCCACCGGTGCGAGGTCCTGGAGGATGTGCCAGCTGACCGGATAGATCGCGCCGGCGCCGACGTGGCTTGTCCAGTTGCCGAGGCTCAGCGTGTAGCCGTCGGGCGGCGATGCCACCGCGCGGCCGATGCCGATGCTGGCACCCGCACCGGCCACGTTCTCGACAATGACGGGCTGGCCCAGCGGCCCCTTCGCGTTGTCGGCGAAGATGCGCGCCAGCGTGTCGGTCGGCCCGCCCGCCGGAAACGGCACGATGATCGTGACGGGCCGCGACGGAAACGACTGCGCCGCCGCGCTCGAAATCATTGCAAGAGCGGCCGCGACAAACGTCACGGCCCGTATCAAACCCCGCATGTCACACCTCTCCAAAGACGATCAAACCACCGTCCGGCATTTCGTCACTGCGGCTTGATGTCCGCAGCCTTGATAATGGGCCACCATCGATCGACGTCGGCCTTGTGCACGGCGTACAGGCCGGCCGGCGTCTGCTGTTCGGGAGCCGCGATTTCGTGGCCGAGATCGATCAGCTTCTGCCGCACGACGGGGTCAGCCAGCGCATCGGAAATCGCCGCATTGAGCTTGGCTACGACATCCTTCGGTGTGCCCTTCGGCGCCCACAAGCCATGCCAGAACGGGAAATGCAGTCCCGGCACACCGGCCTCGTCGATGGTCGGCACGTCCGGCGCGGCGAACCAGCGCTTCGGCGTCAGCACGGCGAACGCCTTGATGCTGCCGGCGCGGAATTGCGGCAATGTCTGGCCGGCCTCCGGGCACGACAGATCGATCTGGCCGGCCAGCAAGTCCTGCATCACCGGCGCGACACCGCGGTATGGGATCAAGGGAAACTGCGTGCCGGTCTTGTTCTGGAAATCCAGCAGGCACATGTGCGTGCCGCCGCCGAGACCCGAGGTCCCCGCTGCGCCGCGCTTCGGATTGGCCTTGAGCCAGACGATCAGATCTTTCAGGTCTTTCACCGGCAGGTGACCGCCACCGATGATCCAAAGCGGCCCGATCGACAGCAGCGACAGCGGCTCGAAGTCGTTGAGGATGCTGAACGCGAAGTTGTTGGTGGCGGCGCCACCGACATGCGACGTCCACTGCCCGATCAGGATCGTGTAGCCGTCGGCCGCGGCGCGTTGAAACCGCGTCACCGCAATGCCGCCGCTCGCGCCGGCGACGTTCTCGACGATCACCGGCTGGCCGAGCGACATGCGCATGCGCTCCCCGACCACCCGCGCGATGATGTCGGTGATGCCGCCAGGCGCGAACGGAACCAGCAGAGTCACCGCTCGCGACGGATAGGACTGGGCGGCGGCGTGGGCGATTCCGCACAACAACAGCGCGGTGACAGCGAGGAATCTTTTCATGATAAACTCGCTCCGCACGATCGCTAACCTTCAGGCTTCACCCCGGCCGCCTTGATCACCGGCCACCACTTGTCGGCCTCGGCCTTCTGGTGCGCACGCAAGGCTTCCGGCGTCTGGCGGTTCGCCGGCGTGGCGTCGAGGCCAAGGTCGCCGAAACGCTTCAAGACACCCGGGTCAGCGATCGCTTCGCGTAGCGCGGCGTTAAGCTTGCCGATGACGTCTTTCGGCGTGCCCTTCGGGGCCCACATCCCCGACCACAGCAGCACGTGGAATCCAGGCAACCCCGCTTCATCAACGGTGGGGATGTCGGGAGCCACAGCAAGCCGTTTTGCATCGGTGACGGCATAAGCCTTGATCTTGCCACCCTGCACCTGCGGCATCGAGTTGGACGCCTGGTCGACGATGATGTCGATGTTGCCGGCGACGAGGTCCTGCATCGCCGGGCCGGTGCCGCGATAAGGCACGTATCGCGACTTCGTGCCGATCAAGCTCTGTAAATACAGACCGCTGAAATGCGCGCCAGAGCCGACGCCGGCGGTGCCGAACGTCACATTGGCCTCGTTCGCCTTGACCCAGGCTATCAACTCCTTGAGGTTCTTTGCCGGAACACCGGTTTTGCTGACGATCAGCATGGGATTGGCGCCAACCAGGCCGACCGGGTCGAGATCGTTGAGCAAATCGAACGTCAGCGGATAGATCGCGCCGTTGACGACGTGGGTTCCGAGATGGCCGAAGCTCAACGTGTAGCCGTCGGCCGGCGCGCGCGCCGCACGGGCCACACCGATGGTGCCGGCTGCGCCGGTCACGTTCTCGATGATGACCGTCTGATTGAGTGAGCCGCGCATGCGCTCGCCGATCACACGCGCCAGCACGTCGGAAGGGCCCCCCGCGGCAAACGGCACGATGATGGTGATCGGCTTGGACGGATAGGATTGCGCCGCAGCATTCCCTGAGAACGCGGCCATTGCAGCCAGCGCAACCGCGACAAGCGGCTTTCTCATTTCCAATCCTCCCTCGCCTTGGCTACACAGTATCAGCTTGGCGCGTCCGCGCCATATGGCCCTCCTCGCCCTGCCGGGTATCGGATTGACCACGCAAAGCTCTGAAACGCGCTCGATCGAGACGCGGGCCTCCTGGGTCGTCGCGGGGATTTCGCTTGCCCTTCTCGGTCTGTCATTCGGCGGGCCGTGGATTACGGCCGTCGGACTGAAGGCGATCGCCGAAGAAATGGGCGGCGCCCGCTCGGTGCCGGCGCTGGCGAGCTCGCTCGCCTGGTTCGGCTCGGCGGCCGGCGGCATTCTGATGGGCCGTATCGCCGACCGTTTCGGCATTCGCTGGACCGTGATCTTCGGTTCGGTGATGATCTGCATCGGATTGCTGATCTCGACCGGCGGCGCGCCGTGGCAGCTCTATGTCGGCCACGGGCTGTTCATGGGCCTGCTCGGCAACGCCGGCCTCAACGCACCGCTGTATGTCTATGTGAGCCACTGGTTCGACCGGCGCCGCGGCTCGGCGCTCGCCCTAATATCGAGCGGCGGCTATCTCGCGGGTTTCGTTTGGCCGACGATCTTCGAGCGCGCTATCGCCAACTTCGGCTGGCGCTGGACCATGATCGGCTACGCCGTGTTCCAGGTCGTGCTGATCGTGCCGCTCGCGGCATATTTCCTGCGCCCGCCACCCGAAGTTGCCGCGCCTGCGGCGCAGAGCGGCAGCGCGGCGGTGAGACCGACGGTGCTCGGCTGGCCGTCGAATCTCGTATTCGGCTGGATCGCGGTCGCATCGTTCATGTGCTGCGTGACCATGTCGATGCCGCAGGGACATATTGTCGCGTTGTGCACCGACCTCGGCATTTCAGCGACGATGGGTGCCGCGATGCTGTCGGTGCTGCTCGGTGCAGGACTGTTGAGCCGGCAAGGCTGGGGATTGGTGTCCGACCGCATCGGCGGATTGCAGACCGCGCTACTGAGCTCCGCGCTGCAGGCCGCGGCGATGACGGGCTTTCTTTACACACAGGATGAGGTCGGGCTGTTTGCCGTGTCCGCCGCGTTCGGAATTGGCTTCAGCGCGCTGATCCCGGCCTATGTGCTGGCGGTTCGCGACCTCTTCCCTGGTAGCGAAGCGTACTGGCGGGTGCCGACGTTATTGTTCACGAGCGGCTCGGGCATGGCGGTCGGCGGCTGGCTGGCCGGCTATCTCTACGACATGAACGGCTATTACGCGCCAGCGTTCGCGACTGGCGTTGCGTTCAACCTCATCAATCTCCTGATGCTGGCCGTGCTGGTGGTTCGCCAGCGCATGGTTATGGCCGGACCACGCTGACGGCGCCGTCACGATCAATTGATGGAGTTGCGTCAAACGGAACCGCAATTCCGGTGCACGGTTGTCGACCTGCCGGTCATCGTTTTTGCAATGGGTTGTCATGAAATTGAAATCCCTTGTTTGCGCGGCTCTGTCCGCTGCACTGCCCTGCTCGATCGCAAATGCGCAGACCTACCAATCCTCCGCCGGTGCGCTCGCGGTGAAGACTGTCGTCAGCGGATTGAACCATCCCTGGTCGCTCGCGTTCCTGCCCGATGGACGCATGCTGGTGACGGAGCGGCCCGGCCGGCTGCGCATTGTCGCCGACGGCAAGCTGTCGTCGCCGCTGGCCGGCCTGCCGAAGGTTTTTGCATCGAGCCAGGGCGGGCTGCATGACGTCGCGCTCGATCGCAACTTCGCGCAGAACCAGACTATCTATTTCTGCTTCGCCGACCCGCATGACGGTGGCGGCCGCACCTCGATGGCACGGGCAAGGTTCGCGGGCGACAAGCTGGAGGATGTGAGTGTGATCTTCCGGCAGGAAGGGCCACCGTCAAGCGGCCGCCATTTCGGCTGCCGTATCGTGCAGGCGCCCGACAACAATCTGTTCCTGACCACGGGCGATCACGGCTCCTATCCGAAGGAAGCGCAGAACCTCGGCAACCACATCGGCAAGATCGTGCGTGTCACGCGGGACGGCGCGGTGCCGAACGATAATCCGTTCGTCGCGCGGAAGGATGCCAAGCCGGAAGTTTGGAGCTACGGCAACCGCAATGTGCAGGGCGCCGCGCTGCATCCCGTGACAGGCAAACTATGGGCGCACGAGCACGGCCCGCAAGGCGGCGACGAGCTCAACGTCATCGAGAAAGGCAGGAACTACGGCTGGCCGGTGATCGGCTATGGCGTCAACTATGGCGGCGCGAAGATCCACGAGGCCACATCGAAGGCCGGCATGGAGCAGCCGATCAAGCAATGGACGCCGGTGATCGCGCCCTCGGGCATGGCGTTCTATCAAAGCGACCTTTTCCCGGCATGGAAAGGCAACCTGTTCATTGGCGGCCTCGCCACACAAATTCTGGTGCGGCTCACGCTGGACGGTGAGAAAGTCACCGGCGAGGAGCGTCTGCTGCAGGGCGTCCGTGAGCGCATCCGCGACGTGCGCGCCGGACCCGACGGCGCGATCTATCTGGCGACCGACAGCTCCAACGGCCGCATTGTGCGCGTGCGGCCGGCCGACTAGGCTTATTTATCGCCAATCACCGCCACCGCGGAAATCTCCAACATCATGCCGACCGCCGGCAGGCTATGAACCGTGATCGTCGTGCTGGCCGGGAAATTCCCCTCCGGCCAGAACTCACGGCGAATCGGCATGAGCGGATCAAGCAGCCGCGGGTCGGTTAGATAGACTGTGATCGTCACTACGTCCTTGATGCTGCCGCCGGCGCGCTTCACCACGCTATCGATCGCGCGAAAAATCACCCGCGCCTGCCCTTCGAAATTGCCGGCCATCGGCTTGCCGTCTTCGTCGACCAGTCCGGTCTGGCCCGACACCCAGACGATTTTGCCGCCCTCGGTGACGACACCTGGCGAGAAGCCGCGCGACTGCGCGCGATCCTGCTTGAGATAGTCGCGCGCCTCGGCAACACCCGACAGCGTAAGCAAAGCGATCAGCCAGACAAATTTCATGCCCTTCTCCTTTGTTACGCGCGAACCAGATATTTCTTCTCGACCATGCAATGAATGCCCTTGTTGCCGTTGACGACCTGCGTCACCCGCAGGTCGGCGGCGAGACTGCACAGCGTGTAGGCATCCTCGCGCGAAATGCCGGTGCGCGCGCAGATCAGCTTGATCATGTCGCGCAATGCGATCACCACGCAATCGTCAAGGTCGGGATCGAACGCCATGGTGATCATGTGGGTCGGCGTTTCCGCCAGCGGCCACTCCAGCGACATGTCGGCGCGCACGTGTAGCTCGAACGTACCGATCAGCCCGGTCT
>JBEVIJ010000159.1:0-5517 GCA_040510745.1 Xanthobacteraceae bacterium
CACGGAACACCGGTTCGTTCCAGTTCGGCCCGGAATGGAACGCGAGCGAGAGCCCGCGCTCCTGCATCGAGCTGTAGAGCCGCATGTAGGACTTGTCGTTCACCTGCAGGTGCCGCACCGTCGTGACCATGAATCCGGTCACGCCCTTGCGGCCGCCGAAGGTCTCGACCTGGCGCACGCAGGCGGCCGGGTCGGAGAACGGCAGGCACAGCATGGAATACATGCGCCCGCCGGCTTCCGGCAGCACCTTCTCGGTGACCCAGCGGTTGTAGGCCCAGCAGAGATCGACCTCCATCTCCTTCTGCGGATGCATGCCGAGGTTGAGCATGCCGGTCGGGAACAGGCAGGAATAGTCGACGCTCATCGCGTCCATCCAGCGCTCGCCGAGCTGCACGTCGCGATGCTTGCCGCCCTGCTCCGTCTTCTCGGAGCGCCGCAGCGGATAGCGCGTTACCCGTCCACCCATGTCCTGGATGAAGCCCGCATTGGTCGGCACGATCGAGCCGCGGTCGGTCTGGCCGCGCCCGCCCATGGTCCACTGCTTGAAGACATCGTTCTCCATGAAGGGCAGGATTTCGCTGTAGTGCTCGGTCTCATAGTGGTGCGCATCCACGTCGACGATCAGGATGTCGTCGAGCTTGCGCTGCACCGCCTGTTTGCGGGCGTGGGCCAGCAGCCGCGTGGTGTTGAGCTCGTCGACCGATATGCGTCGGCCGCGTTCAGCAAGGAGGTCCATGATCTTCGTCTCCTGACGTTCCAAATTCCTTTGATGTCAGCGGCCGGTCCAGCTCTGCCACATGCCGAGCTCGAACACCGCAAGATTCGCAGCCTTCAACAGGCCGCTTGCCGTCACCATCACGTCGGTCGCGGTAGCGCCGCCGCGCATCGGCAGCGGCAGCGCGTCGCTGCCCGCCTCCACCTGCGCCGCGTAGGTCTTGCAGACCGCGCCCATCAGCGCCTGCAGCGCCGCGGGCGTGAGCACGTCGGGCTTGCCGCCCGCGAGCGCGCGCTCGATCTCGGCGGCGAGCTGCGCCGCCTGCGCCGAGGCGTTCGCGCCGTTGGCGGCCTTGGCGACTGGCTTCAAGGCGGTGCGCGCGACCGGCTTCGGACGCCGCGCCGTCTTGGCCGCCGCGGTCTTAGGTGAGGACATAAACCTCATCCCCTTTTTCGACGATCTTGTATTTGCGCAGCTTGAGCTTGCGGTCGGACACGCACTCGCCGGTCTTCATGTTGTATTCGTAGCCGTGCCAGGGACAGACGAAGTGCATCTCGGTGTCCGAGAAGTAGAGACCCTTCGAGGTCTTGTCGGGCATCAGCCGCTCCTCGACCTTGGCGATGGTGAGGCCCTCACAGGCCGGCCCGCCCTGGTGCAGGCAGAAATTGCTGTAGGCGTAGAATTGGCCCTCGTGGCGAAACACGCCGATCTCGTTGTCACCGGCGAAGATGATTCGACGGTCGCCGTCCTTGAACTCCGCGATCTTACCGACGTACTGCTCGGCCATGCTTGGCAAGCCTCCCTAGGGTGTTCGGTTCCTACCAGGACGCTCCTGCCGACCTTGTCAGGCTCTTGAAATCGGCGCCCATACCTCACCTTGTATATTACAACGGTTCGAAAGCAACCAGCGGCAGCTGGCGGTCCGGTATCCCCGGATTACATGGCTTTATTGCGTTTTTCGCCGAATAGCCGCCCCCCAAAACGCGTCGTCAGGCCATCTTGTTGGTCAGCGTGCCGATCTTCTCGATCCAGAGCTTGACCACGTCGCCGGCCTTGAGGAACTCGCCGCGCGCCGAGCCGACGCCGGCCGGCGTTCCGGTGAGCACGAGATCGCCCGGGTGCAGCGTCATGCCGCTCGATAACTGCGCGATCTGCTCGGCAAGGTTGAAGATCATGTCCTTGGTGTTGGAATCCTGCTTGAGGACGTCGTTCACCCACAGCTTGAGGCCGAGGGTCTGCGGGTCGCCGATGTCGCTCGCCAGCACGATCCAGGGCCCGAGCGGGCAGGAGCCGTCGAAGGTCTTGTGCTTGGTCCAATCGGACTTGAACGGCGAGGTTTCGCTGATATTGGCGCGGTTCCCGCGGTCGCGCGCCGAGAGATCGTTGGCGATGGTGTAGCCGGCCACGTAATCGAGCGCCTTCTCCTGCGGCACGTTCTTGGCCGCCCGCCCGATCACCGCCGCCAGCTCCACTTCCCAATCGACCCGGTTGGAGACCTCGGAAATCTTCACGGTTGCGCCCGGATCGGCCAGCGCCCGCGAGCCCTTGATGAAATGCCAGGCTTTGAGCCCGAGCGTGTGCGGATCGGGGTCGAGCGGCCGGTTCATGCGGCGAGCCATTTCGGCGGCGTGATCGGCGTAGTTCGCACCTGCACAATAGATCGCCGAGGGCCACAGCACCGGCGCGCGCAGCTTGGCGCGGCCGAGCGGCTGGCCGGTCTTGCTCCTGCCGGCCTTGGCGGCCGCCTTCTTGAGGGCGCCTTGCGCCGCCCGCCAGTCGGCGAGAATGCCGATCACGGTCGCGTAGGAGGCCTTGCCGGTCAGCTTGGCGGCGTCGAACACCTTGTCGTCGACGATGAGGCCGGCGCGCGGTCCGTCGGCGGATTGGTAGGTCGCAAGCTTGTAGCCGGCCATGTCGGGGGGCTCCTTGAATCCGTTGCACCGTGTCAATAAAACCGCAGAAGCGATATAAGCAAGCCGCCTGTCGCGCGCTGAGGACCAAAGCGTTTTCCGGCGAAGTGGGAACCGGTTCGCCGTAGAAAACGCGTCAAACGCTCGAAAAGCCGGAGACAACCATGATTAAGCTCAGACGAGTCGGACACGCCACCTTCGAGACGCCGGACCTGGAGAAGGCGATCGCCTACTACGAGAAGTTCATGGGATTGATCGTCGCCGAGCGCGAGAAGGACCGCGCGTTCCTGATGACCAAGGTCGGCCTGCTGGTGATCCAGCTCAACAAGGCCGATCGGGCGCACTGCATCAAATTGTCATTCGAGGTGGCGCCCAATTCCGATTTCGGCGAGCTCGCCAAGGAGCTGCAGAAGGACGGCGTGCGCAGCGAGCTGCGCAACGATTCGATTCCCGGCATGGGCCAGGTGCTGTCGTTCAAGGACGACAAGGGCACGACGATCGAGCTGTTCAAGGAGTGGAGCTATCTCGGCAAGCACGAGCAGACCGCCGGCATCGGGCCGCTCAAGCTCGGGCACGTCGCGTTCTATACGCCGGACATCCAGCGCACGGTTTCGTTCTACGAGAAGGTGCTGGGCTTCCGCGTCTCCGACTGGATCGGCGATTTCTTCTGCTTCATGCGCTGCAATCCCGATCACCACACGGTGAACTTCTTCACCGGCCCGGACGTCAAGCTGCATCACATCGCCTTCGAGCTCAAAGATTTCATGCACCTGCAGAATTCCTGCGAGCTGATGGGCCAGAAGAAGGTGCCGATCATCTGGGGCCCGTTGCGGCACGGTCCCGGGCACAACATCGCCACCTATCATCACAATCAGGACCAGCAGGTGGTCGAGTTCTTCTGCGAGCTCGACCAGATGAAGGACGAGGAGCTCGGCTATTTCGAGCCGCGGCCCTGGCACCACGACACCCCGCAGCGGCCCAAGCTGTGGACGCCGGGCGCGACCAGCGTCTGGGGACCGACCCCCGAGGAGGGTTTCCACCGCCTGCCGCAGCAGTGACGCGCAGCTCCTACGGCCGCACCGCCGGGGTCTCGACCGGCATCCCGCGCGCGCGCCACATCAGGTAGAGCTCGAGATCGACATATTCGGGCGCGCCCAGCGGATAGGTCTCGGCGCGCATCCCGAACAGGCAGTTGCGCAGCCGCCGCTGCAGCGAGCCGAGCGCCTGCCATTCCAGGCGGTAGAGCGGATAGCCGTTGGCGTGGCCCTGCGGCACCGGCGCGCCGGCGAGCTTCTGGCCCCAATTGTCGTCGTGGCACTGCGCGCAGGAGAGATTGATCTGCCCCTGGCGCTGGTTGAACATCTCGCGGCCGGCGTCGATGAACGGTTTCGTGCGCTCGTCCACGTTGATCTCGATCGGCAAGCCGCGCGATTGCCGTCCCACATAGGCGGTGAGCGCCAGCAGGTCCTTGCTCTCGTAGGGCAGCGGCGTCGCCTGTTGCCGGTCGGCGCGGCAGAGGTTGATCCGCTGCTCGAGATTGACGGGACGGCCGCGCTCCGGGCTGAACGCCGGATAGCGCGCCGCCACGCCTTTCATGCTGGTCGCGGCGTCGCCGTGGCAGTCGGCGCACGATTTGCCGGCGGTGCCGGCCTTGCGGTTCCAGAATGCCTCGCCGTCGAGCACCCACAGCATGCCCGGGTTGGTGGTGTCGTCGTCCTGCATGGCGCGCGTTTCGCGGCTCATGAAGTCGTAGCCGGATTTTCGCTCGGCGAGCGGGATTTCGGCTGCGATCGCGAACGAGGCGCACACCGCGCAGATGAGCGCGGTGCAGGAGTTACGTGGCGACAAGACCCGACGCCAGGTGCTCATTCGACGGTGATGGTCGCGGTCTCCGCCGCCGAAAACCCGTTGTCCCCGCTCCATTTGAACTCGAGCTTGCCGCTCTCGGTCGCGACCGTCGAGAACGACATGAACGGATTGGCGGCGACCGCCGCGAACAGCTCGGCGCGGAAAATCTCCTGCCCGTTGTAGGTGCAGACGAACAGATTGATGATGTCGCGCGGCAGCACGTTGCCGGTGCTGTCGGGGCGGTAGCCCGGCTCCATCACGTGGGAGATCAGCGTCTTGATCTCGATGATGTCGCCGCGCTTGGCTTTCGGCGGGACGTTGATGAGCGCGCGGGCCATGGTTCAGATCCCTTCCAGGCAGGCCGCCAGCGTGACGACGACCTCGGCCTCGTCGGACCAGAACGAGCCGTCGCTCAGTTCGGCGACCGCGATGATCTTCTGCGAGTCGGCGAGCCGGATGCGGGTCGAGATGCTGGCCTTGCCGGCGCGCGGGCCGAGGTGGACGCTCACCACGTTGGGCTGCGGGTTCTTCTCGTTGAAGACGTGGATCGCCTTGACGTGGTCGGCGGCCGTCATCGGGCTCTCGACCGTGACCGTGAGCGGGACCGTGTTGCCGTTCTCGATCAGTGGCGGCACGTCGAGCGTGACCTTGCCCTTGCGCAGCGGGGCCTCGCCCAAGACCTTCTTCATCGCGGCGTTCATCATTGCCGGCGTGGCGCGGGCGGGCTCGATCGCCGCGACCGAGACCAGGCCTATTCCACCGGCGAGGCGGACCGCATCGGCCAGAAAACGCCGCCGGGTCGCGCGCGGCCTGTGATCATCGCTCATGGCGGTCTCCTCGGGCATTTTCCCGGTTTTCCGCAGAAAATGCGACCAACCGAGAATCTAATGCGCATTTCCGATTCAACCAATCAAATATGCGCTAGTCAGGGATGACTTTTCTTCGAATCGTCATCCCGCTCTAGCTTCTTGTTGGAGCATGATCTTTTCCGAAAACCGGTATCCACCCCGGATCAAGTCCGGGGCAGGCTTTTTCGGGATCATG
>JBEVIJ010000160.1:0-8057 GCA_040510745.1 Xanthobacteraceae bacterium
AAACCCTCAAATCGCGTGAATGGAGACAGCACCCATAACGGCAAAAGCCCGCGTCAATGCGGGCTTCTTGGCGATCGCTTCGACGCGTCAGTGGGAGACAGGACTGGGTGGCTGGGGGACTAGGATTCGAACCTAGAAAAACAGAGTCAGAGTCTGCTGTGATACCATTTCACCATCCCCCAGCAGGCCGCCCGAACTCCGTGCCGGTCAGTCGGGTGCACTTGCTATAGCGTCATCGGCCGCGCCCGCCAAGTTCCATTGCCGGGGACTGAATAATTCTCCGCAGTGGCCGTGCAGCGCGGTATTGCACCGCGTTTTTTCAGGGTTCCCGGAACCATTATTTCGGCGTGCAATTTCTCCTAGGGGAGGTCCACCAGGAGGATAACGCATGCGTCCAACCACCTTTGTCACCGCGATCGCGATCGCCGGCTTCGCAATGGGAAGCGCCATCGCGCAGCAAGCGCCGGGTTCACAGGGCCAAACGATGGGCCAGAACCAGGCGTTCTGCCTGCAGAAGGCCGATGGATCGAAGAACTGCAGCTACGCCACCATGGCGCAGTGCGACTCGGCCAAGAAGGGTGACCTTAGCGCAAGCTGCGCGCGCAACCTGCAGACCACCGGTTCGGGCGCGCCGTCGCAGCCCGGCAGCAATGCTGCGCCGTCGAACCCATCTGGATCGCGCGGGTCGGCAAATCCGAGCAACCCGAAGTAAGCGTCACCGAGTGCAGAAACCGCCGGGCCACGGCCCGGCGGTTCCCATTCATTCTGCGGCCTGTTTCCACGTCGTTGCGTGGGTTTTCGGCTTGGCCTTGAGCTTGAGCTCCGTCAATTCCGTTCGTTCCCGCGCGCTGTTCCGGAACAGCTGCTCACGTCCTGCCTCGTACTGCGGCGGGCATTCGACCGGCGCGCCGTACCAGGCGGCAGCCTTCATCGTGAACGACGGGTCGGCGAGGTGCGGCCGCGCCAGCGCCACCAGATCGGCGCGCCCCGCAACGATGATGGTGTTGACCTGATCGGCCGTGGTGATGTTGCCGACGCACATGGTCGAGAGGCCGGCCTCGTTGCGGATCTGGTCGGAGAACGGCGTCTGGAACATGCGGCCATAGACCGGCTGGGCGTCCGGCGTGGTCTGGCCGGTCGAGACGTCGATCAGGTCGCAGCCGCTCTGCGCAAACAGCCGCGCCGCCTGCACGGCGTCGTCGCCGCTGAGGCCGCCATCCTGCCAGTCGGTCGCCGAGATGCGTACCGACATCGGCTTGTCATCCGGCCACGCGGCGCGCATGGCGCGGAACACCTCGAGCGGGAAGCGCATGCGGTTCTCGATCAACCCGCCGTGCTCGTCGGTGCGCGTGTTCGTCAGCGGCGAGATGAAGCTCGCCAGCAGGTAGCCGTGCGCGGCGTGCATCTCGACCATGTCGAAGCCCGCGCGCTCCGCGCGCTTCACCGCCTGCACGAAATCCGCGACCACTTCATCCATGTCGGCGCGGGTCATTTCGCGCGGCACCTGGCTGTGCGGGTAGTAGGGCAGCGGCGACGCCGAGACGACCGGCCAGCCCCCTTGGGGCAGCGGCTGGTCGATACCCTCCCACATCAGCTTGGTGGCGCCCTTGCGGCCGGCGTGGCCGAGCTGCAGGCAGAGCTTCGCCGCGGAATTGGCGTGCACGAAATCGACGATCCGCTTCCAGGCCGCCTCTTGGGCGTCGTTGTACATGCCCGTGCAACCGTAAGTAATACGTGCCTTTTCGGAGACGTCGGTCATCTCGGTGAACATCAGCCCGGCGCCGCCGATCGCGCGCGAGCCGTAGTGCACCATGTGCCAGTCGCCGGGCAGGCCGTCCTTGGCCGAGTATTGGCACATCGGCGATACCACCACGCGGTTGGTCAGCGTCATGTTGCGGAGCTGAAACGGCTGGAACATCGGCGCGACGGGCTGAGCGACATCGGCTTTGAAGCCCTGCGCCTGGACCTCGCGCGCCACCATCTTGTCGGCCTCGCCGATGAACTCCGGCGCGCGCAGCGCGAGGTTGTCGTAGGTGATGGCGCGCGAGCGTGTCATCAGGCCGAACGCGAAGCGGGTCGGATTCATGTTCCAGAACCGCTTCACGTGCTCGAACCAGACCAGCGACACGTCTGCGGAATGCTGCGTGCGCTCCACCTCGTCGCGGCGCTGCGATTCGAAGCGGGAGAGGGCGGTCGTTACGTCGCAGCCGCCGGTCGCGCGGAACGCCTCGTAGAGCGCGATCGCGTCCTCCATCGCGAGCTTGGTACCCGAGCCGATCGAGAAATGCGCGGTGGCCTTGGCGTCGCCGATCAGCACGGTGTTCTCGTGCGTCCAGCGCTCGCAGCGGATGGTCGGGAAGTTGCGCCAGATCGACCGGTTGGTGATCAGCTTGTGGCCGTCGAGCTCGCCGGCGAACACCTTTTCCATGACTGCAGCAGAGCCCGCCTCGTCGAGCGAGCCCAAGCCAGCGCGCTGGAACGTCTCGGGATCGGTCTCGAAGATCCAGGTCGAGCGGCCCGGCTGATACTGGTAGCAGTGCGCGATGAAGATGCCGTGCTCGGTTTCCCGGAAATAGAAGTTAAAGGCGTCGAGCGGCTTGGTTGAACCCATCCAGACGAAATGGTTGGGCCGCATCTCGACGGTCGGGTTGAACTTGTCCTTCAGTCCCTCGCGGGTGCGGGAATTGATGCCGTCGGCGGCGACCACGAGGTCGGCGCCGCGGATCGTCGGTTTCATCGGATCGGCTTCGGACTGATACTTGATGTCGATGCCGAGCGAGTGCGCGCGCCGGCCCAGGATTTTCAGCAGCATCGTGCGCGACGTGCCGCAGAATCCGTTGCCGCCAATCCGGTGCACGGTGCCCCGGAAATGAATCGCGATATCGTCCCAATAGGAGAAATGGCCGACGATCTGCCGGTAGGTCTCGCGATCGTAGGCCTCGAACGCCTCCAGGGTCTGGTCGGAGAAGACGACGCCGAAGCCGAACGTATCGTCGGGCCGGTTGCGCTCGAACACGGTAATTCGCGTGCGCGGCCACGCCTTCTTCATCAGGATGGCGAAGTAGAGCCCGGCCGGACCGCCGCCGACGATATGGACCTTCATGCCGCCTCCGCTCGGGTCCCGGAAACCCGCATGGCCGCTTGGTACTTGAAGCCTATAAAGTTTAGGCTTAAAGTAATATCCGCACAAGAGGGATTTGATGGCTGGCCTGCAGGGACGGCACGCGCTGGTGACAGGCGGCGGACGCGGCATTGGCCGCGCCATTGCCGCTGCTTTGTCTGCGGCCGGCGCGAACGTCACCGTGGTCGGCCGCACCGAGAAATCGCTGCAGGAGGCCGCCGCCGCAGGCGACGCCAAAGGCTGGATTGTTGGCGACGTTACGCAGCCGGAAGCCATGATCGACAATCTTCGTGTGATCGAAACGGTGAGGGGACCGGTCGACATCCTGGTCGCCAACGCCGGCGGCGCCGACTCGGCGCCGTTTGCCGAGACCACGCCCGCCCAATTCCGCGGCATGTTCGAACTCAACGTCATGGGCGTGGTGAACACAACGCAGGCCGTGCTGGGCGGCATGGTCGAGCGCAAATTCGGCCGCGTGATCGCGGTCGCGTCGACCGCAGGCGTGAAGGGCTACGGCTATGTCTCGGCCTACTGTGCGGCCAAGCACGCTGTCGTCGGCCTGGTGCGCTCGCTGGCGATCGAAACCGCGAAGACCGGCGTCACCGTCAACGCGGTATGCCCCGGTTACACCGACACCGAAATGATGCGCGAGAGCGTCGCGCGAATCATGGAAAAGACCGGCCGCACGCCCGCCGAGGCGGAGGCCGCAATTATTAAGAACAATCCATTGGGAAGATTTATCAAACCGCAGGAGGTCGCTGCCGCCGTGCTCTATCTGTGCTCGCCGGATGCAGCCTCCGTGACCGGGACCACGCTGATGGTTGCCGGTGGAGAGCCATGATGGACGACAGAACGACAATCCCGTTGGACGCCGAGACCAAGGTCACGGAGCGGCCCGACGACCACAAGACCGAGCTGCGGCTCTGGCTGCGTCTTCTCACCTGCACGACTCTGATCGAGAACGAGGTGCGCCGCCGCCTGCGCGACAATTTCGACATCACGCTGCCGCGCTTCGATCTGCTGGCGCAGCTCGAGCGCGCGCCGAACGGCATGACACTCGGCGAGCTCTCTCAGCGCATGATGGTATCGAACGGCAACATCACGGGCCTGGTCGACCGGCTGGCGGGGCAGGGCCTGATCCTGCGACGGCCGGCGCCGAACGACCGCCGGGTGCAGATCGTCAGCCTGACCGCCGAGGGGCGGCGCTTCTTCCGCTCCATGGCACGGGAAAATGCCGACTGGATCGGGCAGATTTTCTCCGAGCTCTCGCCCGGCGATATCTCGGCGCTGATGTCCGCGCTGGCGAAAACCAAATCCTCCGCCCGCAAGGCGCTCGATGGCGGGGCGCGCCGATGAGCGCGGCCAATCCGGTGACGCTGCCGCTATCGGGATACAGGGCGCGCCACGTGCACTTTGTGGTCGATGGCAGAGTCGCGACGCTGACGCTCGACCGGCCCGACAAGAAGAATCCGCTGACCTTCGACAGCTATGCCGAAATCGTCGACCTGTTCCGCGCCGCCGCCAAGGACAAGGAAGTGAAGGCTATCGTCGTGACCGGCGCCGGCGGCAACTTCTGCTCCGGCGGCGACGTGTTCGAGATCATCGAGCCGCTGACCAAGATGGGCACGACGGAACTCCTCGACTTCACCAAGATGACCGGCGACGTTGTGAAATCGATGCGGGCCTGCCCGCAGCCGATCATCTCCGCGATCGACGGCGTTTGCGCCGGCGCCGGCGCGATCATCGCCATGGCGTCGGACCTGCGGATTGGCACGGCCGCCGCCAAGGTCGCGTTCCTGTTCAACCGCGTGGGTCTTGCCGGCTGCGACATGGGCGCCTGCGCGATCCTGCCGCGCATCATCGGCCAGGGCCGCGCATCGGAGCTTCTTTTCACCGGCCGCTCCATGAGCGGGGAGGAGGCTGAGCGCTGGGGCTTCTTCTACCGGCTGGCGTCCTCGGAAACGGTGCTGTCCGAGGCCACGAAACTGGCCCGCGAGCTGGCGTCCGGCCCCACCTTCGCCAACGGCATGACCAAACGCATGCTGGACATGGAATGGGCGATGTCCATCGAGGCGGCAATCGAGGCCGAGGCGGTGGCGCAGGCGTTGTGCATGAAAACCGAGGACTTCAATCGCGCGTTCCGCGCTTTTGCGGCGAAGCAGAAGCCGGTGTTCGAGGGTAATTGATGGTGGTGGCGCGCACGTACTTTGTTGCTGTTGTCCCCGCGAGGGCGGGGACCCATGCGCCGCGGCCCATTGATAGCTTCGTGATTATGGGTCCCCGCCTTCGCGGGGACGACAAAGGAGAGAGCTTGCCATGAGCAATCTCCAATCCACCCTTGCGCTGCCTTTCTTCAACGACGAGCACCGCCGTTTCGCGGAGGCGTTGGCGCGCTGGGCCGACGCCAAACTGCCGAGCCTGCCGCATGACGACGTCGTTGCGGCGTGCCGGGCGCGTGTCGCGGCGCTCGGCGAGGCGGGGCTACTCAAGGCCGTGGTGCCGGCCGAATTCGGCGGGTTGCACCCGCAGCTCGACGTGCGCACGCTTTGCATTGCGCGCGAGACGCTGGCGTTCCGTGACGGGCTGGCCGACTTCGCCTTCGCCATGCAGGGGCTCGGCACCGGCTCGATTTCGCTCTACGGCACCAACGATCTGAAGCGCCGCTATCTGCCGCCGGTGCGCGACGGCAAGGCGATTGCTGCTTTCGCACTGTCCGAGCCGGAGGCAGGCTCCGACGTGGCCGCGATGGCGACGACCGCTAAGCTCGACGGCAACCAGTTTCGTATCGACGGCGAGAAGACCTGGATTTCTAACGGCGGCATCGCCGACCATTACGTGGTGTTCGCCCGAACCGGCGAGGCGCCGGGCGCCAGGGGCCTGTCCGCCTTCGTGGTCGATGCCGACGCGCCGGGGCTCACGGTGGCCGAGCGCATCGACGTGATCGCGCCGCATCCGCTGGCGCGGCTCACGTTCGACGCGGTGCGCGTGCCTGCCGCCAACCGGCTGGGCGGTCCGGGTGAGGGTTTCAAGGTCGCCATGGCGACGCTCGATATTTTCCGCTCGACGGTCGGCGCCGCCGCGCTGGGCTTTGCCCGCCGCGCGCTGCACGAGACCGTCGAGCATGCTGCTTCGCGCAAGCTGTTCGGCGCGCCGCTCGGCGACCTGCAGATGACCCAAGCCGCGATTGCCGACAGCGCCACCGAGGTCGACGCGGCGGCGCTGCTCGTCTACCGCGCCGCCTGGACCAAGGATCAGGGCGCTGCCCGCGTCACCAGCGAGGCCGCAATGGCAAAGATGTTCGCGACCGAGGCGGCGCAGCGCGTGATCGACCGAGCCGTGCAGCTCCACGGCGGGCTTGGTGTCACCAAGGGCGTCAAGGTCGAGGAGCTTTACCGGGAAATCCGGGCGCTGCGCATCTACGAGGGCGCGACCGAGGTGCAGAAGATCGTGATCGCGCGCGAGGCGCTGAAGAACCGGCAGGGCAAGGCTGCACTGGCAGCGGAATAGGGACAGCGATGACGACGACGGGGCACATCGACACCTTCGCGCGGGACAACCTGCCGCCGCGCGCGCAGTGGCCGGAGTTTCGCTTCGACCTTCCGGAGCTGCGCTACGGCGATCGGCTCAACTGCGTCACCAAGTTCCTCGACCGCTGGGTCGCGGCGGGCGAGGGCGCCCGGCCCTGCCTGATCTCGCCATCGGAAACGCTGAGCTACGCGCAGCTCTCCGAGCGGGTGAACCGCATCGCCAACGTGCTGACGCGCGATCTCGGGTTGATCGCTGGCAATCGCGTGCTGCTGCGCTCCGCCAACAATCCGATGATGGTCGCCGTCTATCTGGCCGCGCTGAAAGCCGGCGCGGTGGTGGTGGCGACCATGCCGCTGCTTCGTGCCAAGGAGCTGAGCTATCCGATCGCCAAGGGCAAGATCGCGCTGGCACTGTGTGACGCGCGGCTTGCCGACGAGATGGAGAAGGCCAGGGCGGTGGCGCCCGATCTCAAGCGCATCGTCTATTGGGGTGAGGGCCGCAACGACGGCCTGGAATCCATGATGCAGCAGTCGGGGTATGAGCATTTCTCCGCCTGCGACACCGCCGCGGATGACGTGTGCCTCATTGGCTTCACCTCGGGCACCACGGGCGAGCCAAAAGGCACCATGCACTTCCACCGCGACATGCTGGCGATCTGCGACAGCTACGCCAAGCATGTGCTGCGAGCCGAGCCGTCCGACCGATTCATCGGCTCGCCGCCGCTCGCCTTCACCTTCGGGCTCGGCGGGCTTGTGTTGTTTCCATTGCGGATCGGCGCGTCCACCGTGCTGCTGGAGCAGCCCACGCCGGACAACATGCTCGGGGCGATCCAGAAATTCGGCGCCACAGTCTGCTTCACTGCGCCGACGGCTTACCGCGCGATGATTCAGAAGCTGCCCGAATACGACATCAAATCGCTGCGCAAATGTGTGTCGGCCGGCGAAGCGCTGCCGAAAGCGACCTTCGAGGCGTGGCACAAGGCGACCGGCATCAAGATTCTCGACGGCATCGGCGCAACCGAGATGCTGCATATTTTCATCGGCTCGCCCGAGGAGGAAGTGCGCGCCGGCTCCACCGGCCGCGTGGTGCCGGGCTACGAGGCGATCGTGATCGATGACGAGGGCAAGGAGATGCCGCCGGGCATCGCCGGGCGCCTTGCGGTGCGCGGCCCGACCGGCTGCCGCTATCTCTCCGATACGCGGCAGTTCAACTACGTGCAGAGCGGCTGGAACGTCACTGGCGACACCTACGTGATGGATAAGGACCGCTACTTCTGGTACCAGGCGCGCTCCGACGACATGATCATCTCGTCCGGCTACAATATCGCCGCACCCGAGGTCGAAAATGCGCTCTACGCGCATCCGGCCGTCCAGGAATGCGCCGTGGTCGGGATCGCCTGCGAGGAGCG
>JBEVIJ010000161.1:0-16872 GCA_040510745.1 Xanthobacteraceae bacterium
TCGAGCCGCGAATAGATGAACGGCTTGAACAACTCGAGCGCCATCTTCTTCGGCAGGCCGCACTGGTGCAGCTTGAGTTCGGGACCGACCACGATCACCGAGCGGCCGGAATAGTCGACGCGCTTGCCGAGCAAGTTCTGCCGGAAGCGGCCCTGCTTGCCCTTCAGCATGTCGGCGAGCGACTTCAGCGGGCGCTTGTTGGCGCCCGTGATGACGCGGCCGCGGCGGCCGTTGTCAAACAGCGCATCGACCGCTTCCTGAAGCATGCGCTTCTCGTTGCGGATGATGATGTCCGGTGCACGCAGCTCGATCAGCCGCTTCAAGCGGTTGTTGCGGTTGATGACGCGGCGATAGAGGTCGTTGAGGTCCGACGTGGCGAAACGGCCGCCGTCGAGCGGAACCAGGGGGCGCAGATCGGGCGGGATGACCGGCACTTGCGTCAGAATCATCCACTCCGGCTTGTTGCCGGACTGGGTGAACGCCTCGATCAACTTGAGTCGCTTGGCGAGCTTCTTCGGCTTGAGCTCGGACTTGGACTCGGCGATCTCGACGCGCAGGTCGGCCGCCAGCTTGTCCAGGTCAAGCGCCTTGAGCATCTCGCGGATTGCTTCCGCGCCGATCTGGGCGGTGAAGCTGTCGGCGCCGTACTCGTCCTGCGCCTTGAGATACTCTTCCTCGGACAGCAACTGACGGTCTTGCAGCGGGGTCAGGCCCGGCTCCAGCACGACGTAATACTCGAAGTACAGAATGCGCTCGAGATCCTTGAGCGTCATGTCCATCAGCAAGCCGATCCGGCTCGGCAGCGACTTCAGGAACCAGATGTGCGCGACGGGGGCGGCGAGCTCGATATGACCCATGCGCTCGCGCCGCACGCGGCTGAGCGTCACTTCGACCGAGCATTTCTCGCAGATGATGCCCTTGTACTTCATGCGCTTGTACTTGCCGCACAAGCACTCGTAATCCTTGATCGGCCCGAAGATGCGCGCGCAGAACAGACCGTCGCGCTCGGGCTTGAAGGTGCGGTAGTTGATGGTTTCCGGCTTCTTGATCTCGCCGTACGACCAGGAAAGAATCTTTTCCGGGCTCGCGATCGAAATCCGGATCTGGTCAAAGACCTGCGCCGGAACCTGCGGGCTGAAAAGATTCATAATCTCTTGATTCATCGTCTTCTCCTCGACTCGGGCGGGCTTCAAGGCCCGCTGGTCGTCAAACTGTCCCCGGGCCGGCGCCCTCGCCGTCCCGCAACTGTTGAAACTACTCGGCCGCCTCGGCGGCTGGACCGCCGCCCTGACCCTGCTGCGAATTGTGCAGGTCGACGTTGAGACCGAGCGAACGCATCTCCTTGACCAACACGTTGAAGCTTTCCGGTATGCCGGCTTCGAACGTGTCGTCGCCGCGCACGATGGCCTCGTAGACCTTGGTGCGGCCGGCCACGTCGTCCGACTTCACGGTTAGCATCTCCTGCAGCGTGTAGGCTGCGCCGTAAGCCTCCAGCGCCCAGACCTCCATTTCGCCGAACCGCTGTCCGCCGAACTGCGCCTTGCCGCCCAGCGGCTGCTGGGTAACGAGCGAGTACGGACCGATCGAGCGCGCGTGGATCTTGTCGTCCACCAAATGATGCAGTTTGAGCATGTAGATGTAGCCGACCGTCACTTTGCGATCGAACTGCTCGCCGGTGCGGCCGTCGAACACGTTGACCTGACCGGAATGATCGAGGCCGGCGAGATCGAGCATGTTCTCGATGTCGGCTTCCTTGGCACCGTCGAACACCGGCGTCGCGATCGGCACGCCGGGCCGCAGATTGTTGCCGAGCTCGATCAGGTCCTTGTCGTTGAGCGACTTGATGGTTTCGTCATCGCCGTAGACCTTCTTCAACGTGTCCTTGAGCTGCTTGGTGTCCTGCTTGGCATAATAGGCGTCGACCGCCTGGCCGATGCGCTTGCCGAGACCGGCGCACGCCCAGCCGAGATGCGTTTCGAGAATCTGGCCGACGTTCATGCGCGAGGGCACACCAAGAGGATTCAGCACGATGTCGACCTGCGTGCCGTCCTCTAGGAACGGCATGTCCTCGAGCGGCACGATCTTCGACACCACGCCCTTGTTGCCGTGGCGGCCGGCCATCTTATCGCCGGGCTGGATCTTGCGCTTCACGGCGACGAAGACCTTGACCATCTTCATCACGCCGGGCGGCAGCTCGTCGCCGCGCTGCAGCTTCTCGACCTTGTCGAGGAAGCGCTGCTCCAAACGCTTCTTGCTCTCGTCGTATTGTTTGCGGATCGCCTCGATCTCGGCCATGAGCTTGTCGTTCGGCGAGGCGAACTGCCACCACTGCGACTTCGGATACTCCTCAAGCACGGCGCGCGTGATCTTGGAGTCCTTCTTGAAGCCCTTCGGGCCGGCAATGCCCTGGCGGCCTTCCAGCATCTCGGAAAGACGGCCGAACACGTTGCGATCGAGGATCGCCTGCTCGTCGTCCCGGTCCTTGGCAAGCCGCTCGATCTCCTCCCGCTCGATCGCGAGTGCGCGCTCGTCCTTGTCGACGCCGTGGCGATTGAACACGCGCACTTCGACGACGGTACCCTGCACGCCCGGCGGAACGCGCAACGAGGTGTCGCGCACGTCCGAGGCTTTCTCGCCGAAGATGGCGCGCAGAAGCTTCTCTTCCGGCGTCATCGGGCTTTCGCCCTTCGGCGTGATCTTGCCGCACAGGATGTCGCCGGCGCGAACCTCCGCGCCGATGTAGACGATGCCCGCTTCGTCGAGGCTCTTGAGCGCCTCTTCCGAGACGTTCGGGATGTCGCGGGTGATTTCCTCAGGGCCCAGCTTGGTGTCGCGGGCCATCACCTCGAACTCTTCGATGTGGATCGAGGTGAAGACGTCGTCCTTGACGATGCGCTCAGAGAGCAGGATCGAGTCTTCGAAGTTGTAGCCGTTCCAAGGCATGAACGCGACGAGCACGTTGCGCCCGAGCGCAAGCTCGCCAAGCTCGGTCGACGGGCCGTCGGCGATGATGTCGCCCTTGCGCACGTGATCGCCCACCTTCACCAGCGGACGCTGGTTGATGCAGGTGTTCTGGTTCGAGCGCTGGAACTTCATCAACCGGTAGATGTCGACGCCCGATTTGGACGGATCGCTTTCCTGGGTGGCGCGGATAACGATACGGGTCGCGTCAACCTGGTCGATCGTGCCGGTGCGACGCGCGGCGATCGCCGCGCCCGAGTCACGGGCGACCACACCTTCCATGCCGGTGCCGACAAACGGCGCCTCGGCACGAACCAGCGGCACCGCCTGGCGCTGCATGTTCGAGCCCATCAGCGCTCGGTTGGCGTCATCGTTCTCAAGGAACGGGATGAGCGCCGCGGCCACCGAAACGAGCTGTTTCGGCGAGACGTCCATGTAGTCGACCTTCTCGCGCGGCACCATCAGCACGTCGCCGGCGTGGCGGCACACGATCATGTCCTCGGAGAACCTGCCCCGCGCATCGATAGTCGCGTTGGCCTGTGCCACCGTGTAGCGGCTCTCCTCCATGGCGGAGAGATAAGCCACCTCGTCGGTGACCTTGCCGTCCTTCACCTTGCGATAAGGCGTCTCGACGAAGCCGTATTTATTCACGCGCGCGTAGGTCGCGAGCGAGTTGATCAGACCGATGTTCGGGCCTTCCGGCGTTTCGATCGGGCAGATGCGGCCGTAGTGCGTAGGGTGCACGTCGCGCACCTCAAAGCCGGCACGCTCGCGGGTCAGACCGCCCGGGCCCAGCGCGGAGAGACGGCGCTTGTGCGTGATCTCCGACAGCGGGTTGGTCTGGTCCATGAACTGCGAGAGCTGCGAAGAGCCGAAGAACTCGCGCACCGCGGCGGCCGCGGGCTTTGCGTTGATCAGATCCTGCGGCATGACGGTGTCGATATCGACCGACGACATACGCTCCTTGATGGCACGCTCCATGCGAAGCAGGCCGATTCGATACTGATTCTCCATCAGCTCGCCGACCGAGCGGACCCGGCGGTTGCCGAGATGGTCGATGTCGTCGATCTCGCCCTTGCCGTCGCGCAGGTCGAGCAGCGTGCGGATCACCGCGACGATGTCGTCCTTGCGCAGCACGCGCACGGTATCGGCGGCATCGAGGTCGAGCCGCATATTCATCTTGACGCGGCCGACCGCGGACAGGTCATAGCGCTCGCTGTCGAAGAACAACGAGTTGAACATGAGTTGCGCAGTGTCGAGCGTCGGCGGCTCGCCGGGGCGCATCACGCGATAGATGTCGAACAGCGCATCCTCGCGCGTCATGTTCTTGTCGACCGTGAGCGTGTTGCGGATGTAGGCGCCGACGTTGACGTGGTCGATATCGAGGATCGGGATTTCCTTGTAGCCCGCCTCGTTGAGCACCTTGAGCGACTTCTCGGTGATCTCCTCTCCTGCTTCGGCGTAGATCTCACCGGTCTTGGTGTTGACGAGGTCCTCGGCAATGTAGTGGCCGATCAGCTCCTCGTCGCTCATGCGCAGCGCCTTGAGTCCCTTCTCCTGGAGCTGGCGGGCTTGGCGCACGGTGATCTTGTGGCCGGCCTCGACGACCGTGCGGCCGCTGTCTGCGTCGACCAGGTTGTTGACCGCCTTGTAGCCACGGAAGCGGTTGGCATCGAACGGCACGCGCCAGCCGTCCTTCTGCCGCTTGTACGGCACCTGCTTATAGAAGGTGTTGAGGATGGTCTCGCCATCCAGGCCGAGCGCAAACAAAAGCGACGTGACCGGAATCTTGCGGCGGCGGTCGATGCGCGCGTGCACGATGTCCTTGGCGTCAAACTCAATGTCGAGCCAGGAGCCGCGATACGGAATGATGCGGGCGGCGAACAAGAGCTTGCCCGAGGAGTGCGTCTTGCCCTTGTCGTGATCGAAGAACACGCCGGGCGAACGGTGCATCTGCGAGACGATAACGCGCTCGGTGCCGTTGACGATGAAGGTGCCGTTGTTGGTCATGAGCGGAATGTCGCCCATGTAGACATCCTGCTCCTTGATGTCCTTGACCGACCGTGCGCCGGTTTCCTCGTCGACATCGAACACGATCAGCCGCAGCTTGACCTTGAGCGGAGCCGCGTAAGTCATGCCGCGCTGACGGCATTCGTCGACGTCATATTTCGGGGGGTCGAATTCGTAACCGACGAAGTCGAGCTGCGAGGTGTTGGAAAAATCCTTGATCGGGAAGACCGACTTGAATACGGCCTGCAGACCCTCATCGGGCCGGCCGCCGGCGGGCTCCTTCACCAACAGGAATTGATCGTATGATGCCTTCTGAACCTCGATGAGGTTCGGCATCTCCGCGACTTCCTGAATTTTCCCGAAAAACTTCCTAACGCGCTTGCGACCTGTGAACGTCTGCGCCATCGATCTCTCTTTCGCTGTCTACCGGTCGGGCACCGGGACGACTCTCCGGAAGGCCGCCATCATCGCGACCGTCTGGACAGGCGTTCGAGCGCCTCGATTTTAAACGATTCGGCCTGTGCCGAACCGCCGCCTATCACTGTCAACATGCGGGAGGTGGCTCTATCCGGGCCATCCCCGCCTTTTTCTAAAAACCCCCGGGCGCATACCGCGCCCGGGATATCCTGCAATCTGGAGATCCCGCTCGCGCTAGACGCTCGCCCGGGATTTCACTGAAATAAGCACTGCTTATTTCAGCTCAACCTTGGCACCGACCTTTTCAAGGGTGGTCTTGATCTTGTCGGCCTCTTCCTTGTTCACGCCTTCCTTGACCGCCTTCGGCGCACCTTCGACCAGGTCCTTGGCTTCCTTCAGCCCGAGGCCCGTGAGCGCACGAACCTCCTTGATGACCTCGATCTTCTTGTCGCCGACCGCCGTCAGCATCGCGGTGAACTCAGTCTTCTCCTCGGCCGCGGCGGCGCCCGCCCCGGCTCCAGGCGCAGCAGCGACCGCAACCGCGGCAGCGGCAGTGACGCCCCACTTCTCTTCGAGCATCTTCGCGAGTTCGGCGGCCTCAAGGACCGTCAGCTTCGACAGATCTTCGACGATCTTAGACAACTCAGCCATTGATAGTGTTCCTCATTACGGTTCGAACCAGTCGAGTTGGAGCCTCACTCAGCTCTTGTTGGCATAGGCCTGCACCACCCTGGCGAGCTTCGCCGCGGGGGCGTTGATCACCTGAGCAATCTTGGTCGCCGGCGCTTGGATCAAGCCGACGATCTTGGCCCGAAGCTCGTCGAGCGACGGCAAGGACGCGAGCGCCTTGACCCCGTTCGGATCGAGCGTGGTCTTACCCATCACGCCGCCGAGGATCACGAACTTCTCGTGGCCCTTGGCGAAATCGATGGAGACCTTGGACGCGGCCACCGGATCGTCCGAATAGGCGATCACGGTCGGCCCCTTCAGCAGGGGACCGATGGGGGCTGCATCCGTGCCTTCAAGAGCAATCTTGGCGAGGCGGTTTTTCGCCACCTTCACGCTGGCGCCAGCCTGCCTCGCCTGCTTACGCAGGGTCTGCATCTGGGCCACCGTAAGGCCGGCGTAGTGAGCGACGACGACGGTGTTCGCGGTCTTGAAGACCCCGTTCAGCTCCGTCACCAACTCTGCTTTTTCCGCTCGGTCCACTGCGAGCTCTCTCCGGTTTGGCGCAAACATGACCTTCGGTCATGAGCCGCCGGTTGCGACCTGCCGGCCTCGATCGCGCGACATGCGGGACCGGGGACGACGCTGGAGTGCCCTGCCCCCTGACGCGGCGGAACCGCTTCAGGTCCAAAGGTTCGAACCGGTCCTGGGCTCGATCGCTCGAGCCAAAATCGGCCTTACCCGTCTGTGCAGGCTTTGCGGATTAAGCCGGGACATCCCGGCGCCTGCAGTCTTGGACAGGACGCGCGTACCAAAACTGACAACCCGTCGCCCTTGCCCTTGAGAAAACCCCGGAGGATGTTCAAAGGAAAAGGTTCCTGGTCACCTATGATTTTGAGAAGCGCGCAAAGGCGCGCCGACAAGTGGGCCGGCACGCCCGTACCGCACTATTTAGCGCATTGGCCGACTTTTGCAAGCGCCGAGAAACCCGCCGGAAATGGCTATATTCCGCAGATGACCGGCCGGAATTCGGGCGGTCCACCGGGCCTCCTCCGTGCTAGTACGCCCCGTTCGGAGACCCCTGTCAATTCGGCCAGAGCTGCTTGCTGGCGATGCGCGAGCCGTCGACCAGCGACTTGAATTTGGCCCACACGATCGACGGATGAACCTCGTTGGAGCCGGCGAACGAGGCGAAGCCGCAGTCGGCGCCCGCGATCACCCGCTCACGGCCGACCACGTCGGCAAACCGGCAAAGCCTCTTCGCGACCAGTTCGGGATGCTCGACCAGCACGGTCGACTGGGTGATGACGCCCGGGATCAGCACCTTGTCGTCGGCGATCTTCGCGCGCTTCCACTCCTCCCATTCGTGCTCGTGGCGCGGGTTCGCGGCCTCGAACGTGTAGGCGCCGGCATTCACCTTGAGGATGATATCGACGATGTCCTTGAGCTGCATGTCATGGACGCGCGGCCCCATGTTGATGCTGTAGCAGGTGTGGAAGCGCACCCGGTCCGCGGGGATGCCCTCGAGCGCTGCGTTGAGCGCCTCGACCCGCACCTCCGCCCACTTGCGGCATTCGGCGATGCTCAGGTCGGGCCGCATGATGTAGTACGTAACGAGAAACGGATCGTCGATCTGCAGCAGGAACCCGGCGTCGACGATCGCCTTGTATTCCTCGCGCATCGCCTCGGCGATCGCGAACACATAGTCTTCCGCGCTCTTGTAGTGCTCGTTCGGCGTCGTGGTCTCGATGTTCGACGGCGCAATCGCCGGAACGAACGCTTCGGTGGCGCCGGAGCCCGCCAGCGCCGACTTGAGCGCGTCGAGATCGGCCTTGAGCGCGTCGTGGCCTTTGTACTTGATCGGCGCGGCGCAGACCATCAGCGCGCGGCGGCGGCGCGCACTGACCTGCTCCGCAACGGCCGACTGGTAGTAGTCCGGGAAGTCCCGCGTCTCGCGCGTGTTGGCAAACGGGCTCGGCCGGTTGCCCTCGCGCTTTTCCAGCCCGCTCAACCGCGACGCCGCGTAGGTGATGAAGCTCGGCTTGCCCATTTCGCCGTCGTTGACGATGTCGAGCCCGACGGCGACCTGCTCGCGCACGGTATCGCGCACCGCCTGCCGCACGCGGTCGGCATAGGCCTTCTCGTCGACCGCCTTGCCGTCCATCCTGGCCAGCATCAGCTCAAACAGATCCTCCGGACGCGGCAGGCTGCCGACGTGCGTGGTCAGGATGCGATCGGTGCTCAGTTTCATATTTCCATTCCAGTTGGCCGCTCAGTATTCCTTGCCCGCAAACTCGCTGAACTCGATGACGTTGCGGTCGGGATCGTGGATGTAGAACTGCCGGCCGGGAAATATCCCGGTCTTGCGGTCCTCCTCGTCGAAGATCGGCACGCCGTTCTTCAACAGGAACGCCTTGGCGTCGTCGTAGCGGCGCCGGGATGGACCGCGAACGCGTGATGCACGCGCCGCTGGCCCTCGGGATTGGGATTGATCGGCGTCTCGCTCTTGGCGAGGATCAGGTAGTCCTTGCCGGCGGTCAGGAAGATCAACTGGTACACCGGCGAGAAATTCACAAAGTTCAATCCGAGCATCTCGGTATAGAACTTCTTGCTCGCGTCGAGGTCGCTCACGGGGATGCAGGCATGCACCATGCCGCGGGGCTTGATCTCAGACATCGTCACACCCGCTTGAGCGCCGACCGTTTCTGACAGCCACATTATAGCACCGCACGGCGCAGTAGCGCGCTACGCGATTACGCGCTCAGTCCACTCCGCGAAGGCGTCGAGCATTTCGCGCATCACCTCCGCATCCTTGCGCCCGCTCTTGACGGGCACATGGAACGAGTGATCGGCGTGCTCGAACAGCTTGAGCGTGGCGCGTGGGCTCAGCGCCGCGCACACCGGCTCGATCTGATCGAGCATCGCCAGCGCGTCGCGGGTGCCTTGCAGGAACAGCATCGGCACCTTGACGCCGGCGAGATGCTTGGCGCGCTCCCGCGACGGCTGCTTGGCCGGATGCAGCGGAAAGCCGAGGAACGCAAGCCCGCACACACCAGGCAGCGGTTCAAGCGCCTGCGCCTGCGACGTCATGCGGCCGCCGAACGATTTGCCGCCGGCGATCAGCGGCAGCTTCGGCAGGCGCTTCGCGGCCTCGGAGACCGCGGCTCGTACCGCGGCGTGCGCCACCTTGGGCGGGTCGGGCCGCTTGCCGCCGTGTTCCATGTAGAGGAACTGGTAGCGCAAGGTCGCGATCGGGCGCTCGGCGAGCCCAGCGGCGACCGCGGCCATGAAGGGATGCGCCATGCCGGCGCCGGCGCCGTGCGCCAGCACGTAGCACGCGCGCGGCCGCGCCGGCGCTTGCAATAGGCCGGACACGGTCGAGCCCTGCCCGATTGCGATGGTGATAGACTCCACGTCCAAAGCCACCATCCCTATATTCCCGGAATCACGGACCGCCATTCAACGGGAGCGATCGATGTGCCGCAATATCCGCACGCTCTTCAATTTCGAGCCGCCCGCCACGGAGGACGAAATCCGCGCTGCGGCGACGCAGTTCGTGAGAAAGCTGAGCGGCTTCACCAACCCCTCCAAGGCGAACGAACCGGCGTTCGACCGCGCCGTCGGCGACATATCGAAGGCGGCGCGCAACCTGCTGCGATCGCTCGAAACCAGCCGGCCGCCGCGCGACCGCGAGATAGAGGCGCGCAAGGCCAAGGCGCGGGCCAAGGAGCGTTACGCGCTGTTCTAGCCGCTCGACAACACCGCCGGTTCCTCCGACACTTGCGGCAAAGGGAGGGAACCATCATGCGCATTTTTCTGCTTGCGCTGTCGCTGATGCTCGCGCCGGCTGCCGTGGAGGCGCAGGACGCCTATCCATCTCGGCCGATCACGTTGCTGGTGCCCTTCCCGCCGGGCGGCAGCGCCGACACGGTGATCCGGCCGATCGCGCAGAAGGTCGCCGACGCGCTCAAGCAGCCGGTCGTGATCGACAACCGGCCTGGCGGCGGCGGCAACGTCGCGGCGGTGGCGACCAAGCAGGCCCCGCCCGACGGCTACACGTTGTTCCTCACCAACATGGGCGTGATGTCGGTCAACCCGATCCTTATGCCGGATCTGCGCTTCGACCCGATAAAAGACTTCCAGCCGATCACGCCGATCATTTCGTTTCCGCACATTCTGGTCGTGCCGGCGGACAGCCCGGCGAAAACGATCGGCGAGCTGGCCGCCTGGGCCAAGACCAAGCCGGGCGGCTTGAGCTTCGGCTCGCAGGGCGTCGGCTCCGGCGGGCAGATCATCGGCGAGATGTTCAAGAGCCGCGTCGGCGCGCCGATGGTGCACGTGCCGTTCCGCGGCGCCGCTCCCGCCGCCACCGAAATCATGGCCGGCCGGATCGACTTCCTGTTCACCTCCTACATCTCGATCGGCGAGCAGGCGAAGGCAGGCAAGCTGCGCATGATCGCGGTCGCCGGCAAGAAGCGGACCGATGCCGCGCCCGATCTGCCCACGGTCGCGGAGGCGGGGTTTGCCGGGCTCGACATGGACATGTGGCACGGCATGGTGGCGCCGGCCGGCACGCCGGCGCCGATCGTGCAGCGGCTCAATCAGGAGTTCATCAAGGCGGCGCGCGGGCCTGACATCGTGCGCGTCGTGGCGCCGCAGGCCACCGATCTGCTGCTCACCACGCCGGAGGAATTCCGCAAGATGATCGCCGACGACACCGAGCGGCTCGGCAAGATCATCCGTGACGCCGGCATCAAGGGGCAGTAAGCCGCCAAAGAAAAAATCCCGGGCGCGAGCCCGGGACTTTGCTTTACGCGTTGCGTCTCCACTTATTTTTCCGCAGCCGCAGTGGCAACCGTCGCCATATCGACCTTCACGCCAGGCCCCATCGTCGAGGACAGCGAGATGCGGTTGATGTAGTGGCCCTTGGCGCCTGCGGGCTTGGCCTTGTTCACCGCATCGATAAAGGCGCGCACGTTCTCGGCGAGCTTCTCGGCGGGAAACGACGCCTTGCCGACGCCGGCCTGGACGATGCCGGCCTTCTCGACGCGGAATTCAACCGAGCCGCCCTTGGCGCCCTTCACGGCGTTGGCGATGTCCATCGTCACGGTGCCGACGCGCGGGTTCGGCATCATGCCGCGGGGGCCGAGCACCTTACCGAGCCGGCCGACCAGGCCCATCATGTCGGGCGTGGCGATGCAGCGGTCGAAGTTGATCTCGCCGCCGTTGACCTTCTCGACCAGATCCTCCGCGCCGACCACGTCGGCGCCGGCGGCCTTGGCCTCATCGGCCTTGGCGCCGCGCGCGAACACGCCGACGCGCTGGGTGCGGCCGGTGCCGTTCGGCAGGACGACCACGCCGCGCCCCCACAGGTCGGCGTGTTTGGGATCGACGCCGAGGTTCATCGCAATCTCGATGGTCTCGTCGAACTTCGCCTTGGCGCGTTCCTTGACCATCTTGACCGCGTCATCGACCGAGTAGGCCTTGGCGGGATCGACGCCGTCGCGAATCTTGGCCGTGCGTTTTCCAAGTTTTGCCATGACCATTACCCCTTCACTTCCAGGCCCATCGAACGGGCGGAGCCTTCGACCATCTTCATGGCCGCTTCGATGGTGCTGCAGTTGAGGTCCTTCATCTTGGCCTCGGCGATTTCCTTGACCTGCGCCTTGGTCACCGAGCCGGCGACGTCGCGGCCCGGATTCTTTGAGCCGCTCTCCAGCTTCGCCGCCTTCTTGAGGAAGTACGACATCGGCGCGGTGCGCATCTCGAAGGTGAACGAGCGGTCGGCGTAGATGGTGATGGTGACGGGGACCGGCATGCCCTTCTCCATCTTCTGGGTCTGCGCGTTGAACGCCTTGCAGAACTCCATGATGTTGAGGCCGCGCTGGCCGAGCGCCGGTCCGATCGGCGGCGCGGGGTTCGCGCTGCCGGCCGGCACCTGCAGTTTCAGGTATCCGGTGACTTTCTTTGCCATGGGTCAATTCTCCTAACGCTGTGGCCATGCCTGGCCGGGTTAGAGACCGTGGTGCGGATCTTGGCGGTTGGCAGCCGCCGTCACCTTCCACGACTTGCTCTTCTCTCTCCGTTGTCATTGCCGGGCTTGACCCGGCAATCCATCTGCGAAGAGAAGCCGATGGATGCCCGGGTCAAGCCCGGGCATGACAATCCCTTAAACCTTCTCCACCTGTCCGAATTCCAATTCGACCGGCGTGGCGCGGCCGAAGATCGAAACCGCGACCTTGACGCGCGAGCGGCCCTCGTCGACCTCTTCCACGGTGCCGTTGAACGACGCGAACGGCCCGTCCGACACGCGCACCTGCTCGCCGACCTCGAAGGTGATCGACGGCTTCGGCCGGTCGACGCCCTCCTGCACCTGCTGAAGGATGCGCTGCGCTTCGTTTTCCGAGATCGGCATCGGCTTCTTGTCGGTGCCGAGGAAGCCGGTGACCTTCGGCGTGTTCTTGATGAGGTGGTAGGCCTCGTCGGTGAGGTCCATCTTCACCAGCACGTAGCCGGGGAAGAACTTGCGCTCGGCGTCGATCTTGCGGCCGCGGCGCACCTCGGTGACCTTTTCCTTCGGCACCATGATCTCGTCGAACAGTTCCGCGAGGCCACGCTGCTTGGCCTGCTCACGGATCGAATCCGCGACCTTGTTCTCGAAATTTGAGTAGGCGTGAACGATGTACCAGCGCTTGGGCATGGGTCTTTATCCGGCGATGCCAAGGACGAAGGTGATGACCAGGCGGATGACCTGATCCGCCACCAGGAACAGGATCGAAGAAACCGCTACCATGATGCCCACCATGATGGTGGTGACGATGGTTTCGCGCCGCGTCGGCCAGGTGACCTTGTCGGTCTCGGCGCGCACCTCTTGCAGGAATTTGAACGGGCTAACCTTCGCCATTGCAGTTCCACATAGGTCTCCGCCGCCCCATCTTTAAGGATGAGACCGGCGCAGCCGATCCTTTTGCGGGATTAAGCTCGCCGCGGAAGTCCGTTGCCGGGCCGCAAGCGATGCGGGTTGTTACTGCCCCACCGGCGCTGCGTCAAGACGAAGCGGAGTTATTCCGCAGGTTCAAGAACTTGCGACCGCCAGTCTTGGCAGGAGTGGAGAGGCTCGAACTCCCAACCCCCGGTTTTGGAGATCGCATCTAGTCGTTTCGGCCCGTACCGGCTGATTTCGTCGAGTGTTGCGAAGTCCGCCAATTTTTCAACTGTTTTCCTCCATCTACATATCCGCCGCGAAAAATCGCCGGTAATTCAACGACCGTGTTTTTTGATCTTGGGTCCAAACTTGGGTCCAGCAAAATCCGCCGTCGACCTTCCGATCAGCGGCGACAAATAGAAAGGCCCCGCCCGGTTATCCCTCCGAAACGGGGCCTTAGCGAACTCCAGTCTAAAAAGAGGGCTTGGGGGCCCGACTGGAGCGCGCCAGCCTATGTACGCGCGGTGGGCAGCGTTGGTTCCCGCACTGACCCTGGGCTACAATGGACATGCGGTCGAGGACTACCGCGGGCGCGCCCAGGAGTGCCTCGGCTCCGGGGAGAACACCATGAAATTATCATTGATGGGACTGATTGGCTTGCTCGGTGTGGCCGCGCTTCCGGTCGAAGCTTTCGCACAGGAACAGACAGGACGTGCGCGAAACCAGTCACTACAAGAACCACTCAAGCCGCGGGACGTGTTCACGACGCAATCCGTGCCGACCGCTGAAACGCCCAAGCGCCCCGGATCCAACGACGGCGCATCTGATTTGAAAAAGAAACCACGTCCCACGATCATTGAAGGTCCGGGCTACAATAAAGGCCTCTCCGCTCCGCCCAGGTAAATTAGGACGGGCCGCCAGCGACCAAACCAAGGCAGGACAAAAGCCCGCCGCCAACCTTCCGATCAGCGTAGGCCCGTTGCTTCACGCCGAATTTTGTAGAGCCGCTCGGCCTTGGTGCCGCACCTGTTGCACCGGTAGGTCAGCTTCTCCTGATTTTGGGGTGCGTTCTCTGATCGGATCAGGAACATAGCCAACCCGCACTTGTCACACCGCGCGAGTGGGTAATCTCGGTCGCGATCGATGTTGTTGCTCATATGAGTCCAAACGCGCCCATGGTGCGGCCAGGCAACTCCTGGAGACGCAGCCTATTAGTCGCGCGAGCACAAGTTTGGTTCATCAGAAAATGAACCTTGCCGCAAATGCCACAAAGCGGCCTTAAGGCATCAAAAACCCCGCAAAGCCCAAAGCGTGAGGGGAATTACCACAATAATGCAGCTAATAATCCAAAGGCTGGTGACGGTGACGTACTACGATTTCCAAGCTAACTGCCTCGACGGCAGTCCTCCGGCAAGTCCTACATCGGGCAGTGATCTGCCATTCGGTAAACATTCGGATGTGCTTATCGAAACATCCCCCACAGTTGGAAACACCCCCCACAGCATCGCAGCCATTAGAGCAAAGAAAGCAAACGCGAAAGAAGCCAAAAAACTTGCAAAGGTCAAAGCGGTGACATCAGCGTTGGTTTGCATGTTAATTCCCCCACCAGAGGTGCAGCGCAGAATGCAGCAACGACTTTGCAACTCACTGTACGAGCTCGCCACTCGTTTCCAGATTTAACTTTACTTGTTCAGGTTACTGTGGGCTGCGGAAACACTCCCGCGCCTGCAAAATGGGCCTGGAGGGTATCGTGTCGAAGCGGCTAAGCTCGTCTACCGATCCGGCAAGGCGAAATGCTGGATCAAGGTCAAGAATTCAAAGGCGCCCGCGATGCTGCGGATTGTAGAGGGAAGATGGTGATGACGAATCGCGCGACGCTGGTGCCGGATCAACCGGCCGACGCCATTCAAGCTTTGGCAAAAACCGAGAAAAAGGTCCAGGGCGATTTCATCACCCGATCGAAGACAGGAAGGGGCTTAGCAAATATTAAAAAAACCGACATTCAACAAGCTTCATGGATGGACGACGTGCATAAAGCTGCAAGCTATCTGCAAGATATCGCAGGAATCGGCCCAAGTCATGTGGCGGACCAATACCTCGACCAGACAAAATGGCGGGACACAACGGCAAGAATAAAGCTCCTTCAAGAATGGCTAACAGCCGAAGCACTCCACTATAAACGCAGCTAACCGCCTGCGTTCCTTATCCAAACTTTTTCGATGTCGAAGAAGGTCAGCGCTGCGGCGCGCCTCTGGACCCCACTAGTCATTAAACCCGCCGCCGACCTTCCGATCAGCGGCACTAAACCGCCGGATCATCTTTGACCCGGACCCAATTGCCCGCCAAGTGCATTCAAGTACGATCGCGGGGCATGCAGAACAAAACTCTTGCCTTGATCGCAATTGTCCTCACGATCCTCGTGGCCGTCGTTTATTTCCAACGTCACCAGACGCCCAAGCGATTGCCTGACATCGTGAAGCCGACCGAGGACTGGTTGAGGCCTTCGGATGTCTCAGTCGTTGATGGCGATACGATCCGCGCAAAAGGGGCGCACAATCCGCTTAGTGGGCTTCAATGCGCCAGAAACCGGCAATCGCGCACGTTGCCCGCGGGAGCGTGAACTTGGCGATCGTGCGACTGCACAATTGCGGAGCTTGGTTGAGGCGGTGGCCTAGAACTGCGAATGGTGCCATGCGCTTGCCCACCCGGGACGGAAGGCACGTCATCCTGCAACTTTGGCCGATCGTGCGGTTATTTGCGGGCGCAGGGCCGGGACGTCGGCAGTACGCTAATATCGCAAGGTTTGGCGAAGCCATTCATATGCGGGCTGCACTCATGCCCGCCACTGCAGACGTGGTGCTAGACAACAAGCCCGGTGGCGAGCTGATTTCAATCAGCGCTGTGCCGCCGCGCACTTCCGGTACGAACGCAGCATATCCATTTCATGGCTATGGATGATCCGCGCCTCGCGCCGCCAGATGTCCTCGGTGCGGGAATAGGACCAGCCGAGTGCCACTGCGGCCCTCGCGATTGATACCTTGACGGAATCGCCATAGCGCCGCCCGGCAACGAGCTTCACCAATTTAGCCGCTTCCAGGCGCGCGGCCTCTTTGGCCTGCGCGTTCGCTTGGTTTTGGGGAATAATCGCCACACGTCTCGTCAGCTTCACTACGTTATTCGTGACTGCGCCGCGCGGCGTTTCCGTTGGCGGCGATAAGGCGCGCCGCCCGAATAACTTTTCGTCGAACTCTGTGCTTGCTCGCGACATCTCTTGCCCTCCATAGGTTGTGAATGCCGGGAGGGCGGACTCGGATTCCGAGCGTGATTTGATAAAGAGATCATGGGATCGAATGCCGCCCTCGTGGCGTTCGGTTCAAGTGGCGGCCGGGTGCTGAAACATCCGGCCGCTGCGCATTGTTGCTGGGAGTGATTCCAGCAAGCAAGTACCAAATATTATAAAATTGGGGATGTTAAACGCCAATCCTGAGTACCATTTAACAGGTAAGGCGCTTTTTCAAGCGCCAGATGGCGATTAGCGCGTCGTCTTTGCGCTAAGCCAAAGGACAGACCCAAATGACTGAAAAATTGCCGGCTCCGTGCGAGCCGTGCCATGCCACGGGCCTTTTCGAAGGGAGCGAGTGTGCACAGTGCCGTGGTAAGGGTTATCGCCTGATCGGCGGCGGAGCTCCGGCACCCGATAGGCCAAAGTGACCAGCCTTCATTGAGTGGTCCAATTGGAATGTTAGTTTAACGCTGGCATGGGCGCCAGCGCAGCCGGCCACGCGGAGAATACCGGGACGAAGACCTGTGGTGCCGGCGGCCTGTAGCCGAGCGAGGCGTGAGGTCGGACGGTGTTGTAGTGGCGCCGCCAGCTCTCGATGACGATCTGGGCT
>JBEVIJ010000162.1:0-17033 GCA_040510745.1 Xanthobacteraceae bacterium
GAAGCTGTGGCCGAGCGGCCCGACGGCACGCGCGTCCCCTTCATCCCTTATCCGACCCCGATCCACGACGCCTCCGGCGCGCTGGTCGGCGCGGTCAACATGCTGGTCGACATCACCGGGCGCAAACGCGCCGAAGAGCACCAGTCCGTGCTGATCCGCGAGCTGCATCACCGCATCAAGAACACGCTGGCGACGGTCCAGGCGATCATGGAGTCGACGGCGCGCAGCTCGCCGACCACCGACGATTTCCGCACGGCCTTCTCCGGCCGCATTCAATCGCTCGCGAACGCGCATTCGATCCTGACCGATGCGGTGTATCAGGCCGTGCCGCTGAAAGATTTGCTGCGGGCGGAGCTCAATGCCCACGACGAGGGCGCCGCCCGCCGCGTCACGCTGACCGGGCCGGACGTCTCGATATCGTCCGACATCACGGTGCCGCTCGGCATGGCGGTCCATGAGCTGAGCACGAACGCGGCCAAGCACGGCGCGCTCTCGGTTCCGGCCGGCACCGTCGAGGTGATCTGGAGCGTGCAGATCGAAGCCGGCGGCAACACGCTGGTGATTCAGTGGATCGAGCGCGACGGCCCGCCTGTGGCGCCGCCGGCCCGCCGCGGCTTCGGCTCGAAGCTGCTTGAGCACCTGCTGACATCGCAGGTCGGCGGCCAGACGACGCTTGAGTACAAGCCCGAAGGCTTGTACGCCCGCATCGTCATCCCGCTGCAGTTGAAGGCGCTGTCGCTCTAACCCGCCAGCTTTCGGCCCGGCGATCCGGCTCTTGCGGTTTTTGGCCGGCTGATCACCAGCTTCATCGGCTTGCGCGCCATGCCGGCCGGCCACGGCCGCGCCCCGCCCGCGTGATGCCGCTCGTCCGCCATCGCGTCGCAGGCCGCGCAGAGCAGCACCACGCCGCCATCCGCGAGCGCAATCGCCTGCAGGTCGATGAAGCAAACGCGGCAGCCGCGGAGCTTCGGCATGTGGGGCACCTCGCGAATCACCTCACCCATGATGGCACGAAAATTGAGCGATCAAAGAAGGCCGCGAGCGGTTGCGTCTCGCTGTCCCATCGAACACGCGCGCGCGCCTCGGCGTGCGTGTTCGCGTTCGCGGCAAGTGCCAATTTCAAATGAAAATGCGGCTCTAGGAACCAAAACTCAGGATGTTCGTTGCCAAGCGAGATCGAATTTTGCGTTCAGGAGGGCCGCCATGGCCAGGATCGTCATTCGTTGCCAGTACACCGGCCATTACGTTTTCACCGGGATCGAGACGCGGCCGGATTCCGTGGTGGTCGGCGGCCGGATCTATTGCCCGTATTGCGCGGCCGATCACGTCTGGACCTGCAACGAGGCCCGCCTCGATCATCCGAACAACGCACAGAAGAAGCCGCTGGTGCGGCAAGCCAGTTAGCCTGAAGACCGGCTAGCCGAACCGCTGCAGCTTCGCCGCAACCTTGCGCCAGAACCTGCGGCGCTCGAAGCCGACCGGCTGTTTCGCCGAGGCGCGCGCGATCTGGCAGGCGGCATCGCCGTAGCGCTCGCGCAAATCCCACACCGTATGTTCGACCTGGCGCCGCAGCGCGGCGCGGCGGCGCCACCAGCGCGACAGCAGGCGCCCCCTTGTGAGGCCATCAGTCGCGGTCATGCGTCGCGTCCCCGACGCGCGTTGATTAGCTGAGTCGCGATCGGCCTTGAACTGCCGCGTGAAAAACGATGCGGCAAAGCCGCGGCGATGGCGTGGTCGGGTGCCGGCAATTGCCATTTTGCGGGCCTTTCGGCGCCACAGTTTGCGGGCTTGCTGAGCGCGGGCTTGGGCGTCAACGAGGAGGGGACCGTCAAATGGGCCGCCCGGAAAACTTCAAGCAATACGCCGCCGATTGCATGCGGCAGGCCGAAGGCGAACAGCGGCCGGAAGACAAGACCATCCTGCTCAACGTCGCGCTCGCCTGGGTGCGCCTGGCGCAGCAGTCGCAGGCTGCGGCGGCCAATCCCGCCGAGCCGAGCCTGACCGCGGCGCCAAAGCCGGAAACAGCGGACCAGGCCGCCTCGGCGGCCGCCTAGACGGTAAACGGGTCCTGAGGGCGGCCCGACAGCCGATCCGATTGGCCAGTGCCATCAATGGCCTGGAATCCCCGGCCCGCCTGCGATTTTGATCGCCGGCGGGCTGAACCTTTTGCCGTCCCGCCCCGACCAATCCTTATCGGCCTTCTGTCGGGAGCGGGATCTCATGTCGTCTCAATCGTCTTTCCAATTGGCTTCTTCCTTCACACGCAGCCTCAAGGGCGCGGCGCTGGCGCTGTCATTGCTCGTGCCGGCCGCGGCGCAGGCGGCCGAGAGCCCGTTCTCCAATCTTCGGGGCAGCTGGGTCGGCTCCGGCGTCATCACGATGGCCAGCGGCTCGAAGGAAAACATCCGCTGCCGCGCGATCTACAACGTCGATGCTGCGGGCACCAACCTCAGCATCGCGCTGCGCTGCGCGAGCGAGAGCTACAACTTCAATCTGACCAGCAGCCTCACCCATAGCGACGGCGCTGTGACCGGCATCTGGAACGAATCGACCCACGCGGTCGGCGGCACCATCACCGGCCGCGGCTCGCCGGGCCGCATCCAGGTGCGGGCTGAGGGCACGATCGTCAATGCGCTGCTCGCGGTGACGACGCGCGACAACCGGCAATCGGTGTCGATCCAGTCGCCCGGCAGTCCGCTGGCCGACGTCGCGATCTCGATGAGCCGCGGGAAGTAAGCGCAACATCACGACACACACCGGGAGGCATCGATGGGCAGCTATCAGAGATTCCCGAAATGCAGTCCCGCGTCCGAAGCTGCGATGCGCCGCGATCAAGAGTGGCGCGAGGCGGAACTCCGTCGCGCCGTGCGCCTGCCGAAGCCGGCCGAGCGGATCGATCCGTCGAACCCCATCGGGATCGGCATCGGCCGCCTGGACATCGCCGAGCGGTTGCGCAGTCCACAGCAGCCGACGCGGCACTGATCTAGCCGCCGAGCTTGCTCAGCGCGTCGCGCAGCGCCTGCGCGGCGCGGCGGCGCTCATCCTCGGACATGCGCCCCGGATCGATGTCGAGCCGCAGGTGCGGCGTGACAGCTTCCGCTTGCGCGGCGTCGGGCTTGAGCCCGACCACCGCATAGGTCGCTACCGGCTGCGCGATGCCCTTGACCTGAACGCGGCCTTTCTCCTCGCAAAGGATCTCATCCTGCACCAGCGCGAAGGTCTCATAGGAGATCAGCACGCCGCCCGGCTGCGCCTCGTGCTCCAGCCGCGAGGCGAGGTTCACCGTGCCGCCGACCATGGTGTAGTCCATGCGGTCGTCGCTGCCGAAATTGCCGACCGTGCAGTAACCGGTGTGGATGCCGATCCGGCAGCGCAGCGGCGTGTCGATACCGTCGTTGCGCCACTGCTGCGCCAGCTCACCCACCCGCGCTTGCATGGCGAGCGCCATCTGTGCGCAGGCCAGCGCGTCCTCCTTGACGCCCAGCGTCGTGGGATCGCCGAAGAACATGACGATCGCATCGCCGACATATTTGTCGATCGTGGCGCCGTACTGCAGCGCGATCTTCGACATTTCGGTGAGGTAGTGGTTGAGGAGCTGGGTCAGGTCCTCGGATTCCATATTGTCGGTGATCTCGGTGAAGCCGACGAGGTCGGAGAAACACACCGTGAGCTTCTTGCGCTTGCTGACGATCTTGACGTCCTGCTGGCCGGTGAAGATCGAATCGTAAACCTGGGGCGCCAGGTATTTCGCGAGCTTTGACGACAGCGCAGCCAGCGCGTTGGACTTCTCGGTGAGATCCTGCTCGCGCTGCTTGAGCTCGGTGATGTCGGAGTAGACCGCAACGGTGCCGCCGTCCTCGGTGCGGCGCTCGCTGACCATCACCCAGCGGCCGCCGCTGCGCCGCTGCACCTGCGGCTCGCCGGGGTTGCGGTGCTGATGCAGACGCTCCGCAACCCATTCCTCGACGCGGCCTTCGGCGTCCTTGACGTAGCCACGCTCGGCGGCCTGCCGGATAATTGTCTCGAACAGCGTGCCGGCGGTGAATTCGAGCTCGAGACCGGGATAGAGCAGGTTGCGGTAGTTGGAGTTGCAGATCACCAGCCGGTCCTCGCCGTCGTAGCAGACGAAGCCCTCGGAGATGCTCTCGATCGCCTCGGCCAGCCGCCGCTCGCTGCGCAGCCGCGCCTGCTCGGCGCGGCGCAGCGGCGTGATGTCGTAAAGCCAGAACAGCCGCTTGCCGCCGGCCACCGCAACGTGGCCGCCGGCATAGGCGACCTGCACGTAGGAAATCAGCAGACTGAGCAATTCGCCGCCCTTGGTCTTCCAGGCGACCTCCTCGTTCAGCAACTGGCCTCCCTGCGTCCGCAGCACCTCGATGATGCGCGAGCGGTGATCGAGGTCGTGCCAGAACAGCTTGGTGTCGAACAGCTCCAGTTCGCGCTGCTCGTAGCCCAGCAGCTCGCGCATCCGCCGATTGTGAAACAGGATGCGTCCGTCTTCGTCGACCACGCACACCGCCGCAGGGCAGAAGTCCAGAATTTCGTGAAGCTGGCGCTCCTGCTCGACGACCTGCGTCTCGTGCTGGACGAGCGCGGTGATGTCGTAAACCCACAACACGCGCTTGCCGCCGGCAAAGCCGACGTGCCCACCTTGATAGGCGACCTGCACGTAGGACAGCAGCAGATGAAGCGGCCGGCCGCTCTTGGACCGCCAGATTACGCGCTCGTTGATGAGCTGGCCGCCGCGTTCGCGCAGCGCCTGGATGATCCGCGCGCGCTGCTCGACGTCGTGCCAGAACAGCCGGGTCTCGATGAGCTCAAGCTCATCCTTCTGGTATCCGAGCATTTCGCGCAGCCGCGCGTTGTGGAACAGCAGCCGCCCGTCCTCGTCGACGACGCACACCGCCGCCGGGCAAAATTCCAAAATCTCGCGGAATTGCCGTTCCTGCTCGGCAACCTCGGCACCGGGCGCGCGGCCGCCGTTCGTCGTCGCCAGACCTGTCGCGTCGGAAGACATGCTGCGCCCGCCCGTTACCTCCGGCGATGCTAACATGCTTCCTCCCCCAATATCGCCCGGTGGCGGATATTCGTCTTCGTCCATTCGGACCGGCAGCAGTCATCGCCGATTGCCCTGACGGGAATGTTTTCGACCGGCGAGTGGCTTTGCGAATTCACGAACCTGTTCGATGAACAAATTCGCGAGCGGGCTCAGCGTGCGGTTTTTCAAGGTGATGATTGCGACCGGCAAACGCCAGGCCGGCAAAGCGACCGGCAGCGTCTTCAACAGCGTCCGTTCGGCGCCGAATTTCAGCACCGAGCCGGGCACGATGGTCAGGAAACGCCCTGCGGCCAGCAAGCCGTTGCGCAGCGGCAAGGACAGCCCGAGCACTGTCGTCTGAGGCATCGTCAGTCCCTTGGCTCGAAAGGCCTCGACAATCGGCGAACCCTCGACGATTTTCGGGGGAGCCAAAATCCATGGCTCTCGCACAAGGTCTTCAAGCTGAACCCTCCGCCGCCTGACCCACTTGTTGGATGGGCTGGCGGCAACGAACACTTTCTCATGGAAAAGCGGTTCGGCATCCAGGTCGCCATCCAGCTCTTGCGACAGCAGGCGCGTGATGACGAACTCGACATCTCGCTCGCGCAACCGCTCGATGGCGTCGGCCAATTCCAACTTGAACTGGAGGTTGGGATTGGTGCGCGACAGACGGTCGATGATCGCCGGAACCAGTCCTGCGGCCATGTATTCGGAGGCTCCGATACGCAGTTCGCCTGCGGTCGGATCGGCCAAGAACTTTATCTCTCTGACGCTTTGCCGCAGCTCGTCAAAAACCACGACGCTTCGTTTGAGGAGAGCACGCCCGAAAGCGGTCAATTCCACCCCTTGAGGGCTGCGATCGAGGAGACGAACCCCCAGTGTTCGCTCCAGATGCGAAATCGACTTCGAGACGACGGGCCTTGAAATCGAGAGCCGGGTTGCAGCCTTCGCAAGATGCCCTGCTCGACCACGGTCGTGAACATCCGGAGATCGCGACGGCTGAGGCGCCTGATGAACTGGTTCGTGAGATCCATCACCGTACCCGTTTGGCTACCATCAATGGGAAAAATCGAACTTGAGGATTCTGGACAGCCGATCACAATTGTCGAGGTCACTCAAGAATCGAGGCTCAAATGGTTTGCGGATCGCCGATCAGATCAGCCGGCTTGATCGGTGCGCTGCTGTTGGCGGGACCAATCGTTCATGCCGACGAGTTGAAGCTGATCGCCGCTGTTCCAATGACCGCAGCGGTCAAGGAATTGGGTTCGCAATTCGAGCGCAGCTCCAAGCACTCACTCGCCATGACATTTGTGTCCGGGCCGACCGTGAAGCAGGAATTTGATGCAGGGCGGACGTACGACCTCGCGATTTCCATCACGCCGGTGATTGATTCACTCATAAAAGACGGAAAACTGTTGGCTTCGACCAGATCCGATATTGCCTATGCCGTGGTCGGAGTGGGTGTTCGCGCAGGCGCGCCAAAACCGGACATCACGACGGTCGACTCATTCCGGCAAGCGCTGCTGAATGCGAAGACCGTTGCCCATTCGGCAACTGGTGCGAGCGGCGATCATTTCAAGAACATGCTGCACAAACTTGGGATTGCCGACCAGATGCAAGCGAAGCTGAGGCCGATGCCGGCCGATACGATCGCCCAGGCCGTCCCGAGCGGACTGGCGGAAATGATTGTGGTGACTGCGTCGGTCATCCTCGTGCCTGGCGCGGAGTTCGTGGGGCCTGTGCCAACGGAACTGCAATTCTACAACACGTTCGCCGCAGCAGTGGCGAGCCAATCGAGCCGTCAGGAGACCGGACGCGAATTCATCACGCTGCTCCGCGGGCCGGGTCAGTATCTGCATTCAGGAAATATGGAATGGAGCCGGGACTTCCGAAATGAAGTTGCGGAATGAGATCAGGCCGTCGGGCCAAATATCTTAGCTGTCATCACCCGCGAAAGCGGGTGATCCAGTAAACACCGGGAGTGAGATATGTCGCTCGTCCGTTGCAATCGGTAGAACCGTGGATACTGGATGCTCCGCTTTCGCGGAGCATCACAGCGGAGAGAGTCGCTTAAGTTGGCGCCTATGCGCTTTCGCGGGGACGAGCGGAGAAGGATCGCTCCGACCTAACCGCATCTTGCATTAATCCTTGATCAGCCCCGCGGCCTTCAGCGCTTTGTTGATCACCGCGCCGATCTCGAAGGCAGCGGACGGCGGGACGCGCGTTCTCGTATCGCAATCCTTGTCGAGTATTTCACCCTCCACTATTTCACCTCCCAGCACTTCGCTTCTCATGGTTTCATTTTCCGAAGCCGCGATCGGCGCCCCGGCTTCGATGGCGCGTGGTGTTGGCGAGGCAAGCCTGATCGCGCTCGCCGCCGGCCGGACACCGCCCGCGACCGCGAGGCCGAAGAACTTGGCGATGTGATAGGACGACGAAATCCCCACTTGAAGGAGAAACGGCCCGGCCGCCCCGCATGCGCCCTCGACCTCGCCGGTCGCCAGCGGCGTGCCGTGCGCCATGCCGGTGATGCTGTAGGACTCGATCAACTCATCGCCTGATGCATTGCGCCAGACTTCGCGCGGATAGCCGTCGACCATGGCCTTGCTTGAAGGCGCGACGGGAAGCCCGTGGACCGCGGTCCATTGCTTGAGAATTTCCCCCGCGTTGGAAGGGATCACCGTCTTGTCGGCGTTGCCGTGCCAGACCGATACGCGCGGCCACGGGCCCGAATGCGCCGAAGCGCTGCGCACCAGATCGCCCCATTCACGCGCGGAGCGCGCGGGACTTTTGTACATGCTCTCGAACGCCTGCTGCACATTCGCGGCCGCGCCATAGGGCAAGCCCGCCACGATCGCGCCTGCCGCGAACACCTCGGGGTAGCACGCCAGCATGACGGACGTCATCGCACCGCCGGCCGACAAACCCGTGACGAACACACGGTCGCGGTCGATGCGGTTGTCGACGACCATTTTCTCGATCATCTGGCGGATCGATGAAGGCTCCCCGGCATCCCGCCGGCTGTGCTCGGGCAGGAACCAATTGAAGCAGCCGTTGGGATTGTTGGCACGCTGCTGCTCTGGCATCAGCAGGGCGAACCCATAGCGGTCGGCAAGCGTCGACCAGCCCGCCCCGAGATCATAACCGGCGGCGGTTTGGGTGCAGCCGTGCAGCACCACCACGAGCGCCGGACCGGCCGCAAGATTGTCCGGCAGATAGCGGAACATTCGCAGGTTCCCGGGATTCGATCCGAACCCATGAACCTCCTGCAGGTGCGTGTGTGCTGGCGGGAACAAACCGGCGCGGGCCGCGCCCTGAAACATCTTCTGCCAATGGCCCCGGTTCCGTCCGAAGCCGGTCATTGTCCGCAAATTGATCACTGAAAATTCCCGTGCTGGCGGCGGTAGGCCTGCATATGGATGCAGCAACGCACCAATGATAGGGGCCGAGGCTCATATCAAGCGATTCAAACTAAATGGCTTTGTGGCTGAACATTATCTCGCATCGAAGCGTTGGCCTTTCGATTACTCTCACAAAAGGAAAATCCGATGCGTCAAATTTTACTGGCGGTGGCCTTCGCCGCCGTCGCGCTTCCTGCGTTTGCTCAACAGCAGCCGGCGAATCGGCCGGCCAATCGCGATGCCAACACGCCGGCGGTCAACGCGCCGAACAGCCCGCCCAATCCGGGCGCGCCCGTTGCCGGCGCCAACAGCTTCACTGAAAGCCAGGCAAAGTCTCGCATCGAGACCAACGGCTTTTCCAGTGTCAGCAATCTGACCAAGGACGGCAACGGCGTCTGGCGCGGCAAGGCCACCAAAGGCGGCAAACCGGTCGACGTCAGCGTCGATTTTCAAGGCAACGTCACGCCCCGCTAAGGCTCGCGCAACAAGCCAACAACTGAACAATTGGAGAAGTCATGACCGTCACCATCTCAAGGCTCTACAACTCATACACTGAAGCACAGCAAGCGGTGTGCGCACTCGAAGCCGCCGGTGTCGCCCACGGCGACATCAGCATCATCGCGAGCAACGCGGACGAATGGTACAAGGGCAACGGCAACGATAACGGCAAGCCGAGCAACTTCCCGGACCGTGATCTCGACGGCAAGGACGACCGCGCGGAAGCCGCAGGGACCGGAGCCGGTATCGGCGCCGCCGCCGGTGGCACTGCCGGGCTTCTGGCCGGGTTGGGCTTGATGGCCATCCCGGGTGTCGGACCTGTTGTTGCCGCGGGCTGGCTGGTCGCCACTCTGGCCGGCGCAGCGGCTGGAGCCGCGACCGGCGGCATCCTGGGCGCGCTGACGCAGGCGGGCATTTCCAACGACGATGCTCAGGTCTACGCGGAAGGTTTGCGCCGTGGCGGAGCCGTGGTCAGTGCCCGCGTCAACGATGCGGACGCATCGCGGCTTCAGGCGGTGATCGACCGCTCGTCCGTCAAGCTGCCGGACAGGGTGTCGGCCTACCGCAAGAGCGGCTGGCAGTCCTTCGATGCCAAGGCCTCGCCGTACACTGCGGACCAGGTTCGCAGGGAACGTCAACTGTACGGCTGACCATAGGGCCGGAAAACTGGAAAGAGCCGCCCGTCGGGCGGCTCTTTTCGTTTGGGCCGGATTGACCGGCTGAAGATGGACGCGGCCTGCGGCAGGCAGCAACCGCCACCGCTATTTGATCGCGATCACACGAACCGTCCGCGCCTTGCCGGCAGGACGGTTGATGCAGCTCTGGTCGAGGTTCGGCCAGCTTTGGGCCAAGCAGGCCTCGGCCACGCGCGTGGCAAGCCGATCGTCCTTGCCCGGTTGCGCAATTGCGGAGCCAGCTTGCGCACTCGTTGTCGTCGATTCGGCACGCGCCTCGGGAACGATTGAGGCAACCAAGCCCGCCACCCCGGCCGCAACCGTGGCGGCGAGCACGATGCCGATAAACCTGGTGGAGATGGACTGGAGCATGGTGAGTTCTTCCCGCTTTCGGTGCAATAACCGGCGCGGCGGGCGGAGGTTCCACACACAATTGTGGCGGCTCGCTGGCCCCGCCGGCCTGCGGCAGCCGGGCTGCCGGACGGGCCTGCCGGCGCAATCCAGCAGGCTGCGCCGCCTACTCCGGCGGAGGCGTCGGCGCCTCTGCAGTGGTGCCGCGCAACGGCCGCTCCTCCATCATGATCAGGAACACCAGGCTGAGCGCGAGGAAGATCAGCGCCGAGAGGAAGACGTAGCGGAACACCGACGCCACATCGACGCCGGCCGAGTTCATGCTGATCGCCACCACCGACGCCGAGCCGCGGCCGGGCGTCGCGCCAAGACCGGCGAGCAGGATCGCGCCCATCACCGCCACCACGAAGGCCGAGGCAAGCGAGCGGAAGAAGTTGAGCGCGCCCATCGCGACGCCGACTTGGCGGTGCGGCACCGCGTTCTGGATCGACACCGTCGTGATCGGATAGACCAAGCCGATCGCGGTGCCGACCACGCACAGCAGCAGCGTCACGTAGAGCAGCGGCAGGTCCGGCCGCCACACCAGGAACACCAGCGCGACCAGCGCAAGGCAAAGCCCGATCACCGGCGCGCGCTTGTAGCGCTTCCAGTACAGCATGGCCTGGCCGGACAACAGCGAGCCGGGCGTGGTGAGCGCGAGCGGAATCAGCGCGATGCCGGATTCGCTGGCGCTCAGCCCGTGCACCACCTCGAAATACAGCGGCACAAAGATGGTGAGCGCGATCGACACGCCCATCGACAGCGACGCCGACGCGGTGCCCATCCGCATCACCGGATTGTTCAGCACGGCGAGCGGCAGGAACGGCTCGGGCGCGCGCACCAGCCGCCAGCCGAACGCCAGCGACAGCACGAACGAGACCGCGATCAGTCCGAGGATCTGCGGCGACAGCCATTCGAACCGCGTGCCGCCCCAGGTCAAGGCGAGCAGCAGCGGGATCGCCGACGCCATCATCAGCATGGCGCCGAGCAGGTCGAGCTTGTGCTTGCGGTCGTGGCGCGGGATGCGCGCGAGGTATTTGTAGGTGAGGAACGCGGCCGCGATCCCCATCGGCACGTTGAGCCAGAAGATCAGCGACCAGTGCGCGTGCTCGGCCAACACGCCGCCGAGCACCGGCCCGCCGACGCCCGACGTCACCCAGACCACGCCCATGTAGGCCTGGTAGCGGCCGCGCTCGCGCGGCGCCACCACGTCGGCGATCACCGCCTGGCAGAGCGGCAGGATGCCGCCGCCGCCGATGCCCTGCAGGCCGCGGCCGAGGATCAGCATCGTCATGTCGGTCGCGGCGCCGCACATGACGGAACCCGCAATGAACAGTCCGATCGCCGCCAGCATCATGGTGCGGCGGCCGTGGATGTCGGACAGCTTGCCGTAGAGCGGCGCGACCGCGGTCGAGGTCAGCAGATACGCGGTGACGAGCCAGGACAGGTTCTCGAAATCGGCAAAATACCGGCCGATGGTCGGCAACGCGGTGGCGATGATGGTCTGGTTGAGCGCGGCAAGCAGCGCCGCCAGCATCAGGCCGAAGAAAATGGTGCGCACCTCGGCGTGACTGACCTTCGCCATCGGCTGGATCGGAGTGCTGGCGGCGCTGCGCGCGGCAGCGTGCTCAGCACGGCGGCGGTCTCGCCGCCTCTTGCGCGCCAGAACGCGCGGTCGCGTGATTCTCATGCGGGGAAAAAAGCTCATCGACGCTCGCCGAAGCTTTGCGCTGCATTGCAGCAAAATGCAACGCGCAAGGATGCGGGGCAGCTATGAGCGTGCTGCTCATTCCGCCGGCGCGGTTCCCATTGCTTCCGCGCCGCGCAACGGCCGCTCCTCGATCGCCAGCACCGCGGCCAGGCCGAGCGCGAGGAACACCGCACCGGCGATGAACGCGAAGCGGAACGACGCGGCAAGATCGACGCCCGAACGTGCGGCGCCCGACAGCACCTCGAGTGTCAGCCCCTGCCCCGCGGCGCCGGCGCCGCCGACCACGATCGCGCCGAACGCCGCGACGATGATCGCGCCACCGAGCAGCCGAAAGAAATTGAGCGCGCCGGTCGCGACGCCGAGTTGGTGCGGCTCGACCACGTTCTGCACGATCGTGGTGGTGACGGGATACATCACGCCCAAGCCGGTGCCGCCGATCGCCAACAGCGCCGCCACCTCGGCGAGCGACAGCCCCGCCGGCTTCAGCGCAAACCCAACCAGCATCAGTATTCCCAAAAGCATGCCGCCGATCGGCACGCGCTTGTAGTGCGTCATGCGCGCCATCAGTCGCCCGGCGATGAACGAGCCCGCGGTCGCCGCGGCGAGGAACACGATCAGCGCGATGCCGGAGCCGGACGGCGACAGCCCTAGCACCAGCTCGAGATAGAGCGGCAGGAAGATCGACAGCGCGATCACCACGCCGATCGAGAAGAAGCCGGCGATCACCGTCGCCGTCACGGTCGGCTCGCGCAGCACCGACAACGGAATGAACGGCTCCGGCGCGCGGGAGAGCCGCATCGCAAACGCGAGCCACAACAACGCGGAGCCGAGAACCAGCCCGAGGATCGTGGGCGAGGTCCACGCAAACCGCGTGCCGCCCCAGTTCATCGCCAGCATCAGCGACAGCGCCGCCATCAGCATCAGCGCCGCGCCGGTCACGTCGAGCGTGTGCGGCCGGTCGTTGCGCGGCAGCCGGCGCAGGTAGCGATCCGTCAGCACCAATGCCAACAGCCCGAGCGGCAGATTGATCCAGAAGATCAGCGTCCAGTGCACATAGTCGGTCAGGATGCCGCCGAGCAGCGGGCCTACGATCGACGCCGCGATGAACATCACCGCGGTGTAGGCCTGGTAGCGCGCGCGCTCGCGCGGCGCGACCAGGTCGCCGATGATGGTGTGGACCAGCGGCAGGATGCCGCCGCCGCCGACGCCTTGCAGCGCGCGGCCGGCAATCAGCACGCCCATACTGGGCGCCAGCGCGCACACCACCGAGCCGGCGATGAAGATCACGATCGCGATCAGCATCATGATGCGGCGGCCGTGGATGTCGGACAGCTTGCCGAACAGCGGCGTCACCGCGGTGGCGGCGAGCAGATACGCCGTCACCACCCACGACAGGTTCTCGGCGTCGGCGAGCGCGCGGCCCATGGTCGGCAAGGCCGGCGCGACGATGGTCTGCTCCAGCGCCGACAGGAACGCCGCCAGCATGATGCCGACCACGATGGCGCGGATCGCGGCGTGGTCGAGCGGCGGGCTCGGAGCCGGCTCATGTGCCGGCGCGTGCGGCGTTTCTTCGGGGATTTTGTAGGCCATTGCTGGGGCACCATTGCAATGGAATGCCGCCAGATCAATGGGCGCAGCCGCAGCAAAGGCATGCAGCCGCAATGACGGCTGTCATGCTCCGCGAAAGCGGAGCATCCAGTACGCCGCAGCGTTTGCGATTGCTGTGAGATCGGTGGTTGCTGGATCGCCCGCTTGCGCGGGCGATGACACCGAAGAATGTGCGAAACACCGCCCTCACCTCACCGGACTCACCAGCCCCGGCTTCCACACGTACCCGCGCCGCCTTCTCGGTTTCACCTCCGCATCCTCCGGCTCATCGACCATCGCCGCGAGATCGCGCAGCGCACGCATCACCAGCGCAAAGATGCGCGCCTGCGTCTCCGCGTCATGCAGCGCGACCGCGCGCGAGAACGCCTCGTTCGCCATCGCGCCCGCCACCTCGCAGGCCGCGACGGCCCGCGACGCGCCTTGAAGATCGAGCGCCTTCAGGCCGCTCGGCTGCGCCCTGCCCCATTCGTCGCGCGGAATGAAACGCCCGCCCGCGCCCTTCGGCTGCGGTGGCCGCGGCTCGCGCTTGCGGCCGCGATTGGCCGCCGCGGCCTCGGCGCCGCGCACCGGATAGCGCCGCCGCCAGCCGCCGCGCTCGACGTAGCGATAAAGCGTGCGCTCGTTGACGCCGGCGAGCCGCGCGATCTCGGCGACCGGCATCGCGCCTGCCTCATAGAGCGAACGCACCCGGTCGGTGAGCGCCGGCGAGGTCTGCTGCAGCTTGGTCGGCGCAGGCGGCAGCGTGAACTGCGGCGGCGGCGGAATGAACGGCGCGGCGGCGCGCAGGCGGCGCTGCGCGTCCGCGCGCAAAGAGCGGCGGGGTGTCATGGGTGGATGCGGAGTTCGGGAGACTGCGCGGCATCTAGCAGAGGAGCGTTACGGTGTAAAGGATTTTATTCACAATTATGTCAAGGGACTGGCCCTAGAAAATGCCCGACAGGGCAGCGACAGCGGGGACTCCGCCCGCAACTGAGGAAGTTGAAATCGCGCGCGCGAAATAAGCGCGGCGGCTTGCGGCTTTTTTTGACTATGACAGCCGCTATGGCGAGGGCCGCGCGACGCTGTGGGAGCAATCTACGGCGCTATGGAAGCAGCGCGTCGGCTTTAGGCACACTCGGCGGCGGCCCCACTCCCGCGGTGAGTAGCCGTGTCCTCAAGCGATCCGAGATGAACAGGCAGGCCGCAATGTATTTGGATTGGGCGTTTCGGTGATGCCGAAGGCCGAACGGTTGTTGTAGCGGAAATCAAATTCCGCGAGATAGCGGTGAAGATGCTTCTCGCCACTCTGCGGCCATGCGCTCAGCGATAGATTTCGCGCCGATGGCCGATCGTAACGATCAGCACCACCAGGCGATTGTCTTCGATTGACGCGACAATGCGATAATCGCCGACGCGATAGCGCCAAAGCCCTTTCAGGTCACCGGTCAGGGCATGCCCGAAGCGCCGCGGATCGCCGGCGACCGCGATGCGTTCACGCAGATAGCGCAGGATCAAATGCTGAGCGTCGCTGCCAAGCTTGCGCAGTTCTCGCGCCGCGTCGCGGTCGAATTCGACCCGCCACGGCGGTTGTGCCATCAGCGCGCCGGAGCTTTAAGCTCGCGTTCCAGGCTCTCCAGGGAGATGCGCGCTCCACCGCGGGCCAGCCGGCGTCGGGCCAGATAATCATCTTCGATGTCCTCGATCTGCCGCAGGATGGCCTCGCGGGCATAGAAGCTCTTGGTCCGGCCCGTTTTCTTGGCGAGCGCGTCAAGGCGCTTTTCGATGTCTGGCGGAAGGCGAAGGGCGAGCATGGCGTTCTCCAATTGCTATACATGTAAAGCAATTGGCGCGAACGCTGTCACTCTCAATGTCCCGGCATCACTGAAACTTGGAGGAGATTCCGGTCCGGCCGTAAGGAGTCTAGCGCCTACCCCCTGCTCCCCTTCGGCCATTTCATCGGCCAGCTCACGATGTACTCGTCGAGCTTGTCGTCGGGCACCGTCTTTTCGGTCGCCGACATCTTGCCGCGGATCGAGACGCCGGCCTGGTGCACTGTCTCGGGGTCGCCCGACACCAGCGGGTGCCACCAGTAGAGATCCTTGCCCGCGGCGACGAGCTTGTAGCCGCAGGTCGGCGGCAGCCAGTTGATGCGGTTGATGTTGCGGGTCGAGAGCGCGACGCAGTCGTCGACCTTGGCGGCGCGGTTCTTGTAGTCCTTGCAGCGGCAGCTCTCGCCGTCGAGCAGCCGGCAGCCGACGTCGGTGTAGTAGAGCTTGTCGGTCTCCTCCTCAATCAGCTTGTTCAGGCAGCAGCGGCCGCAGCCGTCGCACAGGCTCTCCCATTCCTCGCTGGTCATCTCGCGCATGGTCTTGCGTTTCCAGAACGGGCGGTCGTCCACCTCATTCTGAACCTGGGCTTTGGGCGCGGGCTTGCGCTTGAAGAAGGCCATGGGTCTCTCTAGACGTCATGGCCGGGCTTGTCCCGGCCATCCGCGCCTTGCCGAGACATATTAAGGCGTGAATGCCCGGCACAAGGCCGGGCATGACGGGGTCTGGGGATTAGGGCGGCCTCGGGCAGGCAAATAAGGCAGCCGCCCCGGCGAGCCCGCTCAAATCCGCCGATTTCCCCGAATTTTCCGTTCACCTTTTGCCGATCGCATCATGGCCCCCTGCCCCAGGATCGGCTAAAAGTTACCCAAAGGTGAAGGTTCCGGAGGGCCGTCCGGGACCGCTTTCCTGTTTGCCTGGACCTCGATGCGCGACCTCTACCCCGAAGATCCGAAGAAGCAGTGGAAGCCGAAGCTCGGCCGCTTCTTCATGGGCGCCGACGCGCGCATCGATTCCAGCCTGTTCGCGGCCGGGCGCCAGCTTCGCGAGGCGTGGGAGCGCTTCTCCGCCGCCATGGACCGCTTCCACGTCGCCGGCTGGCGGCGCTGGGTGTTCGTCGAGCCGCTGTCGGAAGCCGCCACCATGGGCGCCGGCGGCCTCGTCGTCATGCTGGCGCTGGCGATCCCGGCGTTCCGCGAGACCTCCGACGAGGACTGGCTGAAGAAGTCCGAGCTCGCCGTCACCTTCCTCGACCGCTACGGCAACGAGGTGGGCTCGCGCGGCATCAAGCACAACGACTCGATCCCGCTCGACGAGTTTCCCGACCACTTGATCAAGGCGACGCTGGCCACCGAAGACCGCCGCTTCTACGAGCACTTCGGCATCGACCCGTCCGGCACGTTCCGCGCGCTGATGTCGAACGCGCGCGCCGGCGGCGTGGTGCAGGGCGGCTCCTCGATCACCCAGCAGCTCGCCAAGAACCTGTTCCTGTCGAACGAGCGCACCATCGAGCGCAAGATCAAGGAGGCGTTCCTGGCGATCTGGCTGGAGACGCGGCTCACCAAGAATGAGATCCTCAAGCTCTATCTCGACCGCGCCTATCTCGGCGGCGGCGCGTTCGGCGTGGACGCCGCAGCGCAGTTCTATTTTAACAAGTCGGCGACGGATGTGACGCTCGCGGAGTCCGCGATGCTGGCCGGCCTGTTCAAGGCGCCGGCGAAATTCGCGCCGCACATCAACCTCGCCGCCGCGCGCGCCCGCGCCTCGACCGTGCTCGACAACCTGGTCGAAGCGAACTTCATGACCGAAGGCCAGGTGTTCGGCGCACGCAGGACGCCCGCGAAATCCGTGGACCGGCGGAACGAAGGCTCGCCGAACTACTACCTCGACTGGGCGTACCGGGAGATC